>NZ_JBFREL010000040.1:0-50316 GCF_052114265.1 Paenibacillus sp. MCAF9
CATGGTATATTGAATGTACATAGAAACCTTCCTTTCGAAGATGGTTGGGTGGTACCTCCATTTTACCAAAGGTTGGTTTCTTTGTTTTTTACAGATTTCAAAACTTTGAAGAGGGTGCCTCTAAAGCCTATGGCTTTTGGGACACCCTCCACAAATCAACGTTACTCCTACCCCATAAGCAAACATATGCGCTTAAAGCCTACTCCGAGCACTTCCAACAAACCTAACTCCCACCACCAATCAAAAAAAAGCCCTGAACCCCTCCAGCATTATACCGATGGAGGTCAGGGCTTGCTCTATTACTTCACAATCGCTATCGCTAATCCATCGTAGCCCGGCAATATCGTGCTCTGCAAACGATCGTCTGTTGCGATGATCTCATTAAAAGAGCGCACGGCACGAACCGCTGGACCTTCCTTAGCTGGATCGATCGTTCTTCCGCGCAGTAAAATATTATCGCCTACAATAATCGCTCCCGGATTAGCGAGTGCAATCGCGTAGTCCAGATAGATGGGATATCCTTCTTTATCTGCATCGATAAAAAAGAAATCAAACTTCCTGCCAGCAGACTTCAGCTCCGCAAGGCTTTGTTTCGCATCACCGACCCTATACTCTACCTTATCTCCGAGTCCAGCTGCTTCCATATGCAGCTTGGCTAGATCAGCATAGTTTTGCAGCAGCTCAAGCGATACTAATTTACCGCCCTCTTGCAGGCCCCGTGCCAAGCAAATGCCGCTATAGCCGCCTAGTGCTCCAATTTCAATAATATTTTGTGCTTTCGACAGTGATACAAGCATCGTTAACAGCCTGCCATACCCATCAGCAACTGATATATCCGGCATTCCATTAGCCGCTATACCTGCTTTTGTACGCTCAAGATCAGCATCTGCCACATAAAGCGAATCCACATATTGTTCATTTTGCAACGTCATTCTACTCTCTCCAATTTTACAATTTGTAAAAACAAGCTAGTTTGTCCTATACTTGATTGTATGTTTTTGTTCACGGGGTTACAAGCTTATGCTTTAGATATGAAGCTAAGGTCACCAAGAATTAATGAAAAGAGAGTGTAAAATGGAAAAGTTACAATTGATCGCAACTGCGCCAATGGGGCTTGAAGCGGTTGTTGCACGTGAATTGAAGGATCTAGGTTATACCGATCTTCAGGTAGAGAACGGACGCGTTAATTTCACAGGCGGTCCTATCGATATTTGCCGCACCAATCTTTGGCTGCGCACAGCAGGCAGAATTCTAATCAAAATGGGAGAATTCCCTGCTACCACCTTCGATGAGTTGTTTGAGGGCACCAAAGCGCTTGATTGGCCGACATGGATTCCGAACGACGGTGAATTCCCTGTAAATGGACGCTCGCAAAAATCTCAGCTGACAAGCGTACCCGCCTGCCAAAGTATCGTAAAAAAAGCGGTCGTTGATAAAATGTCTGCACGTTATGGTACCGAATGGTTTCCCGAAAACGGCGGACGTTATGTAATAGAAGTTACGCTTATGAATGACCGTGCCATGCTGACACTGGACACTACAGGCGATGGCTTGCATAAACGTGGATACCGGAAAGTAGCTACCGAAGCTCCAATTAGGGAAACGCTTGCCGCTGCTCTCGTTCAGCTTAGCCGCTGGCGTCCTGATCGGCCGCTTTACGACCCATTTTGCGGTTCCGGCACGATATTAATTGAAGCAGCAATGATTGGCTGGAACATCGCACCTGGCCTTCGCAGAAGCTTTAACAGCGAAGGCTGGCCGCTTATTCCGAATGAGCTGTGGGATGAAGCGCGCGATGAGGCATTTGATTTGGTAAAAGATGATGTTCCGCTTCAAATTGCAGGTTCTGATATTGATCCAGGAGCGATTGAAATCGCAGAAGCTGCGATTAAGAAAGCGGGTTTCGGCAAAGAAATCAAGCTTTCTGTACAGCCTGTTGCCAAAGTGAAGCTTGAAGGCGATTACGGCGTCATTATTACGAACCCGCCATACGGCGAACGTCTCGGCGATGATGTACAAGCAGAGGCTGCGCTGCGTCAGTTCGGATTGACTGCGCTCCATTACCCAACTTGGTCGTATTTCTCGATTAGCCCATCTACGACAATCGAGCACTATTTTGGACGTCCAGCGGATAAGAAGCGGAAGCTGTTTAATGGACGTATCGAGTGTAATTACTTGCAATTTTTTGGTCCGCTTCCCCCTCGCGGAAATCGATAGTAACGAAAGAGGAAGGATATTTTATAGATGTTATATAATAACCACTCGGCTTTACGCCGCTTGATGAGCAAGATTCTGATAGGGCTCGAGCGGCTGAAGGCTGTAGACTTGCTTTTATTTGTGGCTGTGATGATGGCGAAGGTTTATCTATTCAATGCTATTCTTGACGTACCAAAAATGAAAATGACCGATAAAGATGCCCTTATCGAGCTCGGAGCCATTTTATTGTTCAGCTTCTGGACTATATGGCTGCCCGCACGCGGACGGATCGTTGCACTTATCGTGTTGAATGTGATCGCATCCTTTGTTTTGTATGCCGATATTATTTATTATCGCTACTTTCAAGATCTGATCTCCGTTCCCGTATTGCTTCAGTTCAGTCAAGTGGACTCCTTAGGCGAGAGTATCGGCACACTTCTTCGAGCGACGGATTTTATTTTGTTCCTTGATTGGATTATTATCATTCCCTTTGCGATTTACGCATTATGGCGAGGGCGGAGTGATCTTCGTCAAGCGAATGAGTATCGTCGCAAGCCTGCTGGCATGCAAAAGGCAATCGTCCGCATCGTTCTAAGCGCTGTCATTTTTGGCATCGGAACATCGCTTGTTTTCACAAACGTAAATGAAGCGAAGCGTACGTGGGGACAAGGTATTTTGGTCGGCAATTGGTGGAATCTGTCCATTTACAACATGACGGGCGCGCTTGGTTTTCATGGCTATGATGTGTATCGGTATGTCAAACAACACTGGCTGGATGCGGAGACGGTTACCGCTGAGCAGTATTCTGGCGCGAAAAACTGGATTCAAGAACGCGGCGACCAGCGGAAATCGCTCGAGCAGGATGCTTTATTTGGCGCATATAAAGACAGCAATGTCATTATGCTTCAGCTCGAGGCTTTCCAAAACTTTATGGTTAACAAATCAATCGGCGGTCAAGAAATTACCCCGAATTTAAACGATTTAATCGAGCAGAGCGCCTATTTCAGTCAGTTTTATCAACAAACCGCTCAAGGCAGAACCTCGGATGCCGATTTCATGGCAAACTGCTCCATGCAGCCCGTCACGAACGGCTCGGTTTTCATCCAATATGCACCAAACGAATTCGATTGTATGTCCAGCACCTTAAAAGCAAACGATTATGGGACATCCGTCTTCCACTCTTATGAGGGTGGTTTTTGGAACCGAAATACGATGTACAAAAACATGCAATATGATCAGTTTTACAGCTTAAAGCATTTTCAACTAGATGAAAAAATCGGCTGGGCTCTCGGAGACAAGTCTTTCTTCCGACAATCCTTTGACGTCATTGCCGATCAGAAACAGCCCTTTTACTCCTTTCTGATCACACTCTCCAGCCATTATCCGTTCACAATGCCGGTAGAGGAGCAAAAGCTTAACCTTGGCGAGCTGGATGGTACATTAATGGGGGATTATTTGCAATCCATTCATTATGTAGACGCTGCGCTCGGTGAGCTGGTTGATCGAATGAAAGCAGAAGGGCTCTGGGATCACACGATTCTCGTCATGTACGGGGATCACGACAACTCAATTAATGACTGGTCGTTGTTTGAGACTTTCCTTGGCAAACCGCTGAATGATTTAGAGCGTCAAATGATTGTGAAGCAGGTACCATTGCTCATTCATTTGCCAAAGAACGAGCATGCAGGAACGTATACGAATGTAGGCGGTCAGCTGGATGTAACGCCTACGATCATGCATCTGCTCGGCATCTCGACGGCTGATCAATATTTAATTGGCATGCCTCTGCTTATGGAGAATCCTCTCCTTGGCAAGAAGGTCGTGCAAAGAAACGGTGCCTTCACTGATGGTACCCTCTACTTTATGCCTTCAGCAGATGGCATTGCTGAGAACGGCGCATGCTGGAACATCCAAGACAATGCATCCATACCAGTCAGCGGCTGCATAAGCGCCTTTGAAGACTCGCGCACCGAGCTGAACATGTCGGATCAAATCGTCATGAACGATCTTATCGCTGACTTCAAGGAGCAAACCGCTACAGAAGCTCGCAGCAGCAATGGGCTTGAGACAGCTGGTCGTTAACGTAGCAGCTTGGTAAGCTATCAAAAAGCAAAAGAACCTTCAAATCCACATTCTATAGTGGATTTGAAGATTCTTTTATTATATCCGTTATGCTCATAACATTACTTCACATGTAGCTACTTTTTATGCTCAGACAGCCAATTCAGCACATCGTCAATCGTGTTCACTGGCACAATGTTGAGATCAGGCGCTCCGCTGCGAGCATCTCCTTCCAGCTCAGCCGGCACAAAAAACACATCCGCATCCGTCCGGCTGATCGCATAAGCCTTTTGCTTGATGCCTCCAATTAATCCAATCGAGCCATCTGCTTCAATAGTACCTGTACCCGCCACCTGATTGCCATACGTAACGCCGCCTGGTGTCAGTTGATCAATAATAGCCAGCGTCAGCATCGCCCCGTGAGATGGGCCTCCAATATGCGCCATAAAGCGTTTGTAATCGATGTTAAGCGGGATATCGAGAAGCAGCTCTGTTTGCACCGATATGCCGAACACCGCTCGCTCTGGCGAATCAGCTGCGGCCTTCGTCTTGACCTCTACCTGTGTTTGAACTCCCGCTCTCCTTAGCGTAATTTGTACCGAATCGCCGGGCTTTACCGCTTTCTCCATATATTCAGTCATCTCGCCAATCGATTTAACCGCTTGCCCATTCATCGCATCGATAATATCGCCAGCTTGCAGCTTCTGCTCAGCTGGACTATCCTTTACGATGGCAATAATTCTAATGCCATCTGGCTTAATTCCGCCTCCAACGCCTGCTTTCTGCATGGCAACAGCTGCTGCAACACGATTGGCATCCGTTTTCATATGAACGACTTGCGTGTACGACTCCGTCAGCGGCGGTTCATTTTCTGGTATTTTCTCGAAGCTATACATCGGAAGCAGCTTGGCATACAGCCAATCAGCCGGTACGGCCGGCCTCTCGAATACGAGTATGCCGTTTACTGTTCCCCCGCTCTTTTCGCTCTTCTCTACATGCGCATAACGATTCATATTGAGCGTCATCCCCGGGTATGTGACTCTATAGCCGGTAGGGCAGAGCAAAACCAATAGAAGCACTATCGTAATCGTTAGAGTGATCATCCCGCGCTTTGGCAGCCACAGAGAGCTTAGAAGCCTCTTGGGAGCGTTTGAACGATTCCCTCCTATATTCGATGCCTTCGCCGCTCGCGAACGCTCTAACGCTTCAGTAAGAAGCATATCTACAAACACTAGCGGTGCAGCAGCCCCAATAATCAGCAGCATCTGGAACAGCTTCTCTGGCGCAAACAGAACATATCCTGCTCCAACTATGCCTAGACCCGCGATTATAAGCCGTACTAGCTGTAAAATAAGCGTCCAGCCTTTTCTTTTCCGCTGCTGCCAAACCCCGAGCAAAGCACCAGCCGCCCAGCTAATCGGTATTAGAGCTAATATATTGAACAACCAATCGATCATTTCTATCCACTGTATCCCGCTGGATGTCTTAAGCGGGGCCGGCAGCCAAATAAGCTCTGCTGCAGCCAAACAGACAAGCGCGAGGACTAGTCCAAATAGGTAATAACGTGCTGGCCTCAGCATTCTTTTCCCCCTAAGCTTTCTCATACGAAGCATATGTATTTCTTTTAGGATAAACAAAGGACCCAGGCGATACACATCGCGGGGTCCTATTTCATTTGCAAATATTGCCGCTGTTCCGAATCAATGCCTCTGTCTCTCATTTCGCCTTTCTCCACGCTTTGGATACGTTCAAGCCACTGCGCCGGGGAATGGTTCATACGACGCGCACGATCGAGCAGCTGAGCATACTGGGCACAATTGTCATACCCGCTAAGCTTGCGGATAACCTGAATATATTCGACGACAAGTTCTCTTGCATCCGCTGCGGTATAGCCGTATTCGGCAGCTAAAGCCTCTGCAATTCCGCGTTCATATAAGCTTAACCTGACCTGTGTTTTCACTTTCATGATACATCCACCTGCTTCCCGAATAAATATGGTAGCCGACTAGTTTCAAATGAGATTCCCACCGTTCGGAGCAAAAAACGACCTGATTGCCGAGCCGCAGCGAATCGAGCTTCCTGCCTTTGCGCGACACTGTAATTTGCTCATAAAACCATTGCTCATCTTTCTTTAATTGTACTGCTTTATGTACGATTTTTCCAGTGTCATTGTCCGCCATAGGACCGATGATAATGTCTGGATGCGCATCACAGGGATCAGTACCTTTGACCGCTGCCTTGCGGTGAGCAAGAATGAAGGACGCCCATGCCGGTGAATCGGATAAAAACAACAGAGGCTCGACCTGCTCCGGTACCGAGGCCAGCTCTACGACAAGCACGCATGGACGACCGCCGTCCCATGACTCCTTTGCTGCCTTATGCGACCATTTGCGTGCTTGCTCAGCCGATATTGTCGTATAAAATCCTTCTCCAAAATCTTTCCCCGGCCGCCAATAGGGTGAATTCAACAGCTTCTGGCCAAATGATTGAACAGTATCGCTTGTAGTTCCATGATATAAAAGCTGAGGCGTCGTTATGTCCACGCTCGCACTCCTTTCGTTTGGCTCCTCGTATGAAAATACAAAGACCCTACGAAATCAAACTGTCGCAGGGTCTTGTCGTGTATGTCGTTCTATTATATTAATATTATTATTTATTTCTTGATGTAAGGAATGATCTTCTCGATGACCTCATCCTCTGAAGGCGCCTTAATGTACCGTCCATTAACAAAAATAAATGCATAGCGGGCGCATGGCCCGCAGTACGACTTGYAGCCTACACGAACCTCTGTGTCCGGCGCCAGCTTCTGCAGCTTCGGCAAAATCGATTTGATCTTAGTATGCTTGCATTTGTCGCAAACCATTATATCGTTAGCCATTATTCATCGTCCTGTCTCAACCGAATACGGAAAAATGCTAGTGATCACCGTGGTTGCCCTTGGTTGGATTCGTAACGGCAAAACCTTCTTCAGGCACATAGAAATAATCGATGCGAACGCCGTCCAGAAAAGCATTGTCTTTCTCCAAAATAACATCGATCCCTTTGTCAGTGGATACAACAATATCCTTCTCAGTCGGCTCGTCGATTCCCATACCGTAATGAGCATGGTCGCCGTGCGAATGAGTGACATAAATACGCAGCTTTTTACCTTCGTTTTCAGGCTTGTCCAGCTCTACTTGCAGAACTTTAGCAGCATTTTTTGAAATTTTGCAGTTCATAAATTATCCAGCTCCTCTTATCGTTAGGCCTTTCGGCAATCGTTATTATTTTATATTATACTTGCTCTCCATTCTACGGGCAAACCATTCGGCAAGCACCATCGTAACCGCGATGTCGTCAATCGGCATGAACGGCATGACGTCCGGCAAAACCCAGTAAAGAAAAACAGGCACGGAAAAAACCAGCTTGTCCAGCAGTGAAACATCCTTTGATCGAAGCAGCTGAAAAATACGGACAAACGTACGCTGCCAATGGCGCAGCGACAGCAACTTACGCATGAAATCCCACCTTTGCTGACCTTTTCCGATTAGTATAGCATAAGCATGGCGTAATTAACTACTAGAGGCCAGCGGCCGCTAAAGGCGAAGCGCCTCTAGCAGCAGCGGCTGCAGCTCCACATAAATTTGATCAAAATTACTCATCGGCAGCGGATTTTCGCCATAGCCCGCTTCCACTGTAAAGCCCGGTCTGCGGAACTGATGAATGAACCAGTCCTTATATCCCGCATCGCTGCCTGTCAGTTTTACCGCTTCATATCCACTTGCCTGAGCGAGCCGTTTGGCAAGCTGCTCTGCATTTGCCGGCTCATAATCACGATAATTCCAATAGATTTCCCGCCCCTGCGTATGAAGCGCAAGAACCGCATCGAAACCAATTCTACTCGTAAATTGAGCCATGGCATTCGCCTCCGGCTCACTTAGCGGATACGGTCCTGGATAGTCACGCGGTCCAGGCCCCTCTACCCCTCTGCGCTTGCACTCCTCTTCCCAAAATGCAGGGAATTGATCATTTAAGTCAACACCTCTAATGTTGGCCTTCCAGTTGCTGAACTGATCGGAGCCGCCATTCCACTCCATTAGCTGTTGATAATAAGGATGCCTCGGCAATGCACCGTATTGTGCGAGCTCTACACCATCTGGGTTTACCATCGGGACAACCCATAAAGTCACATCTTTGCACAAATCCGCCACTTGCTGTCCACCCATTCGCTCCCCGCTGCAATAAGCTGCCGACAAATCAGCAACGAAGCGCATCAGCAGTGCAGAGGTTATCCATTCATTTGCATGAAAGGAGCCGTTCATATGAATTTGACGCGGACCATTGCCGCAGCGGAGCGCCAATAACGGCTTGCCCATTACGCTCTCCCCAATAATATGTGCGGATAAAAACGAGTATCTGCCTGATAGCTGCCGAACACCCTCCACTAAATCAAGATAGCCATACGTTTGTAAGGAGTATATAACCATCGCCCCCAGCTGCATAAATTTGCTCCTATCATGCTATGCAAGGCCTTACTTGTCCTATGTAGCAATCAACAAAAAGAAGCCTTGCTATATTTAAGCCCGGCTTCAGTTTCTTATTATTTAAATGATATTGGGTATTTGCCAAACTACAGGCGTCAGTTCAATCTGCTTCCCAAGCCACTGCTGAGTAATAGTTTGAAACATCCGCGGATCTCCGCTGCAAAAAAATTGATGCACCGGTTCCCTCTCCTCGCTCGCAAGCTGGTCATTGTTTTCCAAAATATTTCTGATCTCGCGTGTCGTCTCGTCCGCTGAGCTGATGAGATTCACGCTCTGGCCCATCACCTCGGATATGGTTTCCGCTAGAAAAGGATAATGCGTGCAGCCAAGTATTAACGTATCCATTGGAAAAAGCCGCAAATGCCCAATGGAGCTCTGCACCGTTTCGTACGTTTCAAAGGAACGAAAATTTCCCTTTTCCACTAGCGGCACAAATCTCGGGCATGCTTCGCTTATCACTTGCACCTTCGGTGACAACCTCTTTAAAGCTTGCTCATAAGCACCGCTTTTGATCGTTCCCTCTGTGCCGATGACACCAACATAACCCGTAGCTGTAAGGCCGATAGCTGCTCTTGCACCAGGATCAATGACGCCAACAACCGGGATCGCGACTCTTGAGCGAATGTCTTCAAGTCCGGCCGCTGTTGCTGTGTTACATGCTATAACAATCATTTTCGGATTAAACTGAATTAAGTAATCGACGATTTCCCTCGTAAAACGAACAATCTCTTCTGAAGATCGCGGTCCATAAGGCGTTCGAGCCGTGTCTCCAAAGTAAAGGATTTTTTCTCGCGGCAGTTGGCGCATAACTTCCTTGGCAACGGTGAGGCCGCCAACGCCTGAGTCCAGTATTGCAATCGGTTGCTGCACAAACACACCGCTTTCCTAAACATAATGTGATGAATAGAGACAAAATAGCATATGAATACAGGCACAAAAACGTACCAGTATCTTATCGACATTTCGGACAAGCGGTCTGAAATTTCAAATTGAAAGCTCAATGTAAATGACAAAGGACCGTCAATGACTACGTTATGTAGCATTGACAGTCCTTTTTTGGTTAATCCAGCAATAATGCAGAGGAATTAATGGGGGCAGCCTTTAGCATTCGGTTTAGATCATCTCGGATCGGGTACATACGTGTAGAAACAATTGGAGCATTGCATTTGGATTGAAAACAAAAAGGAGGGCATTCAGATGACAAAAGTGAAATATCCGATCGGCCGTTTACAAGAAAAGGTCGCTCTCATTACCGGGGCTGGCTCTGGTATTGGCAGGGCAGCAGCTTTGAAATTCGCGAAGGAAGGCGCCAATTTGGTTCTGCTTGATGTTAAAGAATCCGCCATGGAGCAAGTATGCCGCAGTGTTCGAGAATACAATGTCGACTGCTTGCCTATTGAAACTGATATTTCCAATGAAGCTCAGCTTGCAGACGCCTATCGACAAGCACGCGAGCATTATGGACACCTAGACATTGTATTTGCCAATGCAGGTATTAACGGTGTATTAACACCGATTGAACTAATGGATATCGAAGACTGGAATACTACGCTTCAAGTTAATCTCACCGGCACATTTCTAACTGTAAAACACGCTATTCCTTTGTTAAAGGATAAAGGCGGAAGCATTATTATCACAAGCTCCATAAATGGTAATCGGGTGTTCTCGAATATCGGTTTCAGCGCCTACAGCAGCACGAAGGCCGGACAGGTCGCTTTTGCCAAGATGGCTGCTTTGGAGCTTGCCCAGTACAAAATTCGCGTGAATGCCATCTGCCCCGGAGCTATTGAGACGAATATCGAGCAAAATACGGAGCGTACGCCAGAACTCGAGAGTGTGTCGATACCCGTTGAATATCCAGAAGGCAGCCAGCCGCTCGAAGATGGGCCCGGCAGCGCGGCTCAAGTGGCCAAGCTTGCATTATTCCTCGCATCTGATGATTCGGACCATGTCTCAGGTACCACCGTTTACATAGACGGAGCAGAATCCTTGCTGCGCGGATAGCTATTATTAACGATAGATAGAAGACCATATGATAAGGGGCGAACGCCATTGTTTAAAGAATGTTTACATCATTCATCGGATTTGAAATGGGCTTATGCATACGACCGTGATACTTTCCATCTTAGACTCCGCACCAAAAGAAATGACGTTGAAGAGGCTGTTGCGGTAACAGGTGATAAATACGATTGGGGTCAGCATCATCATGATGTTCCGATGGAAAAAATAGCTGCCGATTCCCTCTTTGATTATTGGGAAGCTGCCGTCAAGCCGGAGTTTCGGCGTTTTTCGTACGGCTTTCGTGTACGCAGCGGCGAAGAAACGTTATGGCTCATTGAGAATGGCATCTTTGAGGAGCAGCCCGCCCCAGCTGGCGGATATTTTGAAATTCCTTTTATTCATTCGGTCGATTTGTTTGATGCGCCTGAATGGGCAAAGGAAGCTGTTTTCTATCAAATTATGCCTGACCGCTTCGCAAATGGCAATACGGCCAACGACCCCGACCACGTGCAGCCCTGGGGTGAAGCACCGAGCGGCGAAAGCCACTTTGGCGGTGACCTGCAAGGCATAATGGATAATCTCAAGCATCTAACGGACCTCGGAATTACGGCGATTTATTTGACGCCTTTATTTACAGCACCTTCAAATCACAAATATGATACGGTCGATTATATGCAAATCGATCCGCAGTTCGGAAATGCCGAGCAGCTTAAGAAGCTGGTCAGCGCTTGTCATGATCTAAATATCCGAGTTGTCTTGGATGCTGTCTTTAATCATACGAGCGAGCAGTTTCCACCTTTCCAAGACGTGCTCGCAAATGGAGAAAATTCGAAGTACAAGGATTGGTTTCATCTGAATGGCTTCCCTGTAGAGGTCAAAGACGGTGCAGCAAATTATGCTACGTTTGGATTTTATGGCAATATGCCGAAGCTGAATACCGAAAATCCTGAAGTAAAACAATTTTTGCTTGATGTTGCTGTGCACTGGATTAAGGAAGCAGATATCGACGGATGGCGGCTCGATGTTGCCAACGAAATTGATCATGCTTTCTGGCGGGATTTCCGTCATGCCGTTAAGGCTGAAAAGCCGGATGCTTTTATTATCGGCGAGGTATGGAGCAATTCGCTTAACTGGCTGCACGGTGATCAGTTTGACTCTTCTATGAATTATCCATTTACGCAGCACATCTTGGATTTTTTCGCTTCCTCCGAAGGAAAGGCATCGGATTTTGCCGATCAAATCAACCGTTTACTTATGCGATATCCTCAGCAAACCAATGAGGCGATGTTCAACCTCCTATCCAGTCATGACACACCTCGTGCGTCAACTCGTTTAAATGGAGACAAGCAGCGTTTAAAGCAAGCCGTTGTATTCATGATGACTTCTATGGGCATCCCTTGCATCTATTATGGCGACGAGGTTGGAATGGATGGCGGAGATGATCCGGACTGCCGCAAATGTATGGAATGGGATGCGGACAAGCAGGACCGCGAGCTGTTTGATTTCTATCAGCTCCTTATTGCCCTCCGCAAGGAGCATACCGTTCTTCGTGACGGGCGATTCCGCTTTTTGTATGCAGATAACGAACGCGGCGCTTTCATTTATGAGCGCTTAAACGCCAAGCAACATTTTACCATTTGGATTAACCATACCGAAGAAACCGTTAAGCTTGCGCATCCCATGCAGGCGGACGACTGGAAAGATGCGCTCTCGAATGAAGAAGTCACCACATTCGAAGAGCAGCTTCAGCTTGAGCTCGGTCCGCATGACTTCCGAATTTTGTATCGAAATATCTAATCATTTGAGGGCTTTTGCACCGTCTTTCTGGCGGGGCAAGAGCCCTTTTCACTTATCTATTTCCCCCTTTTTTCACCGTATCGGTTTCAAAGCCACCATGAAAGGTTAATGACTCCATATAAGAAACAGAGCCAACACTACTACACTTACTGGTCAGGGGGAAATTGAATTGAAGAACCATACTGAATGTATTGCTATGCTGTTAGCCGGTGGAGAAGGGCGGCGCCTAGCCCCGCTCACAAGTCAGTTTGCCAAACCTGTCGTACCTTTTGGCGATCGCTTCCGAATGATTGATTTTCCACTTAACAATTGTGCAAACTCAAATATTACTACGATTGGCGTGCTTACGCAGTACTGCGCCGAAAGCGTTCATAAATATGTAAATCAATCCACGAACGGCTATCAAACGGATCAAGCGAATAGCGGAGTAGCCTTCCTCCCTTCTTCAAGAAAATGTTTAGAGGGCTATGCAGGAACGGCCGATGCTATTTATCAGAACATCGACTTTATCGATGAGAAAGCTCCTGAGCATGTACTAATCCTCTCGGGCGACCACATTTACGAAATGGACTACAAGCCTATGCTTGAATTCCACAAAAATCGCGGCGCAGCCGTTACGATCGCCGTTAAACAAGTTCCTTGGCGCGAGGCAAGCCGCTTCGGCATTTTAGAAACTGATGAACAATTTCGGGTCAATTCCTTTCATGAGAAACCTTCGGATCCTCGCAGCAACTTAGCTTCCATGGGCATTTATTTATTCCGCTGGGCAGACTTGAAAAAAATACTCATTGAAGATGCTGCTTCGGAAGCGTCAACTCATGATTTTGGCAAAGATATTATTCCTGCTCTTCTTTCCTCCAAAACCAATATGATCGCTTATCCTTATAACGGCTACTGGCGGGATGTCGGCACAATCAACAGCCTATGGGAAGCCAACATGGACCTGCTGGATGGAGAGCTAAAGCTTGGCGCAGCCAAGTGGCCATCTCAGTCCGGAACAAACCAGTCTACCGAAAAGCCTTACTTAAGCCCCGAAGCATCAATTACCGACTCCATCCTCCACCCCGCTTGCGCTGTGGAAGCAGAAGTAACACGCTCCATCATTTGCTCAGGCGTTACGATTGGCGTAAACAGCGAAATTTATGAGAGCATCATCATGCCGGGAGCCAGAATTGGAAGAAATGTTACGCTCCATCGCGCCATTATCGGTGAAGGTGCTATCATTCATGACGGCGCGTTCGTCGGTCGATTAGATGATGAAATTTCTGTAGTAGGGCCAGGTGAAGCCATTACCGCAACTTCACCATCAATGAACGACTACAATATGGAGCCGCTCGCAAGCTTGCTTCGTCCCGTATCCAATTACGTTCACAACCATATTGTTGGCTAACCCCTATCCATACACGTGAATAAAAAAACAAACGGCAGGAGACTTCGCTCCCTGCCGTTTGCCTTTTTGTATTATACGAGTGAACCATTTTACCCATTGTCTAATTTACGTATGTTGCAACTACCGCTAAGTCTCTATTGTTCCTTTGCTGTAGCAGCTTCTGTTTCTCCGGCTTCTACCGCTTCAATTGCACTTGCTGCTTGCTCATTGCCATCTTCTGTAAAAGCGATATCGCCACTAACCGCTTCTGTTTCCTCTGTACCTTTGTTGCGGCCTCTTACCGTGCTTACAACGCTGCTTGCCGCTTGTTTCGTACGATCGGCAATTTGAATCGCTTGGCCGCTGATCTGTTTAGCAATACGACCCGTCGTATCGCCTACTTGACCTGCAACTCTAACCGTCGTTTCTCCAACCTTCTGCGCGCCTGTTGAAATATCCTGACGCAATTCCTTGCCCGGCTTCGGTGCTAGCAACAATGCAGCAATCGAGCCTACAACACCTCCAGCTAATGCGCCGAGAAAAAATCCTTTTGTTTGTTTACGTGTTGTCATTGTTTTTGCTCCTTTCGTGTTTAGCGTGCTCTTCGACCTTAGCACCTTGACTTAAGATTCCGATTCGAATACAGGTCCATGCTCATCTTCGGCAGTCGTTGCTGCCTTTCGGCTAGTTTGCCACAGCTGCCATGCCGCCATCCCTAGCTCTGCCCATTCAAGCGCCTCACCGACCTGCCGCTTCGTCTCGTGCCTCTTAGCATGCTGCTCAGCCGACTCCGATAATATAGACGTTACCCGCTCAACCGTCGATGTCGTGTGGGCAATTGCTCCGCCGACCTGCCCTGCCGCTTCAAATAGCTTGCTCATGGCTTGCAGCTGACGATGTACCGCACGAATCGCTTCCTCGGTCGGCTGCACAAGCCCGCTAATCTCAGCGGATAACTTACTGAGGTCCTGCCTCATAACCTCCGCTTCAGCCTGCACTTGCTTCACTCTGCTTAGCGCCGACCGTAAGGCAATGAGTATACCGCCAACTAGAATGACAAATGCTCCAGCAACTACCGCTGCGCTCCACATCATGACCATGCCTGCATCCCTCCTCCTCTATCAATTGCAGGATCATACGTGTATGCTCCTAGACGAATGCCCACTTGCGTAATGACAGTATAAGCAGCATGGGCTTGTCATGACACAACCGAAATAAAAATGATAAAGCATCACTGCTTTCTCCACATTGGCAACAAAAAAAGGCTGCCTCAGCAAATCTTCTCCGATTTGCAAAGACAACCTCTATTTATTTCATCAACCGATATGGTAGCTGCACTTGCCGCCGCCCTTCGCTAAACATTCCGTTCGTTCAACAGGCACGTCAAGCAGCGATTTAAACAAGGAGAGCTCACATTTGCAAGCTTGCAAATATTTGCCGGCTACTTGAGCAATCGGACAATTATACTCATACAACATATAGCTGCCATCGCTTTGTGGTTCCACTTCAGCCATATATCCTCCAGCGTTCTGAATCGCTGCGAGCTCACTCACCTTCTGCTCCAAGCTCTTGCCCGCCATTCGCGGCTCATAACGCTCGAGCAGCTTGTTCTTGCGTCCATCAAACATCCGGTCAATAAGCGCTGCGGTATCCGGGTCATCAGCGAGCTCGCCCAGCAAGTCGAGTGCGAGCATATGATAATTTTTCGGGAAAAGCTCATCCGCCTCAGCTGTCAGCTCATACACATGGAGCGGTCTGCCCATGGCTTGCCGCACCGATACGATATTCACGCTGCCTTCGCTCTCTAGTGCATACATATGCCGCCTGATTGCCATTTCCGTTAGTCCGAGCTCGCTTGACAAGGAACCAGCATTCAATCTGCCGCCTGTTTTCAGCAGCATCAATATGCGCTCTCGCGTGGAATGATCGCCGCGCGAAGCTGCCGTTATATCTGATGCACTTGCCGTTTTCATCCGCTTCAACCCTTCACCACCTTTGCAGGCTTGATAGCGTCATTGTAACGTATTTTTAGTTTTTCGTAAATCAAGCGTAAAACAATCATAAAGTCATAATCTATGCTTGCTCTGCAATCGTAATGGTTTACATGCAAATAGCAAAAACGCCTACAGCTCGCGTTCTAAATAATCATCAATCGATTGCTTAAAGGCAGGCAGCAGAGCAGTAAGCGTCTTCGTAAGCGGATGAAGCTCAGTTCTCGGCCAAACATAATAGTCCTGCACTAACGGCTTGCGAAGCTTCACCAGCTCCGTCAGCGTCGCCTGCATTTCAAGCGGAAACGCGCCTGCCTCGCCAGTAATATCGATGATGTCCTCATAGCTGCTCGCATCCCGCAAAATAAAACCGTCGATCAAGAAGCTGCCAACATCTGTTACGGTTTCAATAGCCAGATGCAGCGCTCTTTCCTGCGCCAGCCCCTCCAGCACCGTTCCCTGCCAATTAGCGGCAAGCGATTCCAGCGCCGAAGCAATTTCAGTAATCGAATTCAACCTTACCGCTATTTGTTCACGATTCACATAATACATCAATCAGTCGCCCGCTTTCAGCCTTGCTTCTTTTTTTTCCCTTTGCGTTTCAGCCACGCCACCATAATAATGCTGCTAAATATGATAACAAGCAAATAAGTAAATATTTCGTATACGTCCCTCATGTCGCTCATAACTGCTCAACCTGCCTCTCAGCTTTCAAAATCAACGCTGACGGAAGCTTCACGAACTTGCATCATGTGTTCAATAACTTTTTTATGTACAGGATGCACTTGATACACTTCTAGCGCTTCCAAAGATTCGAACTTCGTAATAAGAGCGATATCGTAAGAACGCTCCGAATGCACAACGTCCACGCCAACCTCAATCGACTTTAATACTTCGATTTGCCCTTCCATATCCCTAAGCACTTGTGCGGTACGCGCTACGCTCTCTGCGCTGCCATCTTTTAATTTAAAAAATACGATATGAGTAAGCATTATTTAGTTCCTCCTCTAATATTGACGCATAACTTTTGTCTATTTGTCACATAATAACCTATGCAGTCGCATTACGGCAATCTTTAACACGAAGGGGCTCGGTGTACGTTATGCGCTATCCGGTTACAATTGTTGCAACAGTTATTGGACTAGCTATCTGCTTGTTCAACTCCACGGGTTACGACCCGCACAATCTTGTTTTCTTCATGTTTAGCATTCCCGCATGGGTCGTTGATTTATTTGTTGACGTGCACGAGGTTAACGTCTTGCTCATGTATGTACTTACTGTTGCTACATGGGCGTTGCTTGGCTTTCTCGCCGACGTTCTAATCGTACGCAGTCGTGATAAAGAGCATCATCCTCGTTCAGCACGATAGCTTTATTTTAGGCAAAAAGGAGCCTTTCGGCTCCTTTCTCATTTCTACAGCACATGAATCAATTACGCACTAGGCTGCTTCAACCACTAAAGTCGATTCCATCGTTGTATGTCCTTGACCGCATGGAATGGAACAATAGATTCTGTAAGTACCTGGCTCTTTAAATTCCAAATCTGTTTCCGGGTGATCGTTATCCAAAGCTACTTGAAGCTCGTCAATATGCATCCCGTGGATACCGCTTTTGTTGGAAAGTTTTAGTCTAACTTTGTCTCCAACTTTAACTTTGTACTCTTTTTGATCAAATACAAAATCGTTGGACGCTACAACCTTCAATAAAGTCATGCCCTCTGGCAACGAGGCAGACTCATCAACCGGCTTAGCTGGCAGTGCGAATGTGAGCAAATATAAGCCCAGCAAAGACGCCGCTGCGAATACAGTAAACATAATCCACTTATGCATTGCTATGTGCTCCCCTTTGCGATCATAATGTCTACCTCTTATATTACATAAGATCGTCCGAAGTTCTCAACCTTAAACTACGGAAAGCTGAAAAGTTTTTTTGTTATTTTGACAAAACCATGAACAATTACAAAATTAGCTGGACAAATACTGTTTTAACACCCGTTCAGACTCCGCTTTTACAAAGCCCCACAGCATAAAAAAACGATGATGGTACCCTCTGCACACATATTCGGCATGCAAACCATCGGCTTCGCGCTTCTCCTCATACACCTTTATTCCTGTTTCGCGGAATTTCCTTCTAATTCCAGCGAGGTCGAGCAGCACCCGATCCTGCATGCCGCGCATCATCGATTCATAAAACCGCGGCAGTTTAATGGCTGAAGTGCCGATCACGCGTATATCATGATCCAAAATACGCATAACAATGCCAAGCAAAACGTACTGCTTCACCAGCACAAGCTCTTCCTCGGTCTGTATCGGTGGATTAGCTGCCATTCTGACTTTTCCGCGGGCTTCTTCCTCTTTAGCGGCCATTGCCACCCCTCCAAATAAGAACGTTTGTTCTTATTATAGCGAGGAGCGAGGATTTGATGCAAGTTAATTTACTATTACCCAAAAGTTAACTTTTAATCCCGCTTGACGTGATTGTTTGCGAGTCATTGATTCGCATCCGTTGCATGACATAGGCTTAAATCAATTTTTACCAAATCCGATGTAATACAACATGCTCGTGCTTATAGCAGGTTCCCCTGCAGCTAAGCACGCCAAACAGTAACTCATGCTACGGAGCCTGGTTCAGTGGAGAATTGGCTGTTGTATAAATCGGCATAGAAGCCGCCTTTGGCTAGGAGCTCGTCATGGCTGCCTTTCTCGATCACATCGCCATGGTTCATGACGAGAATCATGTCCGCATCTTTAATGGTTGATAGACGATGGGCAATGACGAAGCTTGTTCGGCCTTCCATCAGCCTGCCCATCGCTTTCTGAATTTGCGCTTCTGTTCTTGTATCCACGCTGCTCGTCGCTTCATCAAGGATAAGAATAGCCGGATCGGCAAGAATGGCTCTTGCAATCGTGAGCAGCTGCTTCTGACCCTGCGAGATGTTGGAAGCTTCTTCATTCAGCACCGTATCATAGCCCTCAGGCAGCGTCCGAATAAAATGATCGGCATGTGCCGCTTGAGCTGCATCCACAATCTCTGTCTCCGTTGCACCTTCGCGTCCATAAGCGATATTGTCACGAATAGTGCCATTAAACAGCCATGTATCCTGCAGCACCATCCCGAACAGCATGCGCAAATCTCCCCGGCGCAGCTGGGTGATGTTCACCCCGTCAACCGTAATGCTGCCCTCGTTAATCTCATAGAAACGCATCAGCAAATTGACTAATGTCGTTTTACCGGCACCTGTTGGACCAACGATGGCAACCATCTGCCCTTGCTTCACGTCGATGTTCATATCGCCAATCAGGACAGCATCTTCCTTATAACCAAACTTTACATGCTCAAAACGAACATTCCCTTGCGGCGCAGCAATAACTGCTGCATCTTTTCCGCTTGGTTCCGCGCTTTCTTCCTGCTCATCAAGCAGCTCAAACACCCGCTCCGCCGATGCAATTGTCGACTGGATAATATTTGCTATATTCGCGGTCTGTGTCAGCGGCTGTGAGAATTGCCTTGCATACTGAATAAAAGCTTGTATATCGCCGATTTTGATCGCGTGACGCGTGACGAGAATACCGCCAACAACGCTGATCAGCACATAGCCGATGTTGTTAATAAATGACATCAGCGGCATCATCACACCGGAAATAAATTGCGCCTTTCGACCTGAATGATAAAGCCGTTCGTTAATGGCATCAAACTCAGCAACTGACCTGCGCTCATGGCCAAAAGCTTTGATGATTTTATGTCCCGTGTACATTTCCTCTACATGTCCGTTCAATTGCCCAAGCTCCGCTTGCTGGGATTTGAAATACCCCTGAGACCTTGAAGCTACTGCCTTAATCACAAAAAAGCTAAGCGGCAGCGTAAGCAGCAAAATAACAGTCAGTAGCGGACTAATCGTCAGCATCATAATAATAACGCCGATCAATGTCACCATTGAAGTAATGAGCTGAGTCAAGCTTTGCTGAAGCGTATTGCTAATGTTATCCACATCATTGACGGTTCGGCTCAAAATCTCTCCGTGTGTTCTGGAATCAAAAAATGAAAGCGGCAGTCGAGCCAGCTTCTTGTTCACCTCGTTGCGCAGTTGGTAAACCGTTTTTTGAGCAACACCTGCCATGACATATTGCTGCACATAAGCAAACAATGAGCTGAGCAGGTACAGTCCAAGCAGAACGAGGACAATGCGCATAATCGCATCAAAATTAACACCGCTGCCCGTAATGCCTTCGTATATTTCAGTAGTCGCATTCCCCATCAGCTTAGGACTGACAATAGAGAATATGGTACTTAGAACGGCCATTATTACGACTACAATGAGCTTCATCCGTTGCGGCCTTAAGTAAGCGAGCAATCTGCGAAGCGTACCTTTAAAATCCTTCGCCTTTTGCACCGGAATGCCCATCCCGCCCATTGGACCTCTGCCAGGAGGACCAAATCTCGGACCGCCGCCCATGCCAGAGGGCTTCTTATCATACCGATGATCACTCATGCGATCTCCTCCTCTGACAGCTGCGACGACACAATTTCACGATACACGCTGCTTGTTTCCATTAACTCCGCATGATTGCCAATGCCCGCAATCGCGCCTTCATCAAGTACGATTATTTTATCCGCTTGAATGACGGTGCTCACGCGCTGTGCAACGATCAGAACGGCGGCATGCTGTGTTTCTTCCTTCAAGGCCGCTCGCAGCTGAGAGTCTGTTTTGAAATCGAGTGCAGAGAAGCTATCGTCAAAAATATAAATACTCGGCTTCCTGACGAGCGCTCTCGCAATCGACAGACGCTGTTTCTGACCGCCTGATACGTTCGTGCCGCCCTGTGCAATGATGGAATCATAACCTTCCGGCATTTCCGCGATAAAAGAAGCAGCTTGCGCAACGGCTGCCGCATGCTTAACCTCATCGTCAGTCGCATTTTCTTTGCCGTACCTAATATTGTCGCTGATCGTTCCAGTAAACAACACCGCTTGCTGAGGAACGTAGCCAATCTTCGCCCGCAAGCTCTGCTGCGATAGGAGACGCACATCATCGCCATCGATAAGCACACTGCCAGCTTCAATATCATAGAAACGGGGAATCAGATTGACGAGCGTCGACTTTCCTGAACCCGTGCCTCCGATAATGGCCGTAGTTTCCCCTGATTTCGCGATAAACGATATTTCTGATAATGCAGGCTTCTCCGCCCCTGGATAGCTGAATGTAACATTGCGGAATTCGACTTCTCCGCCTCTTTCCCTTTGCACACCATTCTCAGCATCATGCGCGTCTTGAATATCCGGCTGCATTTCCAGCACTTGATTAATCCGAACGGCAGATACCGAAGCGCGTGGCACCATAATAAACATCATCGCCACCATGATGAGCGAGAAAAGAATTTGCATTGCATATTGAAGAAAAGCCATTAAATCTCCAATTTGCATGTCGTTATTGTTGATCCGAATACTGCCGAACCACAAAATAGCTACGCTGGACAAGTTGAGAATAAGCATCATAATCGGCATCATAAATGCCATGACCTTGTTTACTTTAATCGCGGTATCCGTCAGATCTTTATTTGCCCGCTCGAATCGCTGCTGCTCAAATGTCGTTCGATTGAAGGAGCGAATAACGCGTATGCCCGTCAAGCCTTCGCGCAGCACCAAATTGAGCTTATCGATTTTGATTTGCATCGCTTTGAAGAGAACGACACCTTTGGAGCCAATAAAAATAATCGTTCCGGCAAGTATCGGAACGACAACGACGAACACAAGCGACAAAGTCGCATCCTTGGAGACAGCCATAATAATACCGCCGATACACATCATTGGCGCCATAACCATCATACGGAGCATCATAATTAGCACTTGCTGCACCTGCGTGACATCATTTGTTGTGCGCGTGATAAGCGAGGCCGTTCCGATTTTGTCAAACTCTTGCAAAGAAAAATTTTCGACATGGGCAAACAGCTTGCTCCGCGTTCGCTTCCCAAAGCCTGCTGCGATGGTTGAAGAATAGTAGCTGGCAGCAATCGAGAACACAACGCCAGCTGCTGTAATGAGCAGCATTAGTCCTCCCAGCTTTACAATGTAACCCGTGTCGCCTTTTAGAATACCGATATTTACAATGTCCGCCATCAACGTAGGCAGATAAAGCTCTGACAGCGATTGCAAAAATACGAGCAAGAACACGAAAGCGATCATTAGCCAATACGTTTTCAATTCACGAAATAGTTTTAACAGGCAATATCATCTCCGCTCAGTATTTCATTATGTACGTATTCATATTACCATAGTAAAATCACGAAATTCAAAATCAGCCAACCTGCTTCTCCCAAACCAAACAACCCTTATAAATACAAAAGGAACCATCGCTGTAATTCGCGTGATTCCTTCGGTGTTTCTTATTCAGCTTCGCCTGCTTCTCCTGCAAAGTAGGTGTACGTTTGATCGTTGGATTGACGCCCAGCCAGCTGCCCCGCAGTGCATCCGGTGTCATGCGCCCTTGCTGCGCCAGCTTCTGCCTTGCTTTTCTCGCCTTGCTAATAGACATTAGTAATGCCTCCCAAAAAAAGTATTATAAAGCAGCACCACCGAGCAAGCATACATTTAGCTTCCTGCGGCTCGCTTCCTCCTATTATACGATGAAAACGTCCTTTGCGAAAGACGCTAACGTGCGTGCAATAATTCAAACTCCTTGCGCAGCATCGTAAATACAAGCAGCTCAATAAAGTTCCCATCCTCAAACTCAAATTCCCTTGGCTGACTATCCTGTTTGAAACCGAGCTTACAGAGCAAGTTGATCGATGCAGTGTTTGACGGATCTACCTTTGCCTCGATGCAATGCAGCTTCATGCTGTTGAAGCCAAAAGCGATAATGGGAGCCGCTACCTCACTCATAATCCCTTTCCGCCAGTAGCTTGGAGATAGATCATAACCTAAATCCGTACGGGCATGCTCCTTCAAATAATGTAAAAACCCACAGGTGCCGATTACTTTACCCGAGCTCTTCTCTTCAATTATCCATCTGATGCCTATTTGTAGAGCATAAATCTCCAAATGCCAATTTATTTCCTGCCATGCCTCGTCTTCTGCCGAGAAAGGCAGCAGCGGTGTATATTTGACAACATCATCATTGGAATAAAGCTCAAACAATTCATGCACATCCCGCTGCTCTGTTTTTCGCAAAATAAAACGATCCGTCTCTATTCGCGGAAACGTCTGAAATGAGAATGACGCACCCATCTATTCAACCCCTTTTCCCATCATACAAACACGTAAAATACATAATCTTTCCCTTGCATCATAAGCTTGTAAAATGACCCTTGCATGTGAACTTGCCATATAATCACGTTTGCGGGAGGAAAATAATGCATGTTAAATCCAAATGAGCACAGCCGCGAAGAAGCACGCTTCTTCACATCGACTGATCCGAGGATAGATACGCTTATCTATCCTTTGCCTGAAACCTGGTGGAGCCGTCCCTACGAGTATGAATGGTGCCGAACGCTCATTTCACCAAATGATATCGTACTGGATGCAGCCTGCGGCATTTCGCACCCATTAAAATTTTATTTGGGCGGCGTTTGCAAGGAGGTGCATGCTTGCGATTTCGATGCGCGCATTAGCTCGTGGGAGGCTATTTCTCAGGAAATTATTCAGGACGTAGGACAGCCAGCTCTCCAGTTAATAACCAACCACCAAGGCTGGTCCAAGGTTCAATATGCTCAGGCAAGTATAACTGACCTGCCTTATGAGGATAATTATTTTGACATCATCTTCTGTATTTCTGTGCTTGAGCATCTAAGACATGTAGATCAGGACCTCAGCTTAAAAGAATTCGCAAGAACAGTGAAACCAGGAGGCCGGATCGCGCTAACCTTCGATTATCCGACCGTTGACTTGCAGCAGCTCAAACGCGCCGCCGAATCCGCAGGACTCACATATGGCGGCGAATTTGAGGCGACGCCCAGCTCTACTGCAATTAGCTCAAATATGTGGGGAACGTTATATTGCTTTAGAGTACTGTTAAACAAACCAGTATGATTTTCTATTTAGGATGAATGGCGTATGGAGCAGAGCAGCCTTAACCGAACAACTAATCCTCTCGTCCGCTTAATGGCTTATTGTCGTAAACCGTTGTTCGGTTTCTGCCTGCTTCCTTCGAGCGATAAAGCGCTTGATCCGCCATTTCAATTATTTCCTTCGCATCCTTCGCCTTCCCACTCGACATTGAAATGCCGATTGAAACGTAGATTGGACTGCCAGTCGGACTCACGCCAGCAGCGATTCCTTCTCTAAGCCGCTCCGCAATATTGGTTGCCGTAGGAATGCTTCCTAGCTTAACAAGTATGCCAAACTCTTCACCGCCGTAGCGGAAGCTAAGATCGTGACTTCTGGAAAATGCTTTTATTTGCGCAGCTGTATAGATTAATACTTCATCTCCTATAAGATGCCCGTGCTGATCGTTAATTTTTTTGAAATGGTCAACATCCAGCAGTATAAGCGCAAACGGTATATCCTCGGCAATCCACTCCTGAATGGTCAAATCAAATGTTTTCCTATTCGCAAGTCCCGTAAGCCCATCCAATCGGATTTCCTTGTTCAGTAAATTAAAATGGTTATTTATACTTTGATTAAGCTGTCTCACTTCATAGATGTAAGAATTTGTTTTGGGCATTTTGGAACGTATCGCCTTTGTTGATAAAATCGCTTCCTCTGAGAAAGCAGCTAGTTCAAATAGAGGCTTCGATATTAAATGGGAAACATACCACGCAAGCAGCAGGATTACGATAAATAACGGGAGAAATTGCAGCAGTATACTCCATATCAATTCATTTAACGGCTTATCAATAATTGATGCAGGCGTTTGTGCAACGATGGCCCAACCGGTTATCGACTCGTTCGCATAACCCGCAAAATAACGATTCTGCTTTGAATTAACGATCTCCTGCGATCCGCTATGGCCAGCTAATGCCTTATTAATAACCTCATTTGAGGCAATTTTTTCATTAATTCGCTGTTGGTCCGGATGGAAAATAAGGCGGCCTTGCTTATCTGCTACGTAGACGTAAGAGCCGTTTCCGTAAAAATGTTCGTTGAGCAATTTGCTAAGCGCGTTGCTCTCGCTCAAATAAATGGTTCCAGCTACAAAACCTTCATATTCGCCTTGTTCATTAAATATGGGTGAAGAAATTAGCATAAGAAGCTGGTTTGTTGTTGACCCAACATAAGGCTCTGAAATAAGCGGTCTTTTCTGTTCAACCGCTTGCTTCGATGCGTAAGAGTTCAGCACTGCCCCTGCCTTGACTCCTCCGCTTGACAAACTAGATAACATCACTTTACGATTGGAATCCACAATGATAATCGCATTAAAATATTGCTCATTCGCATCGTACCAGCTATCCAATTCCTTTTGCGATATATTTTGTATGCCTGCTCTTGCAGCTATGGCATCAACATTGTTGCTAATAATATCCAATAATTCTTTCGTATTAGAGGACAGTTTTTGCGCATATTGATAATTGCTTTCCAAATAACCCGACGTTAGTGAAGTCTTATTTGTCGTCCATGCAAAATAACCGCCGATGATGGCGGTTAAGATAACAGAGCCGATTACGAACAGCCCCAAGACGAATCGAAGTTTTAAGCCTTTGCGTGTACCCACAGTTGTTCCTTCTCTCGTTGCCAAAGTACAGCCTTATTTTAGCGTATATGGGCGAGAAAAGAAATAGTCCTTACTTTAGTCTATACAGAAGCCGGTTGAATAACGGCCGTTAACAGGCCTGGAAACCGAGCATCCAAATCCTCTGTGCGCAGCGTCAAAAAATGCTGGGTGCCTTGCTTTCTAACATTCACTACACCCGCTTCACGCAATGTACGAAAATGATGCGTCATTGTAGACTTTACGACAGGAAGATCAAAGTGGCCGCAGGACTGCTCGCCATGCTTAACAATAGCGACAACAATGCTAAGCCGAATAGGATCACTTAATGCATATAAAACAGAAGTAAGCTCAATATCCTCACGATTGGGATGGAATAATATTTTCAAAGGCATACGCACCTCTCTCATTAAGTACTTATTGCATTATACCATAGCTCATGCTATATTTTCATTGTACGATAATATTCGTACAATGAAAATAGATAAAGAGACAACTTTGGAGGTTCTATATGAGAAACAGTGCCGCTGTTACTGCCCCACCCTTATTCACCGAGGAGCGGCCCGCCTTTAGAGACGGTCTCGTTATCCCGCTGCTAGGTTTAACCGTAATTATTGTGATCATGAATACGATGATGTTTAATCTGGCCTTGCCTCAAGTCACGGCTCAGTTTATGCTATCCCCATCGGCAGCTTCATGGATCATAACGGGTTATTCTATTATATTTGCCATTTCATCGATTACCTACAGCAGACTCTCTGACTTTGTTCCGATTCGTCTGCTGCTCACGATTGGCTTAATCGCCATGGGCGGCGCATCAGTGCTTGGTTATTTTAGTCATCATTATGTACTGCTGCTTGTCGCGCGCCTTATTCAAGCTTGCGGAGCGGGCTCCGTCCTTAGTTTAACCATCGTGCTCATTACACGATTCATTCCACTTGCTCGCCGGGGCAAATCCATGGCACTTATTACTTCGGCTGCATCACTCGGCCTTGGTTTAGGCCCCGTCATCGGCGGTGCTATAACACAATATTTAGGCTGGAACGATCTGTTTATCGTTACTGGAATCTCACTTTTACTCATTCCTGTGTTTTATCGACTGCTGCCGGTTGAAGCAACGAACAAGGGGTCCTTCGATATCCTCGGTGCAGCGCTTGTCGGAATTGGCTCCACAGGTGTTCTGCTCTATATTACGAACCATTTTTTAATTGCTCTTATTGGCGGAATACTTGCACTAATCTTATTTTGGATACGGATTAATCGTGCAGTGAATCCTTTTGTTCAACCTACTCTGTTCCGCAATAAAAGGTATATTCGTCTGATTACACTTGGTGTTGTATCTTACATTAACAATTTTTCTACACTTTTTTTGCTGCCTCAGGTGCTTATTCACCTGTTCAAGCTGACACCAGGTCAAGCAGGTCTCATTATTTTTCCGGGAGCCATTGTAGCTATGCTTTCCTCCAATCGCATTGGAAAAATCATTGATCAACACGGCAACAGCTTGCTGCTTCGGCTAACTCCTTGCTTTCTCTTGCTCGCTGCTGTTTCTTTCGCCTTGTTCGCGGATCAATCCATCTACGTTGTCATGGCAATTTATATCGTGATGAGCGTTAGTTTCTCCGCGTTAAACTCGGGCGTTTCTAACGAGCTGTCAAGAATTTTACCAAGTGAGCATGTAGGTGCTGGAATGGGCTTATTCCAGCTGTCGCAATTCATTAGCGGTGCTTTCAGCGTAGCGATTAGCGGTATCGTTCTCGCGGCACAAAGCAGTATTCCGCTTAGCCGCGCATTTTCAAATATATTTTGGGGAATGGGTGTCATTGCCGCCTTCGCCATTGCAGCATCGTGGCTGTACTATTTCTCTTCAAAGCAGCAGCTCGATGAGTCAAATTGACGTTAAGCTAAACGATATGCTTTAACGCCTCTTTCTTGCTAAGCGGCGAGAGCGGCGTTTCTTCTACAAACCGATGCACACAGGCTGCATCGGTTTTTGCATATTCTCTAAGCGCCCAGCCGATCGCTTTGCGAATGAAAAACTCGCTTTCGTCCTTCGTGCGGCGTATGTAGTCAAATAACCGATCTGTATCCGTATCATGCTTGTACCTAAGCTGAAACAACAAAGCAGTTCTCCGGAGCCACATCTGATCTGAATCGATCCAGCGCTCCGTATACTCCGCTGTTAATTCCGGATATTTCGAGAGCTGACTACCGACTAAATGCGCTGCTAGAAAATCAACGGTATCCCACCAAGAATGGGTCGTTACCCACCGCTCCAGCCTGTCGATATGTGAAGGCTCAGCCTCTTTGCTGTATCTTTCCATCAAACCCATCGCCACATAATGGAACTCTCGCTCGTTCAGCAGCCAAAGCTGCTCTGCAGTTTGCAGCAGTTCCTCGCCCTTTGGCTTTTCATTTTGCTTCCAAAACTCGCGCAGCAGCTGCGTTCGCTCTGGAGTCTTTAGGCCAAGAAAAATAAATTGGCCGCGCATGTAAGCCTCCATAGGCTGAGCCGTCTCCGGATTGGCGTGCTCCCTGAACTTTGCTTCCAAAGCATGCGCAATTGCAGTCATCAAATACCAGCTCCTTTTCTTGAACGATAACACAAAGCAGCCCTAACCATCAATGATGGTCAGGACTGCTTCATCGTAACTATTTTGCCAAATAATCTTATTAAGCCGCTTCGTTATGCAAATATCTAAAGAATGGCTTATCTACCCAGAATTGAGTAGGCGTAATGATGACATTAGGATCAATGGCTTTAAATCCTGCAACGACCTTCGCAGAATCCTCATTAAGCGAGAACGGGTTAACAGTATAAGGGCTGTCTGGATCTGTAATAAAGTTGTTCGTAATAATTTCATAATCCTTCAGTGCAGTTTGTGAGTAGTAAAGCGGCTGCCACCATGATGCAACGATAAGTCCTGCTTGATCCTCTTTATCTTTCTTCGCATAAGCTAGAACAACATCTTGGAAAGCTGCTTTATCTGCCGCAGTTGCAAATTCAAATTCAAGGTCATACTCTTTGGAATACGAAATATAGTTGCCATTTGAAATTTTAACTACGTTTGGACCAGGGTTGCCCCATTCTGCTAGAAAAATAAATGCGGATGTTTTTGGCTCGAATTGCACTTTCGCATTTAGGCCTTCACTGCGAAGCAAACCAATAAGCTGAATCGCGTGATTAAAATCGGAATGACCGTAAATTAGAGACAAAGAATCGATGAAGTTAGCATTGAAACGGGAGTCCTTGATGTTGTAGCCTGTGATCAAGCTTTGCTCCAAAGCAGTATTTACCAGCTTTTGCAGCTTAGGCGCATCGATAATATCAGAAGTTTCGTAAGCGCTGCTTAGCTTTTGGAAAATATCGTTGTCGTTAACATAACCGATATACTTTTTGTAAAGACCTTTTGTAATAAGCACTTTACCAAGCAGCGTGTGGATCAATTGATCGCTTGCTGCATTTTTTGGTTTGAAGCCTGTGTAAAATTCAACTGGCAGCAATCCTGTATCTACTGCTGCTGCAACTTCTTGCGCACCTTTTGTGCCAAGCGCGCTGCTTTTAACGTTCAGCTTCGTTAGTACTTTGTTTACTTTAACAGCCGGGTATGTATAAGCAAGCTCCTTCAAATCTGCTGCTCTTACCGCAATGGAAATCGCTACAGCGCTTGTAAGTACTTGATCGCCTTGAATGGCCGGGCCAGACAAAATGCCTTTCTCATACAAAGCTGCCGCTGCCGGATAAAGCTTGTTATCTGGCTTTACATCGGAGAAAGTGACCTCTTTGCCTGATGGCTCGTAACCAAGAATATCAGCTACTGCTTCAATGAATTCACCCTTCGTCACTTTGCTGGAGAGGCTGACATTAAATTTTTCTTTCAAAAACTGCTTATACTGTGCTGCGCCATCTTCCTTTAGTGCCGCTGCTTCAGACGGAGCCGCAAAGGCTGCTGATTGTGTAAAGATAACAGAGAAAGATAAGAGGAGTGCTAATAGCAGTTTTGTGTATGATGCTTTTGTGTTTTTCATGAACATTGCCTCCATGCTTCTAATTCCGATGTTTTTAATCGGGTATGAGTAATGTTCCATAGTATACCAGCTAAAAAATGAAAGTGTCAATAAATATATTTTATTTATTAAGTTTTTCTTTGCCCAGATGTCAACGTTGTTTTGTCATACACTATTTCATTCGTTTTTATCTTTAGCAGAGATAACCTTGCACCACTCAAGAACCGCTTTATCGACTTCATCCATTTGACCAATTTCTTCAATTTCACTGTTCAATCAGGCCGACCTAACAATACAAAAAGACTGCCCCAAGGCAGCCTTCATATAGAAATACATTTAATTCGCAGCATCCATTTGCTTATGTATGATAAAAATATACTATAAATCTTCAAAGCCGACCGCTATAAAAATACCCGCACTAACGACTGCAATATGAACAATAGAAAACAAAACATGTACGGAAACAACGTTCAAATCTTTTCTTGTCAGCTGGGGACTCGTTCTTAACTTATATATGGAGAAGCCAATTAGTCCCGTTATGAGCAATGATTGAGCCAACCATCTTGAAACGGTTAAAAAAGCTGGAGTATTATTAACGATCGGGTTTAAAAACCATTGAAATGGATCAAATAACATTGCCGTAAGAATCATTGCCCATGCCAACAAATGAATCGGCAAAGCAGTTAAAATATGGTTTCGAATAGCTGCTCTCCTCCTATTTTTCGATCAGATATTATAGAGACGTGACAATCTAGATCAATGTTGCTTTGCTAACGGACATCAGGTACTCTATTTGCTACATTTTCACCCTTTTTTGCAAACTAACGGACATAGAGGACCTTATTCAGCTTCAAAAGTCATAATTTTACTTCTTTTCACATCCATAACGTATCCTATGTCCGTTAGCAAACCGATTGTACGTTAACCGCAAAAATAGCGTCCTCCATGTCCGTTACTGACACGTCTAAATCGCGAACAACTCCTACTCGCAAAACTCATCCCATTTATTCTAAAAAAACCGCAAAAGGCTGCCTTGTTGGCGAACTTTTTACGGCTTTAAGTAATTGTGCCTCGCTGGATAAAGCTGCTTTATTCCTATTTTTTCTCCATAGCTTCAAACTGTTTAATTAAACCTTCGATATCAATTCCGTTTATAGTTAAACCAGAAATATCGCAGTTGTCCAATTTAGCGTTTTTTAAATTGCAATCCGTAAATACGCTTTGATGTAAATTACAATTGGTTAATTGCACAGGTGTTCTGTTGAATTCAACATCAGGCTGATTTGGATTACCGAATCCAATGTTGCGGAAATGGGCTCCGCCCCACTGTGCACCGTCAATAACAAACTCACTCAAATTAGCATCAGAGATATGTAATCCCGTTAAATTCACATCATTCATATTCATACCGCTAAGGTTGCAACAGTTAAGCGTGACCTGCTCCGCACAAACATTTTTGAAGCTGGAAGCTGTAACATCTGAATTAACGATTGTCAGGATCTCTTTTTGATTTTCTAATTTCATATTTTTCCCTCCAAATTAACGTATGAATTCTATTCTAGTTTAAAACAACAGCTGATTTCTGTCCAAAATAATATTCACAATTTCATGTATTGAAATAAATGATATATAGTAGATTTTATTATTGCACGGCGGATTCTTCAATCGAAAAAAGTATCCCTCGTTCTTCATTAGCTTGCAAACTAGCCTCAACACCATTTGGAAGTACAATCATAGGGTCCGTATGACCAAAATCCGCATCATATATAATCGGAAAATCGTATCCTCTCGTTGCATTTTGCAGCAGCTCTTGCAATGAATCTTCTTCATTAAATCCTACATTCGAATGGAATCTTCCAATAATCAGACCGGAAATTTGATCAAAGATACCCATCTGGCGAAATTGTGTAACATATCTATCAATTGTACTTGGCTGCTCACTCTCGTCGTCTTCTAGACATAAAATTTTACCCTCGAAGCTTGGTAAATAGGGCGTACCTGCCAGCAGGAGAATTGTTCCCATATTCGCAGCTAGTATAGGTCCTCTCGCATGCCCTGGCTTTAAAATCTTCATGCCTGTATTAGGGACGATCGCTCTTGGGCGTGAATCGTCAATGTCCCAGCTTAAATGTTCCTCGGTCCAATGATCGCTGGAGTCAATCATTCCAATTGGTGTATCCTTCATTAAGGTTCTCACAAAGGAATGGTATGTAAAATCAATAAGTCCGCCAAATTCTCCAAATTGCGGCATAATAGCGGGTCCCATAAATGTAATAAGATTTGTTTTTGCATGTATGCCTGCTAAAAGTGCAGTTATATCACTATACCCCATTATAATTTTCGGATGGCTGCTAATCAGCGAATAATCTAATTCTTCAAGTAGCTGATGTGAATTGTATCCCCCTATTGTAGCGATAATTGCTTTTACATCCGGGTCTCGAATCATATGATGAAAATCATCCAAACGATTATTTAGGCTGCCAGCCGTGTGACCTGTTCTCTTCCTGCTATGCTGTCCTGTAATTACTTTAAATCCCATATTTTCTAAAGCAGCTATTCCGCGATTCAATCTGTTAGGGCAATAAAAAGCAACAGGCGAGGATGGTGAAACAATTCCAATGGTATCTCCGGGTTTTAGTTTACCGGGTTTCAATTGTGAGGATGTCAAGGAATAACCCTCCTAATCATTCTTTTAAAATAAATATATACAAATATTTGTAAGTTCTCAATCACTCTTACAATAAAAAAAAGCTGCCATTGCGGCAGCCAATCACTCGATCTCAATAATCATTCACAATAGGATTGTATGGTTCTCGTCCCATTTCAAGTTTTCACACCACTGCGATTAAATGGACTTCATCCGATTATTCCTTGGATTATGCTCTACTTCTGCAAGTCCCAGCTTCTCCATTAATGGTGGAAGATACATTCCGAATCTGCCGCGCAACCCTTTTTTCAATCCATACCACCCGCCAATCGGGTTTTCAGACGAGCGTCCCCATGCTTCAACAGTACCCTCTTTAGCAGGCTTCTGCTCATCGGCGCTGCCAAGCTCAATCCAGTCACCATGTTGTTTGAGCATCGCGCTTAAGTCATCAATGCAGCGGAAATCATAATGCAACACCGTCTTCCCAACTGTGCATACTAAAATTTCTTTACCGTCCTTTTCATCCTTATACATTTCATATTCAGATGTCTGAGGGGGTGTTTTTAATTTCCATGGGTTTTCTTTAGTACCTTCTACCATCGTCATATGTGTTCGCTCCTTTTGTAATCCACTCTTATTATGTACTTTATCTTTCAGATATCCTTCAGAAGATACTACATTCGATAAAAAATTACTTTTCCTTTATGACGCAGTAGCACAGCAGCCGCTCGATGAGTTCAGTTTTACTTCTAACGGACATAGAAGCCCTTATTTTCAAATTTAAAGGCCATATTAGCTTCTAACGGACATAGAGTCCGTTATTTAGCAGAAATCGCAGTCATTTATAACGATTATTGCCAAATAACGGCCTTTATGTCCGCAACCTATGCCAATAGAAGAGAAATAAAGCAAATAAGGCATCTGATGTCCGCTATTGTCAAAAACAACTTCCGCTTACGAAAGAATCTCCCACTTCGCCCATATTTCTTGCGGATTCAATTCGTAAATATCATTTTCTCTAAACATCAATTGATGCATAATGAACTCTCTGCGAATGGTCGCGAAGTCATCATGATAACCTTTGATAAATTCGTTAATCTCCTTCTCTGTATACTGTTTCCCTCTCGTCAAATGAGAAACCATATGCTGAAGCACGATCAATTTTTTCTTATGCTGAGCCGGCATATGCTTCAGCTTACCTTCTGCTGTAAAAAAGTTGCGAATGACTGAATCCTTCAGTTTCTTATTGCTATCCTCCATGTTGTCCACTCCCTTCTCTGCACCTGCATTCCGGTAAATGAGCTCCGCCGCCGCATTAGCGTTGCTCTTAATAAAATAATGGTTCAACGAAAAATAAATCGTATTTTTCTCTCTGCGTTCATTAATTAAGCTGGCCTCTCTTAATTTGGTTGCATGATGCGTAATCGTAGCAGGCGTCACGCCTAATTTCTCTGCGAGCACCTGTCCATTAAGCTCACCTTCAGCCAGCATAATCAACAATTTAATTCTCGTCGGATCGGATAATGCCTTATGATAGGCTACGACCTTATCTAATTGCACTGTTCGCCACCTCTTCCTCCACCAAGCAAATTTAACTTATGTATAATTAGATATTTATCTAATCAGATAATAATACGCCACCTATTATTTGTCAATCCCAATGTATCTCAATAGCATAAACAGTCAGCTTGGCGCATAAAAAAAAGCTGACAGATATCTGCCTGCCAGCATGAAATAAACTCCTCTTACTCAACTACCATTCATCGTCAATTTTCCGAATACAGGTTATCGTCATCCGCAATGCTCTGAATGTCCTCTGAGCTTATGCTGAAATAACCATAGCCCTCAGCCTGCTGTTTCTTTAACGCTTTTTCTTTAAAAAACTTGGGGCTGCCCTCGCCTGCATCCTCATCATAAACGAGCAGAATGCCGTCCGTTTTCCGAAATAGCAGCTCGTCCCTAGCCGTAAACTGCCAAATGCCATTATACGGCTGGTTGCTGACCGAAGCGTAATAATCGACCCCTTTTAAAACCTGCTGATAAAACTCCTTTTTATCATCCTTCCATTTTTCTTCCGGATTGCTGTATGCCGAAATAATTGAAAGTCTCAAATGAGGATAAATTTCCTTCAGCGCAATAACGACCTCGCACGCCCACAAATCCACGCCATATTGACCCGGGGTAATCACCCACTCAAGCCCATCTTCTATAAGTGGAACCAGCTTGCCTGTCAGCGCTTTTTTTATATAAACAATGCCCTCATGCTTCTGGCTAAAAATATTAAGCTCATACGCTCGGTAGCCCGTTACGAGTAAATTTTTCATTTGTCCAACGCCTTTTCGGATAATTATGGTTTACATCTATCCAGTGTATGCTATAGTAGAAAAAATACAAATTGCATATAAACCTATTTATTTCACTAGGGGAGCCTAACGGCTGAGATGGAGCAACTGCTCCGGACCCTTGGAACCTGATCTGGATCATTCCAGCGGAGGGAAGTGGAGCAGCAAAGCATTCATTCATGCGCGCAAGCCTTGTGTGATCGTTAGACCCGCTCATTTCCCCTCGGAAATGGGTGGGTCTTTATTTGTTTACGGAGGGATGCGTATTACAGCTATAATCTCACTTCACCAAGTAAGCTACACCTACGACAAGCTTGCTGAAACATCTATACTGTCTAATCTTTCGCTTCAAGCCTACTCAGGTGAGTTTGTTTCTATCATCGGTGCTAGCGGCTCAGGCAAAAGCACTCTCTTTAAGCTCATGGCCGGTTTGCTTCAGCCTAGCCTAGGTGAAATTAGGCTGCATGGCAAGCCTGCCCCCAATCGTCTCGGCAAGATTGCTTATATGCCGCAAAAGGATCTTCTTCTGCCATGGAGAACAATACTCGGCAATTGTCTGCTTCCACTTGAGCTGACACGCAGCAATCCCCATTATAACACGATCCAAATCATGGAGCTGCTAACACGCTTCGGACTAGCAGGTTATGAACAAGCTTACCCTGACGAGTTGTCAGGCGGCATGCGACAGCGGGCTGCTTTTCTACGCACGCTAGTAACCGGACAAGAGCTGCTGCTGCTGGACGAACCGTTTGGCGCGCTTGACTCCATGACCAAACGCGGCATGCATAAGTGGCTGCTAGAGCTGTGGAGCGACCTTGGAAAAACTGTCCTCTTTATCACACATGATCTTGAGGAAGCGATATTGCTGAGCGACCGCATTTATTTATTGCCAGGTGCTGCTAGCGAGGCGCAAGGGATACAGGAAATAGTCGTCCCTTTGCCGAGACCAAGACACTATGAGCAAAATTATGAACCCGACTTCATCAAGCTGCGGCAAGATTTGGAGCGAAGACTGCATGCGCAAACCTCTAATTAACCAGTGGCTGAGCCATTACGGACTATTCATACTGCTGCTCATTAGCTTACTGCTCGTTTGGCAAGCGGTCGCACAGCTCGGATTGGTTCCACCCTACATACTGCCGTCACCTAGCTCAATAGCTCAGGCATTAATCGAAGATGGCCATCTGCTGCTTGGCAAACATCTGCTGGCTACGCTTAAAGAAGTGTCCCTCGGTTTTCTATTGTCGATTGTTATTGGGACTACGCTCGCAGCAGGCATGCACACTTTTCGAATACTGGAGAAGGCGCTGTACCCGTTTGTCGTCATCAGTCAGACCATCCCGCTTATCGCTCTGTCGCCAATTTTCATTATGTGGTTTGGCTATACGATTTGGAGCAAGGTCGCTGTTGTTTTTTTGACTGCTTTTTTCCCTATCGTTGTGAGCACCTATGACGGGCTTAAGAAAAGTGGTGGCGAATATGAAGAGCTGCTGCTCACAATGGGAGCAACGCACTGGGGTATTTTCCGAAAAATACAAGTACCCATCGCCCTACCGTCCTTCTTCTCAGGACTTAAGCTGTCTATCGTCTATTGTGTTGTCGGCGCCACCATCGGTGAATGGCTTGGAGGCAGTGAAGGCCTAGGCTACTATAGCCGCCGAATGTCCAGCAATTTGAACGCCGATTCCATGTTTGCATCCGTTTTTCTGCTATCCCTCATTGGCATCTTATTATTTGCTGCCATTGTCCTTTTGGAGAAATCAATACTAAAGAGAAAGAGGTTCAATACATGATCATCAAAGCATCTATCAAATGGATAATTCCAATACTTGCTTCTCTGCTGCTCGTGCTTAACGGGTGCAGCAGCAACGTAGCCCCCACTGAAAACAAACCCGAGGACACTTCGGCAAAACAAAATCCCCAGACTATTAGCATTATGCTCGACTGGTATCCAAATGCGGTGCATTCCTTCCTCTATGCGGCTCAAACAAACGGTTATTTTGCGAAGCATGGTTTAGAGGTTAACATCCAAATGCCCGCGGATACAAATGATGCGTTGAAGCTAGTGGCTGCCGGCAAGGTTGATTTGGCGCTCAGCTACCAGCCACAGGTATTGATGGCTCGCGGCGAGGATATTCCTGTTAAATCCATTGCAGCAATCGTCAGGCATCCGCTTAATCATCTAATGGTACCAGAAGGCGGAAGCGCCAAATCACCCAAGGACCTTGTTGGTAAAAAGGTCGGCTTCTCCTCCATCCCTCTGTATGAAGCAATGATGCGCACCATGATTAAGCATGACGGCGGTGACCCGCAAAATGTGGAAATGATTGACGTTGGTTTTTCCTTTATTCCAGCTATAGCAACCAACAAAGTAGATGCGATCATCGGTGGATTTATTAATCATGAGCAATTGCTGCTTGCCAAGGAAGGGCATCCCATGACGGCGATAAACCCAACTGATTTTGGCGTGCCGGATTATTACGAGCTTGTGCTTGTAGCAAGTGATCAAGGACTAGCTGAGAAGCAGGCGTTGTTCAAAAGCTTCATCGCAGCCATTACGGAGGGTCAACAATTTGTAGCTGAAAATAAACAAAAATCGTTGTCGATTTTATTTGAGCATGAGAACCAGACCTCCCCTCTCGATAAAGAAATTGAGACAAAAAGCTTGGACATTCTTCTGCCTCTCATGGATGCAGGGAAGCAATCATTTGGATATCAGGAGCCTGCTTCTTGGTCTAATGTAAGGGATTGGCTCGTCGATAACGACTTGCTGCCAGAGGATATAAAGGCTGAGGATGCTTTTTCAAACTTGTAAATTAATTCTACTCTTTCGAAGGAGATGCACGGATGAGAAGATATCAAGCACTTACGATTGCAGGCTCGGACTCCGGCGGCGGCGCAGGTATTCAAGCTGATCTAAAAACATTTCAAGAGCTCGGCACCTACGGCATGTCGGTTATTACCGCAGTGACTGCGCAGAATACGCTTGGCGTTCAGGGCATCTACCCGCTGGATGCTGAGGCTATTAGCTGCCAGCTCTATTCGATCGGCGAGGATCTGGACCCATCCGCAGTTAAGACAGGCATGCTGTTCAGCGCAGAGATTATAAAGATCGTTGCAATGAAAGTAAAGCAATATAACTGGCATAATCTCATCATTGATCCTGTCATGGTAGCGAAAGGCGGCTCATCTCTGCTTCAGCAAGAAGCTATTCAGACACTGATTACGTATTTGCTGCCGCTCGCGCTTATAACGACTCCTAACATTCCAGAAGCTGAGCTTATCGCAAGAATCCCGATCCGGACGTTAAGCGATCGAGAGGAAGCCGCCCGAATATTCCATCAGATAGGCTCCCGCTATGTTGTCATTAAGGGCGGCCACGGTTCAAGCAGCGAACCGCTCGTTGATCTCATCTACGATGGAGAACAATTTGTATATTTGGAAAGCAAACGTATCGACACTAAGCATACTCACGGCACTGGATGCACTTTCTCCGCTGCGATTGCTGCAGAAATTGCTCAAGGCAAACCTGTACTTGAAGCTATAAGAACTGCCAAAGCCTTCATTCAAGCTGCTATTGAGGACAAGCTGGGAATTGGGAGCGGACATGGCCCAACCAATCATTTTGCTTATAGGGACAGACAGCGCTTGAGCTGATTGCATTCTATTAGAAACAGCAAACGCCGCTTCCATATAGGTCGCGGCGTTTACTAATTAGTCATGTTTTCATGCAAGCTTAGGCTTGTGTTAAAACAGCCTTCATGCCTTTTCATCCTGCTTCGGCTGCAACAAGAAGGGCTCAATCATATTATCTATACTAATATATTCAGCTTGTGACGCGCTTGGAGCTGCTAGCGCTCGAACGGGAGATACTCCAAAGTTCGTTAACGCCGATGCTATGGTGCAAAGCAGTACAGACATACATATCGCATTTTTAATCATCGTTTGTCCACCTATTCTCCAGGACGTGTCTGAAAACCCGTTCAGTGGCACCTTTCACCGCCTTTTCACCCCCTGCTTCGTTCCGTTTGCTTGACGTACCCCGGTACGCCTTCACAAACGCGCCTTGCATGGAACGAAAATTCGGAAAAATTTGCTGTCCTCTGAGTTCTCAGACACGCCCTAGTAACTCTAAACTAAGTATAGACTTTAATAGAATAATTGAAATGGACTTCAGGCATGAAATTCACCTAGACCTTAGTCGGGAAATTCAGAAAAATATATCATAAATGTATCTCTTTTACTCATTTGAACTGCAATCCTAAATTAACGATTATCCACTTTCTCTGGGTACAAATCATGATTCATGAGGCGATGCTCGGCCATTTGCTCATATTTTGTGCCAGGCTGGCCATAATTGCAATACGGGTCGATGGATATGCCGCCGCGCGGTGTGAATTTGCCCCAAACTTCTATATATCTTGGACTCATCAGCGCAATTAAATCATTCATGATAATGTTCATGCAATCCTCGTGGAAATCACCGTGATTGCGGAAGCTGAACAAATACAGCTTAAGCGACTTGCTCTCTACCATTTTGTCACCCGGAATGTATGATATATAAATGGTTGCAAAATCCGGCTGTCCCGTCATCGGACAAAGACTCGTAAATTCCGGACAATTAAATTTTACGAAATAATCGCGATTCGGATGCTTATTATCAAAGGCCTCCAAAATTTCCGGTGCATAGTTAAACAAATATTGTGTTCCTTGATTGCCTAGCAGCGTCACACCGCTCAGCTCCTCTTTGCTTCTTCCTTCCATGCTCGTTTCCGCCTCTCTTAGCTATTTTGAATTAAACGCCTTTCTTATTGCCCCATACCCAGGTATGAAGCTGCGGCAGAACGTGCACCCGCTTTAAATCCTGATTCGGCATAACCTTCTCGATTAGCCATTCATAACGCTCCAATAAATAAGGAAGCAAGAGCTGCGGCTCCGTTTCCTGCAAGTTTCCATTGCCTGCCTGCAAATAATAAGGGACCATTGGATACCTGAGGTGAACGTATGTCGCATACTCTAGATCGTCCTCGTCGAAAACGACTGTTTTTAAGCAAAAGCTAGTTGATTTCCGATTCAGTTTGGACACGATTTCATCAAGCTTCGACCAGTCTGTCTTCATGCCAGAGCTCGGCGGCTTAGGCGACAACGTAAGCTCATCAATCGACCAAAACCAGTCCTGCCAACGACTCCCTTGTGTCTCCAGTGCAACGCTGATGTTTCGTTTATGGAGCTCATCAACAAATTCACCCAGCTGTGGGAGCAGTGCGGGATTGCCGCCGGAAATCGTCACATGCTCAAACGTATTTCCACCTATTTCTTTTAATTGCTCTATTATTTCAAATGCTGTCAGCATGCGAATATCTTCTTTGCCGCTGCCGTCCCAAGTAAATGCCGAATCGCACCAAGAGCAGCTGTAATCGCAGCCAGCAGTACGAACGAACATCGTTTTCCGGCCAATAACCATACCTTCTCCTTGGACCGTAGGGCCGAATATTTCCATTACAGGAATTCGTTTATTGGATGGCATCATTAGACCGCCTCCCGCTTCGGACGATAAATACAATAGCTCGTCGGCGTTTCACGCAAAAAGACTTGAACGCATTGCGGACGATTTACAGTACCATCCAAATGGCGCTGAACGATGTCGCTAATCGTTCGTGCTACCACTTCAGTCGTAGGAAAACGATCGGGCAACACATTGCTAAAGTGTTCGTTGTCGTCATTTAGCAAAGAATGGTCAAAACGATCATGAATCAAGCTTTTAATTATAGCGAAGTTGACAAGAAAACCTGCCTCGTCAAGCTCATCGCCTGCAACTGTTACATTCGCATAATAAGTATGGCCATGAAGCTGCTGGCATTTTCCAGCCTCTTCACTCGGTACGAAGTGAGCTGCTGCAAAGTGAAAATCCTTATTAAGCTCATAACTATAGCTATGCTGTGCGGCCGGATAAATCTGCTGTATCATCGCTTCACCCTAAATGCGCTGGACCAAATATTCGTCCAACCCTTTCCTCCGAAGCTGACAAGCCGGACAATCTCCGCAGCCATCCGCAATAATCCCGTTATAGCAGGTCAATGTGCGTTCACGGACAAAATTGAAGGCGCCCAGCTCATCCGCAAGCTTCCATGTCTCGGCTTTGTTCAGCCACATAAGCGGCGTATCGATCACAAACGAATAGTCCATCGATAAGTTCAGCGTCACATTTAACGACTTTACGAATATATCTCGGCAATCCGGATATCCGCTAAAGTCCGTTTCGCATACGCCTGTTACGATATGTTTCGCACCCAGTTGCTTTGCTAGCACTGCTGCGAACGTAAGAAATAACAGATTGCGGCCATCAACAAAAGTTGTAGGCAGCTCTCCTTCTTTTTGCTCAATCGCGATATCGTCTCTTGTGAGTGCATTAGGTGCCAATTGATTAAGAAGGGACATATCAAGAATATGATGCTTAATCTGAAGTTCCTTGGCGATAGCCGCCGCGCAATCCAGCTCAAGCTTATGCCGCTGCCCATAGTTGAACGTAACGGCCTCTACCTCCTCGAATCGTTCCATTGCCCAAAATAAACAGGTCGTACTGTCCTGACCGCCGCTAAACACAACGATCGCTTTTTCTGATTTCATGCTGCATCTCCCTCTCTGATGTGAGAAGACCGAGATCGCTTGAATTCCTTCGTATATACATAAAAAACCAAAGAAACGGCGCGAAGCGTTAAAAAAACCGCTTCGCGCCGAACGCGAAAACGACGATGTCACCTAATGGGACAATCGTTTCGCATAGTTTTTTATAGAGGGAGTTCGCGAACCTCTCCCGAGAGCTATCATTGTCCGTAGACAACAGCTTCGGAGTTTCTTCTTCAGTTGTTCATTCACAAGTACTATAGCACAGCTTCTTGCTTAAAGAAACAGACAGTATTTCACTGTAAATATTAGGAACTTAGAGGACTGGAATATAAAAAAACATCTATTCAGCAATCTCTTTCAGCTTCATCAAAGTCTTAAGGACATGATCAATCAGCTCCGGAATATCCTCCATTTGCTCTTCGCCTATTTTGCGACTAAAGCCAAGCTCGATCACATTCGAATAGGTAGGCAGCTCCGTGCCAAAAAGGTAGCTTATCGTTTGTGTCGGTTCTACATCCGGCTCCCAAATACGCTGCATGATTTGCTTAATTTGGCTGCACTGCGTTGTGACATCCGTCACTTCCATGAAGAAACGAATTCGAAGCGAGCATGCAGGGGTCTCGCCCGTCAGCTCCAATATTTCCGCCGCCAAATCCTTAAGCGAAGCAGTCAGCTGAATTTCCGCAGACACCCCTGCACTTTCAGCAAGCTTAAACTCCAGCATAAATTCTCGCGACATAACCGCCAGCTCCAGACGATCTACCCGGTTGATAATATCAATTTTCCGGTCGAGCGTATCCAAATCATAGAGCTGATTCTCAAAGACTACTTTCAAATTTTCATAAACAGTTGGATCAAACATTGATTTCCCTCACTTATACTACAATATCGTCTTTGCTATTGTAGTCGATAAGAGTAACAGAATCGAGCCTTCGATCCGCTTTTTTGACACTTTAATCTATACCGAAGTCCATATTTGTAATATTATTGCAATAAAGAAAAGAGGTGCTGCATCGATGAAAATAGCTTTTATTTTATTTGATGGCGTTACTTTTTTGGATTTTGTCGGCTTCTATGATGTCATCACTCGCTTGAAGTACTACGAATCCACAAAAGAGTTCTCTTGGGATATCTGTGCGCTGCAGGAAGAGGTTACGGATGAGCTTGGCATGACGATTAAAGTCAATCAAGTCAAGCCGGATCTAACACAATATGACCTCATTTTCATTCCCGGAGGGCTTGGAACAAGAGCGTTAAGGTTTGATGAATCGTTCACCGCTTGGATAAAGGAGGCTCAGCAGGCAAAGTATATCGTCTCGGTTTGTACAGGATCGCTGCTGCTTGGAGCCGCTGGTTATCTGACTAATAAAAACGCAACCACCCATCCGTTCGCCTATGATTTATTAGAGCCCTACTGCAAAGAGGTTATTCGCTCGCGTATTGTACGGGACGGCAATGTCATTACAGCCGGAGGAGTCGCCACCTCGATTGATTTGGGTCTTTACATCATCGGGTTTTTCTTAGAAGAGCATGAGGTGAAAAGTATTAAAAAACAAATGGATTACCCTTATGAAATGGAAGGCATAGCGATCTATTAACCTCTCTACCGGAAAAGTAGTATCGCAAGAACAGACGGAGGTGAGCCGTTGAGCACCATTGATACGATAATCTTTGACCTAGACCAGACCATGCTTGATAAAAACCAATCGTTAATCAACTTTGCAAAGTATCAGTATGAACGTTTTGCACTCCATGCCTTCATTGCAGACAGAGATGAATTTATAGCGAGGTTTACTGAATTAAATAACAGGCTCATACCCAAAGAAGATGTATATAACGAGTTAATCGGATTTTTCAAGATTGAAGATGCTCTAATTACACCGCTGCTCGATGATTTAAACCATCACTTTCATCAATACAGCGTCGGGTTTCCCGGCATGAATGAAATGCTTCTCTCCTTAAAGCAGCGAGGATATAAATTAGGCATGATTACGAATGGCAGGGAATTTTATCAGAGAAATAAAGTAACTGCTCTCGGTATTATGGAGCTATTTGATGATATTGTGATTTCAGGTGCGGTCAATTTGCGAAAGCCTGATCAAGCTATTTTTCAATTGTCGCTCTCTAATTTAAGCTCTACGTCTGCGCAGTCCGTTTTTGTTGGCGATAATCTCAAGGCTGACATTATTCCGGCTAACAAATTAGGGATGCGAACGATTCTGAAGAGCAATGACCACTCGATTAGCTATCCAGATGCGATATGTCATGATTTACGAGAAATACCAGCGATCATCCATCGTTTTTCAGCATAAAAGAAGTCACAGAGGCTGCTCCTCAAGTAGATTTATCTACATGTGGAGCAGCCTCTTATTGTGTCAATTCAGCTATTTAACTACTCCACCGCTGCCGCTTCTAAAGCCCCTTTAAATATAAAAGCAGCGGCGATAAAGCGAGCTCACGTACGCCATCTGCTACTAATCCCGCCATTTGAATGCCGCCCAGCTCTTGAAAATGTGTGTCGTCCTGAGCGCCATCAGGAAAATGAATAAATTCCCCCGGGTAAGCCCACATGAACAGCGCCTTAGAGGGCTCGTCTCCCAAACGCTCATACAAATCTTTGCTCTTTGCAGCCAAATCGATCAGCGGAACATCCAGCTCTGCCGCAAGCTGCTTCATTCCGAGCAAATAATCACCATGAGTATCGATAATCCTGCCTTGCTCGTCGAATTTGCGGCGATGCATCGGTGTAATTAATACAGGTTTTGCACCGCGTGCCCTTGATTCCTCTACATAAACGGCCAGCATTTCCTTAAAGCTGCCAAACGGTTCAGTTGCCCGCTCTTCATCCGGCTTCTCGTCATTATGTCCGAATTGAATCCATAAATAGTCGCCCGGCTTTATTTGCTCCATGATAGCTGCCAATCGCCCTTCGTTAATAAAGCTTCGTGAGCTTCTTCCCGACATGGCATGATTATCAATCGCTACATCCGTCTTGAAATAAAGCGGAAGCATCTGCCCCCATCCGGCATATGGGAACGTATCTTGATCGGTTACGGTAGAGTCTCCCGCCAAATAAATCGTCGTCGCTTGCTTCGCCTCGTCAATCTGAAGTGCATTAATTCGCGGCGCTACTCCTGAGAAGGCAAGCCGCAGCCGTCCATCGGTTACTTTGACGGTGAAGCTGTGCACCGCATATTGCCCTGCTGATGTAACGGCCTTGTGCAGCACTATGCGCCCAACGCCATATTTTAACGTAGTAGAGGTTGGAGCAATGGCATCGCCTATCGTAGCTGTTATCGTGTAGCAGCCATTTGGCAGATCAACAACAAACGCTGCTTCAAGTGGAATACAGAAAGCTCCGCGAAGACGATCCGCCTCTTCTCTATTCCGCGAGCTTATACGCAGGGTTGACTCAAAACCGTAGCCTGCGTCTTTGTTATAGATCGTATTCGGCAGTACTTGTATATAAGGTGAAGCGGGAGCGCTGCCGATCCCAAAATCAAACTTAAGCGAAACAGTCATGAAGGCACCATCCTAACGGTTTATTTATGTCATTCTAGAATATCAAAATACGGCAAGATAGGAAGTTAAATAGAAGGGGTTTTTGTTCAAAATTCAGTCCACCTGCGTTTGGTTGCCTTATGAAGGAGCGCTGTGCTTTATCTTTTTCACTCGATGGCTCTCTACTAGTTATGCATACGAGAAAAATTCCATACGAATAAATTCGTCAAAATTTGCGTTACCCGCGGAATTCCGTATACTAATAGATAGGAATCATATAGGAGCTATTTACTAATTGAGGTGACACAAGTGGACGAGTTAAAACAAGCCTATGAAACGATGGGGCTGCCAGAACTTGCGGCCAAAGAGGAAGTGGAGAAGCGTTATACGACACTTATGCGTCAATCACGCTCCAGAGCACAGCTGCAGAAAGATAACGCGGGGGATGCGGATGAATCTTTTGCAACGATTACGAAAGCATATCGACTGATTCTAGAGTACGAGGATCGCAAGCTAACCGATGCCTTCAACGAGCAAGAGTACGGTAAATACAAGAAGATGGCTGGACAAGCTCAGAAAATGGATCATTTCTGGCGCTATTACAAGTTTCACACGCTCGGAGCCATCGCTGCGGTAGCACTTATTATTTATGGTGTAATCAGCTTCATGAACTATCGTGAAGAACAAGAGCGGCTCGCTAATTTGCCGCCCGTCGATTTGAACGTTTCATTTATGGGCAATTACATGCTGAAGGATGATGCGCCTAAGAAAGAGCCGATTGAAACCGCTCTTTTGACAGCGTTTCCCGAATGGAAAAGATTTGTTTCTACGCTTACGTTTGTCCCTAAAGACCAGCAATCACAATTTGCCTATATGCAGAAAGCAGTGCTCGTACTAGCTACTGAGCATCCGGATGTATATATTATGGATGAGAGCATTTTCGATTGGATCGGCGTTCAGGGAATGCTTATGAAGCTAGACGACGATGTTAACGGAGTGTTCAAGCCGCACATGACTGACAGCCTTTCGAAGAAGCTTAAGACCGACGAGGATACCCAAGAGCATGTCTACGGAATTGACCTCAGCAAGAGTGCACTGGTCAACCAGCTTCCGCTGTATAAAGAAAACATGATTATCGGCATCAGAGTCGACAGCAAAAATCCAGACAAAGCCAAAGCATTCATTAATAAATACCTGGCTACAATAAAATAGCTAAATAACAAAAAAGCCCGATTCCGACAGCCATAATGATGGTATGTGCGGAAATCGGGCTTTTTAAATGTTGACTGGCCGACAGTACTATTGAAATACATCTTATCTCATGCTATTCAAGGATTCTCCTTCAACTAGCCCTCTCCCAAATGCTTCAGCACGATGCTCTCAACATGCTTCAAATGCTGCTTCATTTGCTCAGCTGCAAGCTCAGGGTCCTTTTTAGCAATCGCTTCAACTATTGTAGAATGCTCACTATAAAGTCGTTCCGCAACAGCCGCACTCGAATAAAGCTCCACCCGCCTAATATCATGGATAGCTGTTTCGATATGATTCATAATCGATTCGAACAAACGTACCATGATCGTGTTATGGGTCGCATTGGCAAGCGTGAGATGAAATCGTAAATCCAGTCTCTCACCTTCGGACTCATCACCAGCGGCACGCTCCATCTCATCGATAATTTGGCTCAGCTGTTTAATATCCTCATCCGTATGCTTCACAGCTGCGATTGCAGCATTGGAAACCTCAAGCGATTCGCGAGCTTCCAGTAATTCCAGCACCGTCTTGCGGTTCATACGGAGAGACGCTAGCTCCGGCAGCTCCATATCAATCGGTACGCTGCGAATGACGCGACAGCCGCCTCCTTGCCGAATTTCAATCAAGCCCATCGCTTTAAGTGCGCTCAGCGCTTCGCGGGTAGTCGAGCGCCCTACCCCAAATTGCTCGGACATTTGTTTCGTAGAGGGAAGCTTATCTCCCACTTTTAATTTGCCATCTATAATAAGACGCTTCACTTGCTCGGTAATTTCCTCGTAATGATTGCGTTTTGACAGCTTCTCTACTTCTAATGACGGAATAACCTCTCACCTCCAACCTTAAACGGCATGCACTGCCTTCTAACAACGCCAAGCCGCTTCTCCTACCTTACTTTACAGCTACCCGACTAACAGCGCATACACGATCCCTGGTCCGTGAACACCGATAGTCAAATCATTCTCAATATCGGATGAGCGGCTTGGGCCAGTAATAAAATGAATACCTGCTGGCAGCTGCTCGCGTCCCGCTTCATCAAACGTCACGAGCACTTCGCCAAGCCTCGTTTTCAAACGTTCGATCGGGATAATAATAATAAGTACGGTTGGCAGCAAACTGACGGACCGCCCTTTATTTGGAGCTGATAATACAGTAACCGAACCCGTATAGGCAACGGCATGATCCGCGATCACGATGCCAAAATCTGCTTCAGCTGCACGAGCGCGCCAATGCTGCTCAACATCCGTATTCCACACCGATACCTGCGAATCCTTCAAAGCGCCTTCAAGCTCGAGCTCATCCAGCTCTGGCTGATTTTGACGAATAATATATTTAGCACTCATTTCCTCCGCTTTGGAAACGATAAAGGATTTCACATCATCCATCGATGGAAGACGGGCTACATGACCGCCTACTGAAAGAAAATTGTCTGTAAACTGTTTAATTCGCTCTTCTTCCGGCCATTCGAATGAGTTCCAGAAATCGGGAGCTCCGCGAAATGGATGCTGCGGCTTATGTGTCATTCGCGGATGTCTCAGCTTAGCCGCAATATCATTCATAAAAAGCTCCTGTTTCGCCCGCGAATCTGCTTCAAGCTTTTCCAGCCATTGTTGATGTGTCTCAGCCATGACCATGTCCTCCTTTACCTTGCTTCTCCTCATGCTCACGATTACGTACAAGCTCCTCCATCCGATTTTGCATCGACGGCACCATCTGTTTTAAACCCTGCTTCAGCTCTTGATCAAGCGTATCCCAGCGATCACGGAACGATTCCTTTGGCAGGCTAGGTGTTACACGATAGGTGTTCCAGCCCTTTAGCGGCCCAAGCTTCGTCTTAATGACACCGCTTCGTACGACGAGCTTCTGACCGAGCTTACCGAGTCGCAGTACCCCGCCAAGTCGCGAGGAATTGCCCATAACGGTGGCGAAGCCTTGCATACCGATGGACTCCATTTTGCTGCCATTTCCACTTTCCACCTTGCGTCTGCGTAAATAAACAAGCATATCATGAAGGGGGATTTTTACCGGACAAGCCTCATAGCAAGCGCCGCATAAGCTGGAAGCATTGGCGACATCATCCCATTCGGCGATGTTTTTGTTCAAGGACGGCGTAAGCACGGCTCCAATTGGACCGCTATACGTGCTGCCATAAGCGTGACCGCCAATGTGGCGATAAACCGGACAAGCATTCAGACATGCACCGCAGCGAATACAATTGAGCAGCTCTTGGAATTCCGGATCGCCAAGCTGCAAAGAACGGCCATTATCAATTATTATGATGTGCATTTCGTCCGGGCCGTCTGCATCCTCGGAGCGGCGCGGGCCTGTAATGCCATTCATATACATCGTCAGCTTTTGTCCTGTTGCCGAGCGCGGCAGCAATGTAGCCATCACCTCAAGATCAGACCACGATGGAATGATTCGCTCCATACCCATCAACGTAATTTGCGTTTTAGGGACGGTACTCACCATCCGAGCATTGCCTTCATTTTCAAAAAGCACCATCGATCCTGTCTCCGCAATCGCAAAGTTGCAGCCGGTCATGCCGATCTCAGCCTCCAAAAACTTCTCGCGCAGCTTTTTGCGAACGAAACCTGCAAGCGCCGTCGTATCCGGCGGCAGCGTATAACCAGCCTCCTTGGACAGCAATTCGGCGATTTGATAACGGTTTTTGTGAATGGCTGGGATGACGATGTGGGATGGCATTTCACCTGCAAGCTGAATAATATATTCGCCTAAGTCGGTTTCTACCGCTTCAACGCCAATGGATTCAAGCGCATGATTAAGATGCAGCTCCTCTGAAACCATTGACTTGGATTTAACGACCGACTTCGCATTCGCATGCTCTGCAATGTCTAGCGTCAGCTTGACCGCTTCCTCAGCCGTACTCGCAAAATGGATATGAACGCCGTTTGCGCGGGCATTGTTCACAAACAAGTTCAAATAATAATCCAAATGCGCGATCGTATGGAGACGAATTTGTCTGCCCCGCTCCCGCCATTCTTCCCAATTCCCGTGCTCGTCAGTCGCTTTTTTCTTCCCATTGCGCAGCCGTTCTGTTGTGAATCGCACCGCTTTGCGTAGAAATTCGTCGTTGAGGGCAAGATCCGCTCTTGCTTTTACTGTAGCTTCCTTTTTCACGACAGCCATCTTATTTCACCCCTTCATATAGCAGCTCAGCCAAATGCATAACACGGACCGGTTCGTTGCGATAGCGCAGGTTTCCAGCAATGTTGAGCAAACAAGCCATATCTAGCCCGACCAACACTTCCGCTTCCGTCTCCAGCACATGATCGACCTTCTCCGTCACCATTGCTCCAGAAATATCAGCCATCTTGACAGCGAATGTTCCGCCAAAGCCGCAGCAATCCTCAGCAAATGGGAGCGGTACGAGCTCAAGCCCCCTCACATTCTGAATAAGCGCAAGCGGCTCATCCTTTACGCCAAGTATCCGACTGCCGTGGCAGGAAGGATGATAGGTCACTTTATGAGGAAATGCAGCGCCAACATCCGTAACGCCAAGCACCTGCACCAGAAACTGTGTAAATTCATAAGATTTGCTCTGAAGCTTGTTGGCCCGTTTCAGCATGACCGGATCATCCTCGAACAGCTTCGGATAATGGTGAATCATTCCCGTGCAGGAGCCTGATGGTGAAATAACGAAGTCGCTGTCTTCAAACGCATCCAATATCGTTTTGGCAGACTCCCTCGCTTCCTTCCAATAGCCGCTGTTGTAGGCCGGCTGACCGCAGCAGGTTTGCACCGTCGGAAACTCCAATGAAACACCGTACTTTGCCAGCAAGCGCACCATCGCTTCGCCGACCCTTGGATATAACGCATCGCTTAAGCAAGTAATAAATAATGAGACCTTCATACCCGCACCCCTTTCGTAACTTATACCTCTATAATATCAGGTTGTCAGACAAGTTTGGTGAAAATTTTTTATGTGAAAAATGTTCTAGATGAAAGAACACCTATGCGCTTTACAGCTCTCTATCGCTGATAACCAAACTGCCGCTGTAGTCTGTAAGCACCTATAGGTGCTTATAGACTCTCAACAATGTAACTTTTACCGCTGTAAGAACTCATATGCGCTTACAGCTCTCTTTCGTAGGTAACCAGCCTGTTAAGTTGCTCAATAAGCACATATAGGTGCTTACAGACTCTCAACAATGTAACTTTTATCGCTGTAAGAACACATATGCGCTTACAGCTCTCTTTCGTAGGTAACCAGCCTGTTAAGTTGCTCAATAAGCACATATAGGTGCTTACAAGCACTCTGAAACGCCACATTTCCCGCTGTAAGAACACATATGCGCTTAAAGCTCTCTTTCGTGGGTAACCAGCCTGTTAAGTTGCTCAATAA
>NZ_JBFREL010000041.1:0-48274 GCF_052114265.1 Paenibacillus sp. MCAF9
TATTGAATGTACATAGAAACCTTCCTTTCGAAGATGGTTGGGTGGTACCTCCATTTTACCAAAGGTTGGTTTCTTTGTTTTTTACAGATTTCAAAACTTTGAAGAGGGTGCCTCTAAAGCCTATGGCTTTTGGGACACCCTCTTTTATTTGTCTTGAAATTATAGCTGATGCGCAGTCAGCACTGGAGAAATAATGTATAGTGTATCCTCGTTGTTGGTCGGCCTGACTAATATCGGTTTATTTTTTCCTGTAAATCGCAACAACACTTGTGTGCTGTCAATAGCTTGCAAAATATCTCTCATATATTTTCCATTGAAAAAAACAACAATCGGCTCACCAAAAATATGGTTAATGGCGAACTTTTCCGAGACATCACCTATCTCAGCTGCTGCTGCAAATAATTCGACTTCACAAGATGAAATACGCATCCCGATGGCATGTGTATCACTAACGAGCAAGCTGACGCGTTGGACGGCCCGAAGAAAAGGAGCGGTGTTCATCGTTATTTCTGTTGAAAAGGTTTGTGGCACCAATCTTTCAACTACAGGAAATGTTCCTTGAATAAGCAGCGATTGCATACTGAAATTTAATGTGTTGAAGGAAATGACCTGGTCTGAAATCGTAATTTGTGTTTTGCTAGATCCATCTGACAACATTTTGGAATAATCGGACAAATGTTTTGCTGGAATAACAAACGGAACTGAATCTGAGCTGTTTTCACTTAGATTTGAGGTGCTTGTAGCAAGCCGAACGCCATCGGTAGCAGAAAGCCTCAGCTTTCCATTAATGGTTTGACAAGAAATGCCTGTCAATATCGGTTTCGCTTCAGATGTGGAAGCTGCAAACGAAACTTGCTTCACAATCTTTTTAAACGCTATATTATCGATTTGAAATTTAGCTTTATTCTCCAAGCTGCGCATATCTGGAAATTGTGAAACATCCATTGTAGCCAGACTGTATATAGAATGATCTGATTCAATATGTATAAAATTATGTTTTAACTCTGCGAGCTTTACTTTGCTTTCAGTTGAAAAACTGCGGACAATATCGAGCAAAAGACGAGCGGGGATAACTGTACTTCCTTCTTTATCAATTTTAAGCTGGTCACAATGACAAGGGATAATATATTGAAGAGCCATAGATGCATTGCAGGCTGTGAGAGAAAGACCATGGGCTCCGGCTTGAATTTTAATGCCTGAAAGAATAGGGGAAACTGCTCTTAATGCCAAACCAGCAGCAATATGCTGAAGTCCAATATGCAACGATTGCTGTCTCACTTCAACAAGCATGATTGTCACCCGTCTTTACAATAATTTGTCGTGTGTATTTAATGATGACTCTATTATTCCGCGAATTACTTCAGATCGGGAGAGACCAGATGTTTTGCACTGATTTTCGAGCTCGCTCCAGACCTCATTGGTGAGCGTTAAAGAAATTTTTTTAGTCTCCCCAAATCCCTTTCTTCCGGCTCCAGCACGAGGTCCTCCACGGGAAAACATGATGGAAACCTGTCCTTCTTCGTCGGGCACAGCAATTTTTATTTTTTTTCCTGGCATAAAACTACTCCTTTTTCGTTTGAATAAGGTAACTTTAATCAATAATCAATATATTAACTTTAGCATGTAAATTATGACATTGCAATGTGGGTTCTAAAACATTAATCAATGTCCATTGTATGGCTGCCATTTGACGATAGATATCAATAAAAATGATAGTAAAAGAAAGAAACCATTTCTATAAGCTTTTTTTTGATTTGCTTGCGATGGATTAGGCGGGGGCGTTATGATATAATTTCTAATTGATATGTTCAAATGAATAAATATAATTGATTATGGAAATTGCAGATAAAGGAAGTGAATCCCCATGACGAAGGAGACCAAAAGCACACCAGACTTAAAATCTGGCACGGGTGTTAAGGACTACTCCAAGTATTTCGATTTTTCGGATGCAAAGATTTTACGAGAAGAAGATGGCATGACTACCGTTCGAATTAAAGGTCGGAATATACAAATCAACTCTGCTCCCAATCACAAGGATGAGAAGAAGCGGGGCAAAGAGGATATCGAGGTGCATTATGACTTTGCGATTCCTGCTGAGCTTCGATCGATGGGTATAGGCAAGTTTTATTTAATTCAAACGTATGGCTGCCAAATGAACGAGCATGACACCGAAGTCATGAAGGGCATGTTCGAAGAAATGGGATATACAGCTACAGAGGATCGAAATCTTGCGGATGTGATCTTACTTAATACATGTGCCATTCGTGAGAATGCTGAAGATAAAGTGTTTGGCGAGCTTGGCCATTTGAAAGCGCTGAAGACGGAGAAGCCGGATTTGCTGTTAGGTGTTTGCGGCTGTATGTCACAGGAAGAATCGGTTGTAGGACGTATTTTGCAAAAGCATTCTTTTGTAGATATGATCTTTGGTACGCATAACATTCATAGACTTCCGTACTTGCTGCAAAATGCTTATTTCAGTAAAGAGCTGGTCGTTGAGGTATGGTCCAAGGAAGGCGATATTATCGAAAATATGCCTAAGAAACGCGAAGGAATGCGTGCTTGGGTTAATATTATGTACGGATGCGATAAGTTTTGTACGTATTGCATCGTGCCCTATACACGCGGGAAAGAGCGCAGCAGACGTCCAGAAGATGTTATCGCTGAAGTGCGCGACTTAGCTAGACGTGGATTTAAAGAAATTACATTGCTTGGGCAAAATGTTAATGCTTACGGCAAGGACTTTGAGGACATCAACTATCGCTTTGGCGATCTGATGCATGATATGTCCAAAATTGACATTCCGCGTATTCGCTTTATGACGAGCCATCCGCGTGATTTTGACGATCATTTGATTGAGGTGCTTGGAACCGGCGGCAATTTGGTTGAGCATATTCATTTGCCTGTACAGTCCGGCAGCACCGAAATATTGAAACGAATGAGCCGCAAGTATTCTCGCGAGATGTATCTAGAGCTGGTTGCTAAAATTAAAAAGGCAATACCGGGTGCGATGCTCACTTCAGATATAATCGTCGGTTTCCCTGGTGAAACAGACGAGCAGTTTGAGGATACGATGACGCTGGTGAAAGAAGTTGGCTTTGATTCGGCTTATACTTTCCTTTACTCTCCGCGTGAGGGTACACCTGCCGCTAGTATGGAAGATAACGTTCCGCTAGAGGTGAAAAAAGCTCGTTTACAGCGTCTCAATGCGCAGCTTGCTGCAAATGCGAGAGAAAAAAATGAGCAGCTTCGCGGCGAAATTGTCGAGGTTCTCATTGAAGGCGAAAGCAAAAACAACGCTAATGTCCTTTCCGGACGGACGCGTACGAATAAATTAGTGCATTTGGAAGGTCCAAAGGAATGGGTTGGCCAGTTTATTATGGCTAAGGTTACCGAGGCGCAAACTTGGTATATCAAAGCCGAAAGTATAGAACAGGATGCACAAGAAGCCGTTAGCTAACGGTAAAACAGGAGAGATGACAAATGGCAGAGCAGCATACAGCAGAAAATCAAGCAGAGCAATGTGACCATGATCATGAGCATGGCGAAGGCTGTGGAATTCCGAGTTTCCATACTCGCGATCTCATCGTTCGAGAGGATATTTCGAAAAAAGCGAAAGAATTAGCAAATCTCATCTTTACTTCAGAGGAAGTACAGCACTACCGCCGTGCAGAGCTGCAAATTAACGGCAATGAGCGCGTGCAGCAGTTGATTACAAAAATTAAGAAAAAACAAAAGGAAGTTGTTGCTTTCGAGACCACTTTCAAAAATGCAGACATGGTTAAAAAGATCGAAGGCGAAATGGAAGAGCTGCAGGACGAGCTTGATGGCATTCCTATCGTATCCGAGTTCCAACAAAGTCAAAGCGACATCAATTATTTGCTTCAGCTCGTTATTTCGATCATCCGTGATACAGTGTCAGAGAAAATCAACGTTGAGGATGCGTCAGAGCCAGCTCCTGAAGAGTGCAGCGACTAAAATAAGCTAGACCAGAGTTATAAGCCGTATGTTTTGCAGCTCCTTTTTTGGGATGCAGACATGCGGCTTTCATTTTTACATATGAAATGTAACTTTTTTTCAAATTAATATAACTGGCGGAAGGGATTAAGTCATATGAAATATAGACAAATAAACCAAAACACTGAAGAAGATTTTCAAGATTTAGAATTCGATATCGTTGAAAGTCATGTGATAAATCATCAAAATTATTTTCTTGTTCATGGTCAATATGGAAATGAAATTGTTGGCTTTGAAGTGCTAATAAACAAGGATATGATTCCTGGATGGAATCAGGGAGAAATCAATCAAGAGGCATTTTATTTTGAGGGAATAACTCTTAAATCAATTGGTAAAGAATCAGATGCGTTCATTAAGGCTTTGTTGGAGCTTTATGGCTATGAGGGAGAGCTAAAGTGTGATGATGAAATCTCATTTACATGTTTTGCACTAGAGGGTGACCCTAGAAATATTGCAAATGAAGATATTAAGTTTAAGGTCTTTTTCGATGATAATAATGAGCTTGATTTGTATTGCGAAATATATATGAATATATCGGTACAGAATAAGGTTTTTGAATTGAAAGAAAAGGATACTGAATATCGCGGGAACATTTTAAGAACTTTAGGAAAATAACTCACGAGGCATTTCGAAGTAGATGTCTAAAACAAAAACCGCTATATTCCGATTCAAGATTTCTAATCGGATAAAGCGGTTTTTTGCTTTCATAGAACAGCGGTTTTAAACATTAAAAGTTGTTTTCTCTTCGCTATTTCTTACGGTTGACGAGCGAATGTGGACAATGTAAGGTGTTAAAGAGGTTGCTAAAATAGCACCTGCCAATGATTTTAGTGCATCACCGATAATGAACGGATAGAATCCGACCGTCATCGCTTTCTGGAACGAAAGGTCCAGAGAATTCATAAGCCATGGAATGCCTGGAATGTATGAGGTGATGGAGCTGAATAGCTCGAAAATGATGAAAAAAACAATAAAAGCTAAGGCTTTATTTCCCTTTGACATTTTACTGCGTAGAAATCCGCCAATCGCTAGGCTAACCAATAGCGAACAGAATGGGAAGGCGAATATAAAGCCGCCAGTAGGTCCTGTTAGATGAGGGATACCGCCTTGCCCACTAAATAGGGGCAGGCCGATAGCAGCAAGCAAAATGACGATAAATATGCTGAGGAAAGCGTTGCGCGGCGTCAGAAAGAGACCGGCTAATCCAACAGCCAAGGTTTGAAGAGTAATCGGGACAAATGAGCCGCCGAACTTAATTGTCAAAGAGCTCATGACGATAAACAAAGCTGCGAACAAAGAAATAAAGACGAGTGAACGAATGTTGCTGGTTTGCATAATGATGTTAGTCTCCTTTATGTACTTGCGATATTATTGTTAACCATTTATATTTAAAACAGGTTAACAAATCGAATTGTAGCATAGCCTATCGTTTTCGGGAAGAGGTTGGGTGAAATTTTTTGAATCAGAGCAATCAGGTACAATTGAAGCAGGTTACCGTTACGCCTCCGGCAATAGGTGAAGGACAAAAACGGAAACCAATAATAAAAGATATTTCGCTTGTTATAAAAGAGGGAGAATGGATTACTCTGCTTGGCTGCAATGGAAGCGGGAAAAGCACAGTTGCGAAAGTAGCTGCTGGTTTTCGGGTAGCAGGCGTCAGCGGTCAAGTATTAAGGAACATTCATACTGCTGCAAAGGGGAAGCCGATTCCAATTGTTATGCAGCAGCCTGAGGCAGCGATGATCGGAGCAACGCCGCTCGAGGATATTATTGTCATGCTGGAGCAGAATGAGCAGGAAGCGGCTAGTATTCGATCTGAAGCCGAGCACGCGCTGCAAAGAGTAGGCATGGGTGAGAGAATGCATCAACCGATTGAAACCTTATCCGGAGGGCAGAAGCAGCTGGTTGCGATTGCGGGATGTTTGGCATTAAAAGCGCCCATGCTTGTGCTTGATGAGGTAACAGCGATGCTGGACCCAGAAGCAGCAATCTCTGTGCTGGAGCAAACAAGAAGTTTGCAGCAAGCCGGAATTACGGTCATTTGGATTACGCAGAAGCTGGAGGAACTGCAGGCGGGAGATCGAATCGTTGCGATGAATGCCGGTACGATTATGTACGATGGCGGGGTAGAAGCCTGGTTTGCTAGATCGGCTGCGGGAGCAAGGGATAGTTTTTGTGAGCAGCTTGGTTTGGAGCCTCCTTATTGTGCTCAGGTGGCATGGGAGTTAGAGGAGCATGGTGTGAAGCTTTCGCCTTTTCCGTTCACAGCAACTATGCTGGCAGAGGCGGTGAAGCAATATGGGCGCTGACTGGCAGTTAAACGGCGTTAGCGTGGACGCGGAGAATGACAAAGAAAAACAGCTGCTAAAAGAAGTACATACGTCCTTTAAAGCAGGTGAAATCACACTTTTAATCGGGCGAAATGGTGCTGGGAAGTCAACGCTGCTTGAGACATTGGCGGGCATACGATCGATTCAAAGCGGTAATATTGAGCTGGGCACCGATCAGCTATGGATGGAGAATGGCCGCCGCAGCCGTCTAAATCCAGAAGTGGTGCTTAAGCTTGGCATATCGATGCAAAATGCGGAGTCACAGTGGTTTGCGTCATCTGTACGAGAAGAAATGGTTTATTCTCTTAAGCCCTATAAGCTCGATTCATCCATAATCGAGGAGAGAATCGCGGAAGCTCTTGCGAGAGTAGGGCTTCCAGTGGAGGTGTTAGAGCGTGATCCATGGACGCTCAGCGGCGGTCAGCAGCGACGGCTGTCACTCGCCTGCTTATTGGCGTGTGAGCCGGATTGGCTGCTGCTGGATGAGCCGACGGCGGGGTTAGACGCCGTCGGTATTCGCCGCTTGTGCGCGGTGCTGGAAGCGCACAGGGCGGCGGGGCGCGGAGCGGTCGTGGCAACGCACGACCTCGACGCGCTGCTGCCGCTGGCGGACGCGGTCGCCGTTGTTGACGGCGGCACGGTCCGCGCAGCGGCTAAGGCGGCGGCGATCGCGCATGCCGCCTCTGCGCCGCAGGCGCTTCGCGCGCTGGACACGCTGCGCGAGGAAGCGGCTATGCCGCTGGAGCAGTTCATCCAGCGCGCAGACGCGGATGAGGCGCCTTGGCCGGCGCCGCAAGAGCTTGCTGCGGCGATTTCAATTGCACTCGCGAGTCGAGACAGCCAGAAATCAGAAGCAGCAGCCGTAGTTGTAACAAATGGTATAGCAAGCAACGTAAATACTGAGCACAACAAGCCAAACACATTTTCAAAAGAAGAACCAAAAGAAGAACCAAAAGAAGAACCAAAAGGTAAGCTCGCTGAAAAAACGATAACAGAGGGTTCACAATTGGGAGCCGCTAAACCATCGGTTTTGCTGCGTTCAGATTATTTTGATCCTCGTGCGCTTATACTCGTTTATTTATTTCTATCTGCGAGCATTTTTGCGCAAAAAACAGCATTGGAGCTAACGGTCGCAGCTGTTTCAACGATATTGCTTTTAATTCCGTTTCGTACACTCATTTGGCCTTGGAGACGAGTCATTCGCGCGTATGCCATTATGATTATTATTTTTTGCGTAATAGCAGGCATTGGCATTCGTCCGCTTTCCTTTGATTTGGACAAGGTTTGGCCAATAGTTAGCCGATTAGGCAAGCTTTTGTTGATTATGCTTTTAGGCCTGCCTATGCTAAAGCTGATGACGCCTTTACGGCTTCAGCGCTCGCTTGAGCAAACCTTTGGTATCCTAGAGAGGCTGAAGGTGCCCATTCATTCCTTTGCAATCATCGTCACACTTATTTTTCGGTTTATTCCTTTACTAACAGGAGAGTGGGAGCGATTTGCGAAGCTGGCTCATGCGAGAGGAAAGGCGGTTACGCCTCTTAAGACGGTACCGATGAAAAGGCTTCTACCGATTCTTATTCCCTACGTACGTTCAATATTGCGTCTTGCGGAGCAAATGGCGGATGCGCTTGAAGCACGCGGCTTTGGTTATGCGAAGCGAAAGCCGACTTATAGCTTTCGGCTTCGCTTTAGGCGAGCAGATGCTCGTCTAATGAGTATTGCAGCAGCAGCAGGCTCATTGCTATTTCTTATTGCTGTATTGTTTTAAAAGAGGGAGAACCTGCGAAATCCAACGTCCATCTTCATCGGCAAGCAGCGTATGCCATCCGTGCAGCGCTGCTTGCTTTGTGTTTTTAGGATGATCATCAACAAATAAAACAAAGCTCTCAGGCGGCAGCTGTTCATTTACTTTGTCAAAAATAGCTGGATGAGGTTTTTGGAGTGCTGCTTCACTTGAGATCGTAATACTTTTCAAATAAGGCTTGATAGGTGTGATGATGGGTTCAACCCATGCAGGTAAATGATTACTTAACACATGAATATCAGCAACAGCATTCCAATTGCCGATTTCTGCAAGGGCAGGGAGCGGCAGTAGGCATCTATCGATAAAACTTCTGGTTTGCGCACTAGTTAAGTTTGGCGTATATTCAGCAATCCAGCGCCAAAATTGTTTCTCTGTTATTTGGCCTGTCCATAGCCGCTCGCTAATTTGCTGCTTATATTCGGAGTAAAGTTGTTCTTCAGAAACGATCGCTTCCGCAGCCAGCAGCTGCCAGAAGAGCGGCGACAGGTTTGTCGCCAGCACGCCTCCAATATCGAGCACGAGCTGCGGCTTAATCATCCGCTTACCTCCTCTGCATGATTCGTGAGTGCGGCAAACTTAGCTTTGCGATCTGACATCGCCCACTTGATTACAAGTGCAAATGCGACAGCTCCAAGCAGCGAGCCAAATAGGAAACCTCCGTTCAATCCCCAGCTTTCATTGAGCCAACCAGCAAGGAATGGTCCAGAGAACATTCCAATGGCATATAGCGCTTGATATAAGCCCATTGCTGTTGCACGGCCAGGAAGCTCGACATCTCGAATCGCCAGTCCCAGCAGAAGCGGCATATGTAAGCCTTGCGCAAAACCATTAATCGCTTGCGTTGCGACAAGTACACCAAAAGAATCCGCAAACACCATTGCTCCTGTGCAAATGGTACTCAATATAAAGCCAGCGCCAATCGTACCCCAATAGCCGAATTTAGGCGTAAACCACCTCGCTGTAACGAGTGAGGCAAAAGCATGGGGGAGCATAAAAGAAAATACGAGCAAAGTGAGCTTCAGACCGTCTGCACCCATTTCTTGAGCTTTGAGAGGTGTAAATCCGAACATCGTTATAAAAAGAATGCCATGAGCAAGGATGGACAACAAAGAAACCTGCAGCAATGTTTTAGTTTTTACCACATTTTTGATCATGGCAAACGACATTCCTGGCTGTTCTTTCAGCTCCGAGCGAGGCTCTTTCAGCATGAAAGCGAGCACTAGACCAAGGACAGCAATGACAGCGCCTACAATAAATGGAGCACTTGAGCTAAAACCATCCGTTAACCATCCGCTAAAGAGCATGCCGATCATTTGTCCGGATACCGTCATCACGCTAATATTGCCCATTGCACGACCTGTCTGCCCGGCTCCAAAATAGCTGGCATAAAGCACGGTGAACGCGACCCAAGTAGATGCGCAAACGCCTGCCATCAATCTGCCAGCAAGCGGCCATACCCATGAATCAGGGATGAGGAACAGCAAGCAGCTTATCGCAGCGGTTAACATTCCTAATAGGATGAAAGGCTTGCGCTTTCCAAAACGATCTGACAAAATGCCGAGCGGAAATCTTACGAACATTTGAACAAAACCATAGCTTCCAAGCACGATGCCGATAAAAGGCAAGGACAATCCCCGATCACTAAGGTAAGGTGAAAGCGTAGGGACATATACATACATGGAAGTCCAATATAAAATGGTTATAGCAGTAAAAAGCAATCTTTGTGCTCCAGAGATTTGATTCATCGTTGTGGAAGCCCCCTTCGCTTTCACTTTATCGCAAGTCTGGTTCGGTTGTCACTTCCTATTTTGGGCGCTATAATGAAAACTTTGTACAGCAAAGAACGTATTAGGTAGACAATTATTATTATTTTTACAAGAAAAAAACACTAACTGATGAGGAGAATGTTCATGCAAACAGAAAAACGCAAAACAAAAAGCTGGATGAAAGAAGTAAGAGAATGGGTCGTCTCGCTTGGTATTGCCGTCGTTGTAGCGCTGCTGTTCCAAAACTATGTCTATGCTCAATCGGAAGTACATAATGTATCTATGCAAAATACGCTGGTCGCTGGACAACGATTAATCGAAGACAAATGGTCTTACCGGCTTCATGAACCTCGTCACGGCGACATTGTTATTATTAGCGGACCAGAGAGCGATTTGCGTTTAATTAAACGTGTCGTAGGCTTGCCTGGAGACGTGGTTGATATCCAAAACGGGGAAGTATATTTGAATGGAGAAAAAATCGAAGAGCAATATGTTAAGGGTCAGACAGTAGCTGGCAGTGTTTCAGTGCCTTTTACAGTTAAAGAAGGACAACTGTTTGTTATGGGTGACAATCGTGAGCATAGTATGGATAGCCGTGAACTTGGTCCAATTGCTAGATCCAGCATCGAAGGCAAAGCCGTATTCCGGATATGGCCGCTGCCTAAGTTCGGTACACTAAGCGAATAATTATTTTATCGCATTAAATAAAAACGTCGTTAATTAAATAAACAAAATCATCAAACGTAATACTTTTGTAAGAAATGGTTACAAATTCGTTTAGAAATAGCCGTTATGATTAACCATAGAAACAACGACAGAAACACACTTAACAAAAAAGCAGCAGCGAGGCGTGAACAAGATTGTCCATTCGAGTAAAGCTGTATATGTCATACTTGGCGATGATTTTTGTACCGATCATATTAATGAGTGCTTTTATGATATTTATCTTTTATGCTCGCGGAGTTGAGGATGTTCGTCATTATTATGAAAATGAGAACAGAGAGCCTTATCTTCAAGCCTTGGTGTATGGCGAATTATCCTATGTGCTTCGCAATGATTCCGGCGAGCTCGAGAAGAAGGAATACGTAGCCGAAATTCAAGAGCGGTTAGGCAAGCTGTGGGCAGGACTTCTTATTTCCAGGGATGGGAAGATTACTTCTGTAGCGCCTTTCTTGGAGCAGACAGCTGTTCATGCTGATTGGCAGCAATTATTGGACGAGCCGCCTTCGAAGGTTGCATTTAATTCATTTCGATTCGAAACGAGTACCGTCGATTTTATTTATCCTGATGGGGGAGAGGGTCGTGCTGTTCTGTTTCGGAGAAATGATACGGTTCCTATCTATTGGAGACCGGTCGGCACAGCTTTCAGTTTAGCTTTTATTGGATTAACGAGCTTGCTGCTTACTTACTTTGTATCAAGAAGCATCATTCGTCCCATTAAGAAACTAGAAGCCGCAGCTCTACAAATTAAGGATGGCGATTTGTCGCACAAGGTTGAGGCCACGACGAAAGGTGAAATCGGACAGCTTAGCATCGCGTTTGAGGATATGAGGGTAAGATTGAAGCAGTCGATTGATCAAAGCCTTCAGTATGAAGAAAACCGTAAAATGCTGCTGTCTCATATCTCGCATGATTTGAAAACGCCAATATCTGCGATTAAAGGATATGTCGAAGGGATCATGGACGGCATCGCGAACACGGATGAAAAGCGGAAGCGCTACATGGAGACAATCTATCGTAAAGCTACAGATATGGATCAATTAATTGATGAGCTGTTCCTATTCTCGAAGCTTGATCTTCAAACGGTTGCCTTTGATTTTAAAGTGATGGACATTAAACGCTACTTGGAATATTTTTTGGATGAGCAGCGGTTTGATCTGGAAAAATCAGGGGTAGGATTGCATTATATCGAGCATGGTTCTGATCCGCTGATGATCGCAGCCGATCCTGACAAGCTAAGCCGTGTTTTAACTAATATACTTAACAATTGTGTCAAGTATATGGGACAATCTTCTAGTCTCGAGAAACATAACATCGTTGTTCGAGTTACAGAACTGGAGGAGCACGCTCTAATTGAAATTGAGGATTCAGGTCCCGGCATTGAGAAGGATGATTTGCCTTATATCTTCGATCGTTTCTATCGCGCGGAGCAATCACGCAATTTAGAGACTGGTGGAAGTGGTCTCGGTCTTGCAATCGTCAAACAAATTATTGAAGGGCACGGCGGAACGGTCTGGGCGGAAAATGCAGAGCATGGAGGTGCGTTGTTCTGTCTGAAATTGCCTAAGTCAGTATCCGTCAAAACGGTGGGTGGTCATGAAGAGCATACTAATTATTGAAGATGAGAAAGCCATTGCCGAGCTGGAACGAGATTATTTGGAAAGTTACGGTTTTAACGTTCAAATTGAAGGGAGAGGTGATATAGGACTTGAGAAAGCGCTAGAAGGAAAGTTTGATCTTATCATTTTAGATGTAATGCTTCCTAAAATCGACGGCTTTGAAATTTGTCGACAAATTAGACAAACGATCAATATTCCAGTGCTGATGGTAACCGCGAAAAAAGAGGATATTGATAAAATACGAGGATTAGGACTTGGCGCTGACGATTATATGACCAAGCCCTTCAGTCCAAGTGAGCTGGTAGCACGCGTGAAAGCTCATTTGGCTCGTTACGAGCGTTTGACAGCTGACAAAGGGGAGCGAGGCGAGCATATTCGCATACGCGGATTGTTTATCGATAAGCCTTCACGAAGAGTCATGATTCATGAGCAGGAAGCGATGCTTACTTCAAAGGAATATGAGCTTCTGCTGCTTTTAGCTTCACACCCTAATCGCGTGTTTGAGAAAGAAGAGTTGTTTGAACGTATTTGGGGGCTTGATTCAAATGGAGACGCAGCTACGGTTACGGTTCATATTCGGAGGCTGCGTGAGAAAATTGAGCATGACCCATCCAAACCTCAATATATAGAAACAATTTGGGGAGTGGGCTACCGTTTTAAAGTATAGATAGAAGATGAGGAGTGGGAGAGATTGAAGAGCATCATCCGATTTTCGCTTAATAACAAATTTGCTTTGTGGATTTTGACGCTGCTTGTGTTATTTGCTGGACTTTATTCAGGAATGAATATGAAAATGGAAACATTGCCCGATATTACGGTTCCAATCGTAAGCGTCACAACTGTATTGCCGGGTGCTGCACCTGAAGAGGTAATGGAGAAAATTACGAAGCCGATTGAGCAGCGGACTCGCAATCTTAAAGGTGTTAAAGTCATTAGCTCAACATCCTATGAGAATGCTTCATCTGTCGTTATTGAGTACTCCTATGAGACAGATATGGAAAAGGCGGAAGCGGAAGTTAAAAATATCCTCTCCGAGATTAAGCTTCCAGCAGGAACGCAAACCCCATCCGTTTCACGTATCAGCTTGAATGCATTCCCTGTCCTTGCAATGAGTATCTCCAATGAAAAGATGAATTTGGAGCAGCTTACGAAGGAAATAGAAGAAAATGTATTGCCGCGCTTTCAAGGTATTGAAGGTGTAGCGAGCATTCAAGTTTCTGGACAAAATGTTAAGGAAGGTGAACTATCCTTCAAAACGGATAAGCTAAAGCAAATCGGCTTAACCGAAGAGATGGTGAAAGGCATCATCCAAGCGTCAGCTATTTCTGTACCGCTAGGTATTTATGAATTTGGCGAGACAGAGAAGGCGCTGGTCGTTGATGGAAACATAACGACTGAGAGTGATTTGAAAAACTTAGTCATCGTGCCAGGTGTTAAGCTTAGCGATGTTGCTGATTTAAGCATCGTAGGCAAAGCAGAGTCTATTTCTCGTACGAATGGCAAAGACTCCATTGGGTTTAACGTCGTCAAAGCGGCTGATTCCAATACGGTTGACGTTGTTAATAATGTAAAAGCAGAAATAAAAGAGCTTGAAGGCAATAATGATGGTTTGTCTATTGTAACGACACTTGATCAAGGCAAGCCGATCGAGGATTCCGTTCACACGATGTTAAGCAAGGCGGTAATCGGCGCATTGTTCGCTGTCATTATCATTATGATTTTCTTGCGCGATATTCGTTCCACGATTATTGCTGTCGTTTCGATTCCACTTTCCATCCTGATCGCTCTTCTGATTTTGAGTCGGATGGATATTACACTGAACATTATGACACTTGGTGCGATGACCGTCGCGATTGGGCGGGTAATCGATGACTCGATTGTCGTTATCGAGAATGTATATCGACGAATGGCGCTCCCTACAGAGAAGATGAAAGGCAAGGAATTAATTCTTGATGCGACGAAGGAAATGTTCGTACCGATTTTGGCTTCCACAATCGTAACGATTGCCGTATTCCTGCCTCTTGGACTTGTTTCGGGCATGATTGGTGAAATGTTCCTGCCGTTTGCATTAACGATTGTATTTGCTCTACTAGCATCATTGCTTGTTGCCATTACGGTCGTTCCAATGCTGGCGCATATGATGTTCCGCAAAGGGATGAAAGCTGGCAAGGCGCATCACGATAAGCCAGGCCGCTTAGCGGAATGGTACAAAGGTGCACTTCGCTGGTCGCTTGATCATAAATTGGTTACTTTTGGTTTAGCAACACTACTACTTATCGGAAGTCTGTTCCTGCTTCCAGTGATTGGAACGAGCTTCATTCCTGGCGACGAACAGAAAATGATGATTGTTTCCTATAATCCAGCACCTGGAGAAACGCTTGAACAGGTAGAGAAAATGGCTCTTGAAGCTGAGAAGAAATTGCTCGATCGTGAAGGTGTTACCGTCGTGCAATATGCAGTTGGCAGCCAAAATCCATTTAGCCCAGGAGCTTCTAAACAAGCGTTGTTTAACTTGAGCTATGATGAGGATTATGCTGGTTTTACAGCTGAGAAAGAAAAAATTGTACCTATGCTGCAAGAGCTAGGCGGCAAAGGCGAATGGAAACAGCAGGACTTCGGAGGCGGAGGTCTTGGCGGATCGGGCATATCGATGCTTGTGTATGGTCCGGATATGAACACTGTTCAACCTATCGTGGATGACCTTATGAAGAAGCTTGCAGATCATAAGGATTTGAAAAATATTGATTCCAGCTTATCGGAAACGTATGAGCAGTATCGCCTTGTAGCTAACCAAGAGAAGCTTAGTCAAAACGGATTAACAGCAGGCCAGATTGCAATGGCACTTAGTCCTGTTCGCGAGCGTCCCGTTCTGACGACAGTTGAAGTGGATGGCGAGGAATTTAATGTTTTTGTGAAGGTTGATACAAAAACCTATACGAATAAATCAGATCTAGAGAATGTGAAATTGACTACTCAGTTAGGTACTGAAGTGGCTTTGAAAGATGTCGTGACTATCGAAGAAGGTGAGTCGCCGAATACGATAACAAGACGTGATGGTCGTATGTATGCTGAGGTTTCAGCAGATGCAATTTCATCTGATGTCGGTAAGGTTTCGGCAGATTTGCAGAAGATGATTGATGAGACTGATCTTCCTGCTGGCGTCGATATCGAAATGGGCGGAGTAACGGAGCAGATCAATGAGTCATTTATGCAGCTAGGCTTAGCGATGCTTGCAGCGATTGCTGTCGTTTATCTCGTACTTGTCATTACATTTGGTGGTGGACTTACACCATTCGCAATTCTGTTCTCCCTTCCGTTTACGATTATCGGTGCGCTAGTAGCACTGTTAATTGCAGGAGAAACACTGAGCGTTACCGCAATGATTGGTGCCCTGATGCTCATTGGTATCGTGGTCACGAATGCAATCGTCCTTGTTGACCGAGTTATTCAAAAAGAGAAAGAAGGACTTTCCGTCCGCGAATCACTTATTGAAGCAGCGGGTACACGTCTTCGTCCGATTCTAATGACGGCAATTGCAACCGTAGGTGCGTTGCTTCCGCTCGCATTTGGATTCGAATCAGGCGGTTTGATTTCTAAAGGTATGGCGGTTACCGTAATTGGCGGCTTGACGAGCTCAACACTGCTCACGCTCATTATCGTACCTATCGTTTATGAGTTCTTGAACCGTAAACGCAAACCACGCACTGCAGAAGAAGCATAACAATTCGAGATAGCAGAGAGGCTGTCACAAGGTCATTGATCTTGTTGACAGCCTCTTTTTTTAGTTGTTGCTTTTCAAATTGGGCGATTAGGTAAATGGATTAGTAACACTAGCGGAGCTTTTTTCATACGTATATGTCATGAACGATTATCGGCATATGACCAGTTTGGGTTGTTCTCATTTTCATTTCCTATTTTGTGAATGCCGATGATAATCACATGAACATATAACGGAGGCTACTAAGATGAATGAATTTAAGAACGATCTTCAAAATTTGAACACGGATGCATTTAAATCGAGTGGAATGACGCCGAATGCGGGTCAAGGCCAAATGGATCCCAATAATGCTCGGTTGTGTATTGGCTTTTGTATTGGTTTTTGTATCGGCTTTTGTTCATGCGGCGGCTGTGGCGGCTGCGGAGGTTGTGCAAGATGCGGTGGCTGTGCTCGCTGCGGAGGCGGCTGTGCCCGCTGTGCTGGCTGTGCCCGTTGCCGTTAGTCAACTATTGAGATGTAAATAGAAGGTTCAAGACACCCCTGCAAACGCTTTTCGGGATGCTGGGGTGTCTTTCTATGCGAGTGCAGGTATGACGGACAAATAGCCATACATATCTTTATAGAGGAACTCTTGTTACGAAAAGCCAGATTTCAAAATAAGGAGGAATGAATTTTGGATCCTTCTATGCGCCTTAAAGTGAGAGGAGATACTTTTTTTCTCCCGAGCTCGGACGGAAGTGTCTATTTCCGCAATAATATCGGTTCATTTCGGATGGAAGGCAGTACAATTGATCAATGGATAGAAAAATTAATTCCGGTGTTTAATGGTGAGCATTCATTGCATGAAATAACGGATGGATTGACAGATCAATACCGTGATCATGTTTATGAGATTGCAAAAGTATTGTATGCGAATGGCTATGTCCAAGATGTGAGTCAGGATAGGCCGCATCAGCTTCCGAGCCATATTGTTAAGCAATATGAGGCTCAGATTGAATTTTTGGACAGCTTTGATGGGTCTGGGGCATACCGTTTTGAGCTGTTTCGAAAGTCCAGCGTGCTTGTTGTCGGGAACGGGAATTTTTTGGTGTCAGTAGTGAAATCATTACTTGAATCCGGCCTTCCTCAATTTCACTTCATCAATATGAACGCGGAAACGACGGGACCTAGACGAATTACGGAGCTGGTGCACCATTACAGACCATTCGATTCAGAGATCAAGGTGGACGAGATCAGCTTGCCGAAGGATGGGGGAGTGGAATGGTCATTAGTAATACAGCCATACGATGCAATATTTTATGTGTCAGATCCAGAAGGGGAAGCTGAGCTTCAATCTCTTAATCAAGTATGTAGACAAAATAATAAAGTGCTGCTGCCGGCTGTAATTCTAGGGCAAGCAGGTCTAGCGGCTCCGCTCGCCTATTCAAATTCGGAGGGTGACTGGGAATCAGCAAGACGCAGAGTCCATTATGCTTCTATTTATAAGGAAACAAATGATTATGCTGTTTCATCTGTTGCGGAATCGCTGCTCGCTAACGTGATCGTTTTTGAATGGCTAAAAACAGCTGCAGGTGTAACGAAATTACAAAATAATAAACTGTTTCTGCTGAACCTAGAGACGCTGGAAGGCAAGTGGCATCCGTTTCTTCCTCATCCGTTAGTCAATCAAAAACAAATGGCGAAGAAGGTTGAAGATTATGAGCTTCTGTCGGAAGAGAGCACAGGAAAACGTGATTCAAGCGGATTGCTCCCTTTCTTCAGTCAATTAACATCCATGGAGACGGGCATCTTTCATATTTGGGAGGAAGGAGAGCTGCGTCAGCTGCCGTTGTCGCAATGCCGGGTTCAGTCCGTTGATCCGCTGTCAGAAGGCCCAGCGCTGCTGCTCTCGGAAGTTGTATGCAACGGTATTAGACATGAGGAGGCACGCAGAGAAGCGGGGCTTGCTGGAATTGAAGCCTATGTGTCTCGTATGGCAAATATATTCATCAACCAGACTCCTGAAATTGGCTCTGCATTAGAGCCTGTGCTTATGAGCGTAGGAGCAGGGGAGACGATCGAGGAGGCCGTCTGCCGCGCTTTGCAAAAGTATTTATCCGAAGAATGGATAAGGCTATACGAAGCAGAACCTCCTTCAATCACGCCGATGAAGCTTAGTCAAGTTGAGGATGAACGATGTCGTTACTATATAAATGCGCTAACCACGATGCAAGGATCACCTTCCTTTGGCATCAGTGAGACTGTAATTGGTTTTACAGTTGTATGGCTGAGAACAAACGATTGCTGGTATCACGCAGTTGATTTAAATGAAACGAGGGCACTTCGCAGAGTTCTATTGGGTGCATTGCTGGACATTCAGAATAAAGATTCTCTCTTTAAAGGGAAAATAAATCAATTGGCTTCTGTAAATGTGAAGGAAGACGAAGTGGTGAACCTCTCCATAACCGAGTGTGATCCATTTGAGCATCGAGAGGTTCTGAAGAATGCTTTGATGCATCTACAAAATAACCAAAAGCGTCTTCTTGTGTATAACTTAACTTCGGAAGCTTTTTTCAATGAGGAGCTGGCGGGAGTATTCGGCATCTCGCTCCGAGAGGAGACAGAAGAGTGAGCGCTAAAATGGCAATTGTAGGCGAAGGGCTGCTTGCAGATTACGTAACCGATCTATTATCTGAATTTTGTCAGGTTGAACGAGTGAGTGATCTGTCGTTTGGTGTTCCAGAAACGGCAGAGCTTGCGCTCGTACTGAGCGATGGCTATGATTCAGCTTCTCATCTGATGGCAGAGGAAATGTTTAAGCAATCGGGGACACCATGGCTGCGCGGCTTTGTATCCTTTGGTGAGGGCGTAATTGGTCCGCTTGTCATTCCCGGGACAGCAGGCTGCTCGCAGTGCGCTGATCTGCGGCGTTTGATGGCTGGAAATGATCGGAAAGAAATGTGGGAGCTGCAGCATCTTTTTATGCACGGTGAAGTTTATCCGGATATTTGGTCTTCTCGAAGCGGGCTTCTGCATGTGGCTCATCATATTGCTGTTGAAGCTGAACATTTCCTCCTTAACAACAAGGCTCATCTTGAAAATCGTGTGAAGCTGGTACATTTGCAAACGCTCAACAGCTCGGTTCATTTTTATTTGCCTGATCCGCTTTGTACGATTTGTGGAGAAATACCTGATGATTCGGCTATAGGTTCGCGTATTAAGTTGCATCCAAGCCCAAAAATTAGCGAAAATAGCTATCGAACTCGTTCGATGAGTGAGCTGAAAGCTGTATTAGCCAATGATTATCTGGACAATCGCACAGGGTTTTTGAACGGAAAAATGATTGATCTGATGTCGCCATTTGCGGATTCGAGCATTATTCTACCGATGTTTTCGGGAGATGAAGGCTGCGCTGGCCGTACAAATTCTTTTGCAGACAGTGAAATGACAGCAATACTAGAGGGTTTAGAACGTTATTGCGGTATATCGCCTAGAGGAAAGAGGACGGCGGTTCATGACAGCTATGAGCATTTGAGTGAGATTGCCCTTGATCCCGTTCGGGTAGGCGTGCACGAGAAGGAACAGTATGAGCGTCCCGATTTTCCGTTTCAACCATTCGACCCGAGCAGAAAAATCGATTGGGTGTGGGGCTATTCGTTTTTGCAGGAGAAGCCTATTCTCGTGCCGGAACTGCTCTCTTATTACAGCTCTGGCTGCGGCCATGGATTTGTATACGAAACCTCAAATGGCTGTGCGTTAGGAGGCAGCTTGGAGGAAGCTGTTTTTTACGGAATACTGGAAGTAGTAGAACGGGATTCATTTCTCATGACCTGGTATGCACAGCTTCCGCTTGTTCCTATAGATCCTTATTCCTCCGGAGATCTGGAATTAACCTTAATGGTGGAGCGTTTACGTGATGTCACCCAATATGATGTCCATTTATTCGATTCGACGATGGAGCATGGCATTCCAAGTGTATGGGTGCTTGCCAAAAACAGAACGGAAAATGGCGTTAATATGATTTGTGCTGCTGGGGCGCATCCCGATCCAGTGCGGGCAGCAAAAGGAGCCATCCATGAGATCGCTGGCATGCTGCTCGCGTTTAATGAGAGGTTAGAAGAAAACCGTGAGCAGTATGAACGCATGCTTCATGATCCTTTTCTAGTTCGGCAAATGGATGATCATTCGATGCTGTACAGCTTGAAGGAAGCTGAGGAACGGTTGAACTTCCTTCTTCAAAATGAGAGGCCGCTCCGTAGATTCGAAGAGGTATTTAAACCGAGGCCAAAGCATGCAGATTTGACAGATGAATTAAACGTATTCCTCAAAGTTTTCCGTGAATTAAATTTAGAAGTTATCGTTGTTGATCAAACGACGCAGGAAACGCTGAGAAATGGGCTCCATTGTGTAAAGGTGCTCATTCCAGGTATGCTCCCGATGACGTTTGGTCAACATCTTGTCCGCTTGAGAGGACTTGAGAGGGTGCTGCGAATACCAGCTGAGCTGGGTTACGTCAAGGAGAGGTTGACGCATGAGCTGCTTAATCCTTATCCGCATCCGTTTCCATAAGCACTGTCTGCTGTCATGCAGTGGATCTCGGCGAGTTGGCACTTAGGAGGGGAGATATGAGTCTGAAGGCTTTTTTGCGCCAATTGCAATATGAACCAGACAAAACCAAACCTCAAGATGTGGAAATTGATTGGGATAACGCTCCTCTACCGTACAAATTATATCGTCATGTACCGGCATTTCCTCTCGCTTCGGATGTTCCGCTTACTTTGACGGGCAAACGGGAACATACGATGCCAACGCTACGGGATATAGGTCATTTTCTTTGGTATACGTTCGGGCTGACACAGCTTAGCCAGTCTGTTCTTGAACAACATGCAGGGGAGGAATGGGAGGACTCCTTGCAGCTTTGTAGACGTTTTGTTCCATCAGGCGGAGGGCTGTATCCAAGCGAAGTATATCTTTATTTGAAGCTGGATGAATTACCTAACGGAATTTATCATTATGATGTGGCGCATCATCGTTTGATGCTGCTGCGTGAAGGCCAATTTGATCGGTATTTGAGCAATGCGTTAGGTGATCGGTGCGACATAACAAACGGCTTCGGAGCCGTATTTGTGTCCACTTTTTTTTGGAAAAACTTTTATAAATACAATAACTTCTCCTATCGATTGCAAGGATTAGATGCTGGCTTGCTCGTTGGTCAACTGCTTGAAGTGGCTAAACGTTATGACTTTGAGGCGGGTGTTTATTTTCAGTTTCTAGATGGTGCAATCAATCATATGCTTGGTCTACCTGATACGGAAGAAAGTGTATACGCTGCGATTCCTCTTGCGATAGATGCAAATATGGAATGGTTCCACCATGGTGATAGCACCGAAAAAAATATTTCTTCAGATGAATTATGCAGTATGCTTCCGTTAATTAGACATGAGCACTACATGCGATCAAAAAAGGTATTGGAATATCCGCTGCTGATTAAGCTAAATGAAGCCTCCATCATGGAATCCGCACGCGCGATTAAACAGCTGGAGGGGCAGCAAATACTAGCTAGCAGTAGCGACGTTTTTGCTTTACCGAGCGTAAATCGGATGATGTATGATTTAGCATCGGTATGCAGGCAGCGCTACTCGCCAGAAAGTGAATTTGTATTGGAAACCGTGAGCATAACCGATTTGGCAGCACTATTGCAGGAGATCATGATTTCTTATAAGTATCGTAATGATTTGGATGGTTTAGTGCGAAGTCCATCGTCGCGCGTCCATTTATATGGCTGTTTTTATGGTGTTGATGGGATTCAAGATGGAGCGTATTACTATGATGCTGCGGCTCACGCGCTGCAGCTTGTCCGTGCGGGTGACCAAAGGCCATGGCTTCAGTATGGCATGTCTTTGGATAACGTAAATTTATTCCAGGTGCCGCTTACTTTTCATGTGGCAGGTGATCTGGAGCATTTTCATAAGGAGCTTGGCTTTCGCGGCTATCGTATTCAACAAATGGAAGCGGGAATGCTCGTTCAACGTTTGCTGATTGCTGCTTCCGCATTGAGGATGGAAGGACGACCGCTGCTAGGCTTTGATGTTAGCTCCATGAATGAGCTTTATGGATTAACGCCAAATGGACTAACGAGTCTTATTCAAATTCCTATTGGCCCATGTCGACCTCGCTCGCGACTCGAAGGCAGTTTGTCGCAATAGTTGATGAGGAGACAAAAGGGCAGATTGAATGATGGCAATCATTCAATCTGCCCTTTTTATGTTTTTCTTTTTTAACCGTTAGGCTGCTCGGCTGCTGCCTTCTTCTGAAGCTCCCCGGCTGGCTGGCATGTAACTGGGAAGCAAACATGGTGCGGATGGTGATGCATCATAGGGTGGAACCAAGCATGATGATAATCTAAAGTCGAGAGCTCCCATCCATCATGAGGATGATGGTGATCGTAGTGCATATGCTCATCCCACATCTCATGCATCATGGGATGATAATCATCCATCATGTGATGAAAGTGATGCATATGGTGGAAATCCTCCATCATCGGATGAAAATCCTCCATCATCGGATGGAAGTGATGCATGTGGTGAAAGTCATGAAATTCGTGCATGTAAGGATAATGATGCATTAGACTTAAATCAACACAGCAATGAGCTGGGGCGGGAGCCGTCTGTGCATTCACAGTTTCCGGTCCCAAATTGGCTTGGGCAGGGTTTGTTTGCATTTGTTCATAGTACTCAGGCATAACAGCCGATTGTGGCATATAAGATTGATTGCGTATCATGGTGTGCCTCCTTTTTATCATACTCTACAATATGCTTTGAATGAAAAAAGGGCACTTATCCCTATAAATTGGGCTGCAGCCTTTAGAAGTGAAGAATAGGACGGAGCGAAGAGGGTGACGCTAATACCATTACAATCCATGAAATAGGTGGTTGCAAAATGATAATTAATATTGTAATTAAGGCTGTGTTCGCACTGCTTAGCTTTACGCATACGGAAGTGTTTGCGACAGAAGCGGCTCATTTGCATGCGGAGCCGTCCTACGCAAAGTGGGGAAAGCTGGCCATGCAAGAAACGTCAAAAGCATACGAGGATGCTTCAATTGTCAATTACAAATACGAAGGAAGAAAAAAGCTTGCTAATGGAGAGTCAGAGGAATGTTTTGTTCTACTGTTAAATAAAGATGCCAAACAATTCGCTATTCGCGTTACGATAAGAATTAACACGATTACGGACAGACTCATAGATGTGGAATTGAAAGAGCTAATGAATGGAACTTAATTGAAACAAAACAGCTGCCAGCTTCGTAATATAAGCAAATGTTTTAAATACACGCTTCTTTATGAAGCGAGAGGAGCATAATGATGCTAATTTCAACAACACCAACAATAGAAGGCCGTCCTATTCAAGATTATATAGGAATCGTAACAGGAGAAGCGATTATGGGTGCAAATGTCGTTCGTGACTTTTTTGCATCAATTACAGACATCGTTGGAGGACGCTCCGGTGCGTATGAGAGCAAGCTGAAGGAAGCACGTGATGTAGCCATTGATGAGATGAAAAATCAAGCCGCTAAGATTGGAGCAAATGCAATCGTTGCGATCGACATTGATTATGAGGTTGTGCGTGAAGGAATGTTAATGGTAGCTGTCAGCGGAACAGCAGTACGCCTGTAAAATAATTTACCATAAAATTGGAAAACGATAAAACTATGATCATCTTAAGCACAGCTTATATGATCAAGTTTTGTCGTTTTTTTTTTGCATTTTATGATTATTTAGAAAAAGAAGCAACAATTCAATTGTAAAATCCGTTAAAATAAGGATATGTATAAATGGAAGATCAAGTAAAGAGAGGGGTCAAATGGTGAACCGTTTTATTCATTTAAGAAATCGAACTATCGCTTATGCGGTCATGATTAGTTTGATAGCAGCTTTCTTAGCGGGAACTGGCAGTGCACAGGCAGCAGCAACGGAGAAGGGAATTTCATTGGAAACGAGTGTCGGATTTCAGGGCTATATGAAACAATCCGAATGGTATCCTGTACGGCTTACACTGACAAACCAGACAGCTGAGGATTTGAAAGGTGAAGTTGTTATATCTATAGTAGGGTCTAATGACTTGATCATACCTACAGAGCTGCCTCTAGGCACAGCCATACAATTAACAGCATCTATTCAAGGCGAGCTTCTTAATCGGAGCAACAGTAAAATACGTTTTTTTAAGGACTCCTACAAATCAGGCAAACCTATTCCGATTTTCGGCAACGATTACATAAACGCAAGAACAGCCAACAGCTACACCATTGGTGTCATATCTCGTGACCCGGATACTTTGAATTTTATGCCATCGTTAAATCAACGAGGCTATGAAATAACGGTCATTCCGATTGCGCAGAAGGAACTGCCCAGCGATCCCATTTTACTCAAAACACTCAATACGATCGTTATCAATGATATGCCAACCACGGTCTGGGATGAAGCACAGGTTAAAGCGATAAAGGATTGGGTACAGCAAGGCGGCACACTTGTGTTAACTGGAGGAGTCGGCTATGGCAAAACGGCAGATGCCTTTAAACAGATTGCACCGCTAGAGTCGTCAGGCACATCGACCATATCCAGCGCGGACTCACTTGCCAGCTTCGGGGGTACCGCACTTGCACTTGAAAAACCTTTGGTCGTCTCGACAGGTCATATAATAGATGGCAAAACGGAGCTTGCTGAGAATGGCCTGCCGCTTGTCGTATCCCGTGAACATGGATTTGGCAGCGTTATTTATTTCGCTTATGATCCATCGCTTGAGCCTATGTCTACATGGACTGGCAGCGCGATGCTATGGGCGAAGGTGCTTAAAAAAAATTTGACGCCGCTTCAGCCTGGCATGGTGAACATCAATAATAATATGAAATGGAATATTGAAAGTATTATAGATGAGTTCCCGTCGATTAAACCGCCCAACTTTATGCTGCTTATGTGGATGTTTATCGGCTATATGATCATCGTAGCGCCAGTACTGTATATAATTTTAGCTAAGGCTGATCGAAGAGAGTGGTCTTGGTGGCTTATCCCTGCTTTTTCTGTTATTACCGGTTTCGCAATCTTTTTCTTCGGTGCAGAAGATAAGCGTAATTTATCAGCCCATACGATTGAGATCATTGAGTTGACTGGACAAGGAGACGCTGTACGATCAGGTGCAACTGCGGTGTTCATTCCAACTGGGGGAACAGTGACTGCAAAATTTGATAAAAGAGTAAATTTATCTTTTTACGCCAATTACAACCAAAATGGAAATCAGAATATGGATGATAAAACGCAATTGATTTCCGAAAATGATTCGACTACAGCACTATGGCGCTCCGTTCCCTATTGGTCGACACGGAAACTATGGATAGAAAAGCAGACGATGAGCAGTGATACGGGACAGCTAACCCTTTCTTATAAGCAGGCTAGACATGCGATTGAGGTAACTGCTACCAACAATACGACAACTAATCTTACGAATGTTTCCATGCTAATCAATGGGCAAGCTCAGCTCTTTGGCGATTTGAAGGTCGGCGAGAGCGGGCAAACGACAATTACAACGAGTACGGTTAATCAATCAGGCTATTTCCCTTATGGTCAAATGATGTTTCCTAATCCATCTAGCCGAGGCAATGACGGGTATAATCGAGAGCGACAGCTTGTAGACAGCTTTGGGAATCGAAACAATGGCGGCATTGTCCCGCCGGAGCCCATAGTAGTTGGCTTTAGCACTGATCATGAGCAGAATTACAAGGTAAACGGCGAAACGATAAAGACGGATAATTTGAAGCTGTGGGTTCAGAAGGTCGATACCTCTTTTATTGATGGGAATCGTGTCATCGTACCAGCAGGTCTTATTAATCCCATTATTACGGAGAATGCCACGAGTCAATTGCAGCACTACGGGAACGGTTCTTATTTTGTAGGCGATGGCGAGCTTATATTTGAATATATTTTGCCAAATGATCATGATGCTGTATACGATCATCTCGAAATCCTATACAACAACAGTACAAATGCTTCAAATCTCACATTGACTGTCTGGAACGAGAAAGAAGGAAATTGGACAGATTCAAGCAAAGCTGAAGCAGCGCCAAAAGAGTATTTGATTAACAATCAAATTGTTCGAATGAAGTTTTCTGTCATTGGTTCTGTGGACATGACTTTACCGCAGATTGCTTTAGAAGGAGAGATACAGAAAAAATGAGCAAAAATCACGAAATAGAGATCATTAATGTGGAAGTGCCTAAAACGGAACCTGCGGAACAACTATCAAATGATGCGCCTCTGGTTCCGATGATTGAAATCAAACAGCTTTCCAAAACATTCGGAACGTTTCAAGCGCTTAAATCGATAGATCTAACGATTCCAAAAGGAACGGTATTTGGTTTTGTTGGCCCCAATGGGGCAGGAAAATCAACGACGATGTCAATTCTTGCGACATTAATGATACCCACCTCAGGCATCGCAAAAGTAGACGGATTTGACGTGACCAAACACCCGCATGAGGTGCGTAAGCGAATTGGATATATGCCGGATTTTTTTGGCGTGTATGACCAATTCAAAACGTTGGAATATTTGCATTTCTATGGCGCCAGCTATGGTATACCGAAGGCGGAGCGGGAACAGTTGATTCCGCAATTGCTGGAGCTGGTCAATTTGAGCGATAAAAAAGATGCTTACGTTGACTCGCTCTCTCGGGGAATGAAGCAGCGGCTTTGCTTGGCACGCTGCCTCGTTCATGATCCAGAGCTCCTTATTTTGGATGAGCCTGCTTCCGGCCTTGATCCTCGAGCTCGGATTGAGATGAGAGAAATATTGCGAGAGCTGAAGTCAATGGGGAAAACGATCATCATTTCTTCACATATATTGCCTGAGCTCGCCGAAATGGTAGATGAAATCGGCGTCATTGAGCATGGTGAAATGATTGCGATCGGAAATGTCGCAGATATTCAAAATAGATTGCGTGTCAAACGTTTCCTGCATGTGAGATTAGTTGATCGGGAGTCAGAAGCGGAGCTGTTTTTGCGTGATCGCCCTTATGTTAACCGAATTTTCCGAGATGATCGTGGAATACAAATTCACTTTGGCGGACAGGATGCCGAGCAATCGCAGCTGCTTCATGAGCTGGTTGCAGCAGGTTTTCAGCTGATCTCCTTCAGTGAAGCGCAGACGAATCTTGAGGATGTGTTTTTGGAAATTACGAAAGGGGGAGACGGACTCGAATGAAGGAGCAATCGGCGGCAAGAGATGGCCGAACGAGCTGGCGCCACCAGCTTATCAATCCCGTACTCAATAAAGAGTTCAAGCTTAGAATGAGGACGCCTCGCGCGATGTGGACGCTGTTTTTTTATTTATTTGCAATCGGCTTAATGGCTTTAAGCGCTATTTATTTAACTGAAGTAACCTCTGGACGAGGACAGTCCTATAATCCTGAGCAAAGCAAAATTTTGTTTTATTTTATGAGCATGGCACAGCTTGGGTTGATTGCTTTCATGGCACCGGGCCTCACTTCTGGTGTTATTAGCGGCGAACGCGAGAAGCAGACTCTTAATTTGCTGCTCACGACGCAGCAGAGTTCAGCCACGATTGTGCTTAGCAAGCTGGCATCGTCATTAAGCTTTATGGTATTGATTGTGATCAGTACGATTCCTGTATACAGCATGATCTTTTTGTATGGCGGCATCTCGCCAGAACAGCTCTTTCTTGTTTTCTTGTTTTATTTATTTATTATGTTTGTACTTGGTTCCTTTGGCATATTATTCTCGACATTGTTCAAGCGAACAATGATTTCTGTCATCGTAACGTATGGCGTTACGTTGTTTATGTTTGCCGGAACAGCATTATTATTTGTTGTACTCGTAGGCGTGATGGAACAAATGCCGCAAACGACTACAAATGCTTACAGCTGGATCGGTCATATTATTGCCTTGAATCCTGCGGCTGCTTTGTACAGCATTTTAGATCCGCTCGTCTCAAATCAAGCCTTTTCTGTAAATTCGATTGGACAGAAAGGGTATAACGCGCCGATTGCATTGTGGCAGGAGTTCATTATTATCTATACGATTCTCTCCATCCTTGCTTTATGGCTGGGTATTCTTAGACTTCGTCCTCGTTTGAGACGGAAATAATGCTTGAAAAATAATTTATGGTTACCAAAGAGAGAGTTGTGAAGCAAATCATGCTGTATAGGAAGGTTTTGCTTTGCAAATGATGCTTACGAAGTAAAGTTTTGCTTTGCAAGTGATGCTTACGAAGTAAAGTTTTGCTTTGCAAAACTTATAGGAGGGCCAGTTATGCAAAAGAAGTCGTTGGTTGAACTGCTCCAGCCTGTTAGACGCAGGTTGACAATGTTTACAGTGAGCCGTTATGCGCTGATAGGTTTACTTGGAAGCAGTGCTGCTGGCCTTTTGCTGCTTGGTGCAAGCAGGCTGTGGCCTATTATGCATGTTCGACTGCTTGTGTTCATCATTGCTAGTTTAGGTTTCGTTGTTGGTGCGGGCATTGGATTATGGAAGCGTGCTTCCTTAAGGGAAGCAGCTAGAATGATGGATAAACAAGTAACCGAGGATGCGATATCAACTGCTCTTGATGGGTTAATGCGTGAAGAAAATCAGGCTCATCCGATCGTTATCATGCAGCGAGAAGTGGCAACAGAGGCTGCTGATAAATATGTTAGCGGATTACATGCTTCGCTGCCGTGGCCAGACTGGCGAAGCTGGCGTTTACTCATCTATAGCGCAGCTGCTGTATGGATCGTTTTGGCGATACTGCTTTTCCTGCCTAATTCTCTTGACGAACGAGCGGAAGCGCTCGCAGCGGCAAAGGAAAGGCTTGTGGCGCTGGGGCAAGAAACGGAGAAGCTTACTGATCTCGCGGAGGCAGCAGAGCTGCCAGAGGATCAGAAGCAGGAGCTGCTTAAACCACTGAAGGAGCTTCGCAGCAAGCTCGATTCGCTGGGCAGCGATGGAATTGAGGCGCTAGAGCAGCTGGAGGCTGCGATTAACAAGCTGGAATTAGCAGCTGAAGCGGCACAAAAAACGGCGAAGCGGTTGGAAGCTGCGGCGAATGCGATGAGCAATGAACCAAGCCTGCGGCAGCTCGGTCAAGCTTTGATGGACCGAGACGCCGCAGGCATGCAGCAAGCGATCGACGCTATGCGATCGCAGCTGCACCAACTGTCGCCAGCGCAGCGTGAAGCGCTGGCGAGTGCACTTGAGCGGCTGGCAGCAGAGCAGCCGCAAGAGCAAGGCGCCGCACAGCTTGCTGCGGCGCTTGAACAGGCGGCGCAGCAGGCGCGCGCCGCAGGTGATGCCGGGGCGGACGGCGGATCCGCCCCGGATAGCGAGAGCGCCGGCGATGCACTCGCGGCGCTCGAGAAAGCGCTCGCCCGCGAATTATCGCAGGGCGAGCTGGAGCAGTTGGCCCGAGGTATGGCGGGCCAGCTCGGGCAAAGCGGGCAGCAGCTGGCACAGCAGCTTGCTGCGGAAGGCGCCGCGGGCGCAACGCCCGGCACTGGCTCTAGCCCTAATGCTGCATCCAGCACTGCTCCGCAATCTAACTCTAGTTCCAGCTCTGGCACTGGCTCTGCCTTAGGCACTGGCTCCGGGTCTGGCACTGGCTCTAGCCTAAGCTCTGGCTCCAGCACTGGCACTGGCTCTAGCTCAGGCACTGGCACTGGCTCTGGATCTAGCTCTGGCACTGGATCTGGCTCTGGATCTGGCACTGGCACTGGCACTGGTTCTGGTTCTGGTTCTGGCTCCGGCTCTGGACCAGGAGCTGGCACAGGAGCCGGCGGCAGAAATTTGATCACAACGCCTCGTACGATGCAAGGCTCCGGTAATGTGCAACAGGATGGTGGTCCTTCATCAGGGGGGCAGACCGTTAATGGCGGTCAATCCCCGATGATTGATGGAACGACACGTCCTTATGAGGATGTCTATAACGAATATGCAGCAGAAGCGAAGCAATCGCTAGGACGCTCTCAGCTGCCTGATAGTATGCAGGAGAAGGTTAAGCAATATTTTGATCAAATTCAACCGAACCGATAATGGAGATGATCCGATATGATTGAATCCAAAGCACAGTTAGATGAGGCTGCCGCGCGGATTGCTGCATTGAAAGAAGAGATTGGCCGTGTCATCGTCGGTCAGCAAGCCGTTGTGGAGCAGCTGCTCTGGTGTTTGCTTGCCGGGGGTCATGCCCTACTCGAAGGAATACCAGGCCTTGGCAAAACGATGCTGATCCGGACTGTTGCGGATTGCATCTCTTTGCAGTTTTCTCGTATCCAATTTACGCCTGATTTAATGCCTTCGGATATTACGGGTACAACACTGATAGATTTTGGTACCCTAGGCGCAGCCGCACATCGGTTTCAAGCAGGGCCGATTTTCGGAAATTTAGTGCTCGCTGATGAAATCAATCGGGCAACGCCCAAAACACAAAGCGCATTGCTGGAAGCTATGCAAGAGGGTACGGTAACAGCAGGCGGGGAGACACATCAGCTGCCAAAACCTTTTTTTGTGCTGGCTACCCAAAATCCGATAGAACAAGAGGGAACTTATCCGCTGCCTGAAGCGCAGCTTGATCGTTTTTTGCTCAAAATTGGAGTGGATTATCCAAGCCGCGAGGAGCTTAAACAAATCGTGCTTCGCACAACTTCAATTACTCAGCCCAAAGTATCGGTTGTCCTTTCCGCGGCTGAATTAATGGATCTGCAAATGTCCGCTAAACAGATTTTAGTCGCCGATGAGGTGCTTGATTTAGCGGTTAAGGTTGTTATGATGTCGCATGCTGGCGAGCCTGACGCACCTGAAGAGGTTAAACGATACGTTCGATTCGGAGCGGGGCCGCGTGCTGTTCAAGCCATTATCGCTGTAAGTAAAGTTAGAGCATTGTCAGCTGGAAGGCTTCATATTTCTTGGAATGACATTCGGCAAACGGCTTTGCCGGTGCTTCGGCATCGACTCGTGCTTAGCTATGAGGCGCAAGCGATGGGCATATCGAGCGACCAGATGTCCGAAGCCATTTTAACGGCCGTAGAGGCCGCGCGATGAGCGTGAGCAAAGAATCAGCAGACGCATCACAGAATGCCCATTCTCCATCAGCCGGACTTTCGAATCAGGAAGCTTTGAAGCTATTATTTCCTAATCTGTCTTTTCTTACGGAGCTTGAACGAATACGTATTCGTGCAGGCAACCGCATCAAAGGTTTGCTGGCAGGCAAAAGGCGCTCCAGCTCGCTTGGCGGATCGCAAGAATTTGCTGATTATCGGCCTTATTCATCCGGTGATGATATCCGCCGAATAGATTGGAATGTTTACGGCCGAACAGGCAAAGCGTTTATTCGGCAATATTGGGATGAACAAGAGCTGCAGGTTAGCCTCTACATCGATGTATCACAATCCATGGCTTTTGGACATTTAGATACAAACAAGCTTCAATATGCATTAAGACTAGCTGCATGTTTAGGGCATATCGCGCTTTGCGGAGATGATCGAATTTCGGTGCGTTTGTTTCGTGATACGATCATTAAGGAGCTGCAGCCGCTGCATGGGCGTGTTTCTTCATCAAAGCTTTTTCATTTTTTAGCAGATGCCATGCAGCAGCTGGAGAGGGATAGCGATTCTTCTTCCCCTGCCGCAACAAAATTCGTTAACATGACAGCACCATTCCAGACGGCAGCTGCATTGCCGAGACGTTCTGGTTCCGCGTGGGTACTTACAGATGCAATGTTTGAACAGGGAATCGAAGAGACTCTCATTTCGTTAACAGCAGCAGGTCAACAGGTCGTGCTGGTACATCTATTGTCGCCTGAAGAGTTAAGCCCCGATTTGAGCGGAGAACTCAAGCTAATTGACAGCGAGCTGGGGACGGGAAAGGAAGTAGCGATAGGTCAAAAGCTGCTTCAGGAATACCGCAGTGCAGTTGCAGGCTTTCAAAATGAACTGAAGAGCATATGCGCAGCACGCGGCGCCTCCTATATTTTCGTGAATACAGGTGTTTCATTAGAGGAAACGGTTAGACACACTTTTTTATCCTCGGATGTACTTAACAGCTAGTACCAAATTTATCGCTTTATAAGGTTTTTGCATATGTACTTTCCTAGATCTCTTTAACGCATGATTAGAATTGATTGGAGGGTATTGGATGCAGTTTTTGTCCGTGGCATCGGCTTGGTTTGCATTTGCGTTGCCAGCTATCGCTGCCATGTATATCCTAAAGAGAACCTATAAGAACCAGCATATCGCTAGTCACCTGCTATGGAGACGGGTATTGCAGGAGCAGGAAGCGAATCGGCCATGGCAAAAGCTCCGCAGCCGCTGGCTTCTCATTTTGCAGCTGCTCGTTGCGCTAATACTCGTTATCGCTTTAATGGAGCCAATAGTCATGAGGCAGGCACCACCAGATGGTCATGCTGTCCTCCTCATTGATCGTTCTGCAAGCATGTCGGCAAAAACAGGAGATATCAATTTTAATGCGAAGACACGACTTGAATCAGCAACAGAAGCAGCAGAGATCTGGCTTGACAAACAATCAAATGCTCGATTGATTACGATTGTTGCCACAGGCGCGCAGCCTGAAGTGTTGACGAATCGCGAAAGAAACAAAGAGCAGATGAAACGACAACTGCAAGCGATAACTCCTTTTTATGGAAAAACAGATCATACCGCAGCCCTTTCGTTAGCAGATTCTTTGTTGCAAGAGGATTCAAATGGAGAGGTCGTAATTTTTTCAGATGGCCAGTGGTCAGATGCTGCAGAAGCCAACAAGCTCAACCTGCATGCAAAAGTTGAGCGTGTAATCGTAGGACAAGCGAGCTCTGACAGCAATGTATCGCTTTTATATTTTGGCATCAAAGCAGATTCTAACGATAGCGGTAAAAGTGTGGGTATGATCACGATACAAAATGACAGCAAGCGGGAGCAGACGGTAAACCTTGATGTATTCGCTGCAAATAATGAGAGTGACGTAAAAAAGCAGATTCTAGCTGCAAACCGAACCGTTATTGTTCCAGCAGGCGCGTGGGAGAGCGTGGAGATCGCCGATCTTCCTCCAGCCCTTTATTACAAGGCCAGAATTGAACAACGCATGGATGCTGTTGTCATTGATAACACGGCATTTCAATTTCCGACAATTCCAAGTGCTAGGCAAGCACTTCTCATTTCGGAAGGAAATTTGTTTCTGGAGAAAGCACTTCAGCTGGCAGGCGTCCAAACGGTAAAAATAAGTCCAGACAGCGTCGTTCCAACAGGTGAGCAGGTTAATAAGCTGGATTGGATTATTTTAGATGGGATGAATGAACGGCTGTTGGCCGACACTGAATGGTCCCTGCTGCTTAAATCAAAGCCGCTATGGATGATCGATCATCCCGATCAATCGGATGAAACAGCAAGCATTCCAACGAACACGAGAGTAGAGAAGAAGGAGCATCCCCTTACGACTTATATCACATTTGCTGATACGCATATTGGTCGATTGGAGAAGCCTGATGCATCTGAACTTTTATGGGGAGAGCCGGTACTTAGCTATGGCGGAATACCGGCAATTTATGCAGGCAAGGAGAATGGCAAGGCGAAGCTTCGCTTTACTTTTAATTTTCAAGATACTGATTTGCCGCTCCGGCCAGAGTTTCTAATTCTTATCCTTCAAGCTGCACAGTGGATGAGCGGCGGTTCTCATCTTGAGCTTGGTTCTGTCATTTCTGAGCAGTTAATGGAAATTTCTCTACATACGAATACGGTTAAAGCGGTTTGGGAGGCGGTTGAGCTTACAGGAGGAGACTCCCGAGCTGAGCGTGCGCTGCTTCGTCAGTCAGCAGAGCTTGATTTGGATTCAGCTGGATTATATATCGCACCCTCCATTCCAGGGTTATACCGCCTAGTAGAAAGCGACAAAGAACAAATGGCTGTAAGCAGTCGGTTGCTCGCTGTCACAGTTGATCATGAGGAGCTTCAGAATAATGGAGCCGATGCAGGGGTATTTTTGCCGAACGCAACCTCTGGGCTCGCTCCAGCTCCTGGCATAGATCGTTCAACAGAAGAACAGCAGATATCATTGCAATTGTATGTTGCGATTTTGTTGCTCTTCATAATGGCAGCTGAATGGGAGGTGTATCGCCGTGGGCTTTCAGGCTGAGTTCCCGCTCGCGTTTCTATTGCTGCTTCCTTGGCTTTTATATATCGTTTGGATGTTCAAAATGACCCTTCGACTTCGCGGCCGCAGAAAAATAATGTCTATTGTCACACGATCGATTATACTGTTACTCCTGATTGCAATTGCGGCTCAAGTCCAGCCGTTTATTGAGCGGGAGCAGCGCAGCCTCGTATTTGTCGCTGACAGGTCAGAGAGCATGCGAGCCGATAAGCGTATAGGCAAGTGGATAAATGAGGCGTGGACTGCTAAAGAAGAAGCTGATCGGGGAGGAATCATTTCTTCTGGGTTAAATGCGGCAGTTGAACGGACGGTTACGAATAAGGACTTAGCAGTGGATAACGAGTTTAATTTCCAAGCGAATGTCAATCGGAACTATACTGATTTGTCACAAGGGCTTCAGTTAGCAGGAGCTATGCTGCAAAAAGAAGGCGGAGGACGTATTGTACTGCTCTCTGATGGTGCAGAAAATACAGGTGATGTGCTTCGACAAGCACGTATGCTCAAAAATGCAGGTATTTCAGTTGATGTTGTCCATATCAACACTTCGGTTGTAACGGATACCTCGATTGAAGAACTGAATGTACCGGCAGCTCTTAAGCAAGGGGAGACCTTTACCTTTGAGATTGCCATTAACAGTACAATTGCGGGTCAGGCGCAGCTTCGACTATATGCAGATGATACTGAGCTCTCTGTATCGGATATTCAACTTGAAAGAGGCGAAAATCGCTATTCGCTGCAAAGCGTTGCGCTGGACCCGGGCTTTCACCGTTTTAGAGCTGAAATATTTACGGCAGGCGATGAACAGCCGGCAAATAATACAGCACATGCCTTTAGCCGGGTAAGTGGTCCACCAAACGTATTAATTGTGGAAGGCGTCCCTGACTCCTCAGCTAACATAGAAGCTGCGCTGCAAGCTTCCGTCATCCGTTACGAGACGATTTTGCCAGAGCAATTGTCGGTCGAGCTAGCACAATATGCAGCATATGACAGCATTATTTTGAATAATGTTTCTGCTGCGCGTATAGCCGAGAAGCCGATGGAATGGATTGCAAAAGCCGTTAGCGATTATGGGGTAGGCTTGATGATGGTCGGAGGTGACGAGACCTTTGGGCTTGGCGGTTATTTCAAAACGCCAGTTGAGCGTGCGTTGCCCGTATATATGGACCTGCAAGGAAGAAAACAAATTCCATCGCTAGGACTTGTACTCGTTATCGATCGATCTGGAAGTATGTCGGACGGGAAGCTTGAGCTAGCGAAAGAAGCTGCCATGCGAACGATTGAGCTGCTGCGAGATACCGATACAGTAGGAGTAGTCGCATTCGATTCTTCGCCATGGTGGGTTGTAAAACCGACGAAGCTTACAGATCGCCAAGCTGTCCTTGATCAAATCCAAAGCATTCAGCCTGAAGGAGGCACCGAAATATTTTCAGCGCTGAATGAAGGTTATGAAGGTTTAAATAAGCTTGACGCACAGCGAAAGCACATGATTTTGCTGACGGATGGTCAATCTTCAACGAATGCCAACTACAATACGATTACAGATGCAATGAATGAGAAAAATATGACGCTATCGACAGTTGCTGTAGGAGAAGACGCCGATCAAAAACTGCTTGAGCAGCTGGCGAAAAAAGCCAAAGGGCGGTATTACTTTACGAAAGACGAAAGCACGCTTCCCGCTATTTTTAGCCGAGAGACCGTGATGATGTCTAGAACGTACGTCGTGGAGCAAACCTTCACACCAAGTATCGGTCAAGCAGGAGAGTGGTCTTCCCTTTGGCGCAATGGATTGCCTGCAATCCATGCCTATATAGCAACTACGCCGAAAGAAACAGCTGAGATTGCATTATGGACACCCGAAGGCGATCCACTCCTCGCACGCTGGTCTTATGGTTCTGGAAGGACGGTTGCATGGACTAGTGATTTAAGCGGAAAATGGTCAAGCCAATGGGTGCAATGGGCTGAGCTTCCTAAAGTTTTCGTTGATTGGGTAAAATGGACGTTCCCACAGTTTGAGCATGCTCCTTATACCATTTCTGCACAAGTTGATGGTAATGAAGCAAAGCTAACCGTTCATTCACAGGCGGAGGGAGCAGGGGTTGACAGCAAGCTTTCCGCAGGCATCCTGAATCAAGAGGGAGAAAGCGAACGGAAGCGGTTAATGCCAGTGGCGCCAGGTAAGTTTGAAACAAAGCTAACGGTTACTGAACCCGGTGTTTATTTAGCGCAGATTGGTCATGGGGAGAGTCACTCGTCTATTCAAAATGGGAATACGGCAGGATTTGTGATCCCTTATTCGCCAGAATATCGAATCGCAAATCAGGATGGTTTAAAGCTGCTTGAGCAGGTGGCCGCCACAACTAGTGGAAGGATTTTAGATCCAACAGACCCAAAGCAAGCCTTCCGATTCGAACCTGATCGTACACGGCAAGTTTATAACTGGACACATAGCCTTCTCGTGGCAGCACTGCTGCTATGGCTGCTCGATATCGCCATTCGCAGATTGTCTATTTCATGGAAACGTGGGTTTCAGCCGATTATCCAAACATTTCGTACAAAAACGAAGTTATCAAACCAGCGAGATAACGAAAGAGCTTTAAGTGGCCATTCGTCAAGCTCTGTGAGTCGCTTAAAGGAAAGAAAGTCAGAAGCAGTCCGTTTTTATAGCGGAGATAACCATCCACGATATCGTGAAGAAAAAGGCCAATCGGGAGATGCTTCGGACAAACGAGACGATGAGAAAAAAGTGAGCGTTTCTATGGCGAGGAACAAGGGCGTACAAGTGCCAACCAGAGAGGTGGAGCGCGCGCAAGAAAATGATCCCAGTTCTGCAAGAGAACTAGATTCGAGTCGAGTAAATATGCAAGGCAAAGTAGAGAACGGAGCCACGATCAATCGTCTGCTTGCAGCGAAAAACAGAAAGAAGCGTTAGTATACTGCTATCCATGCGGAGGAGGTGCTCATTTGAACACGATAAAAAAAGAACATCGAATGGAAAGCATTCGTTTTTTTGTACAAGAATTGATTTCATCGATCAATAATGAGGCGAAAAAACAAGAAGCGTCTATTCATTTATTCGGCGTTGCTAGCTTGGCCTCCATGTTGGCAATGAAAAGAGGACAGGATGACGAGCTCGCTTCAATCGCAGCATTGCTTCACCGATATTATGATTACAAAACCGGTATTAGTGAGTTTTCTGGTCTTAACAGCGCAGAATCCGTACGACCTTTTATTCGGGATTTGGATCTGTTTACGAAGGAAGAGCAAAATACAATTCTTAGAGCAATCTTTTATTATGAAGACAGAAGCAGAAGCCAAGGGCCGTATGAAGAAATTTTAAAGGACGCCTATTTATTGCAATTGTATCTTCACCAGCCAAATCATTGTTTTGATCAAGATGGGAAAAGAAGACTTGAAATGGTTTTAAAAGAACTTATGATTTCCGCTAAGTTTGTAGGAGCGTTAATAAACTGTGATACTGGCGGGACGGATGAGCGTTCAACTACGCGCGAGCTGCTTGCTGACATCGCAGAGTCGCTTGCGGCTAAAGATATTATTGGCGTTCCTGGCGATGAACAGTATAGAGAGATATGCCGATATTGGCCGGACTCTGATATCCATAAGGTGTTGAAAAATAGCTGGTGCGCTGCATTTGTTTATTATTGCTGCAAATTAGCCGGCTTTCGTCTCCCCATTCGTTACCCGAATGGTGTTTGTCGTTTTGCGGGTGTAGCTGCTTGGCTGGAATGGGCACAACTGCCTGAAACCGGATTTTTTTATAAGGATGGGCAGGATGGATTTAAACCTCAGCGAGGCGATATTGTCATTTACGATAAGTTGCTCTCTGATGAGCCTCATGATCATATTGGCATTATTTTGAGTTGCGAGGATACTCAGATACTCGTAGCTGAGGGTAATCGAGACAATCAGAACTACTCAGATGTTTTTTACAGGGAAAGACAACGCTTTATACTGGGATACATACGGATAAGCAATGACTACCAATATGAATGGTGCGGCGAGTACGTTCCAATTACTTAATGCTATTAATGATTAAGTAGGTTAATCAAGATAGACATGAGCTGGCCATAGCGTTACAATGCTTGTAAATGAAAATATAAATGCAGCGCTTGAAGGGATGGGTAACATGTACTCAGAGATTACGACAGCCGAGTTAGAGAGCCAGTTGAAGGAAGGTAAAACCTTAAATCTAGTTGATGTTCGTGAAACAGAGGAGTGGCAAGAAGGCCATATTAAAGAAGCACGCAGCATCCCGCTTTCGTCGCTCCAAGAGCGGATTGATGAGTTTCAGCAAGGGGAAGAAGAGATCATTATTATTTGCCGCAGCGGCGGCCGCAGTGGGAAAGCTTGTGATTACCTCGAATCTCAAGGTTATAAAGTTGTAAACGTAGCTGGCGGCATGCTTCAATGGCAAGGCGAAGTAGCTACTGGAGAATAATAGGTTTCTAAAAAAGCCCAATGCGGGCTTTTTTTTATTTGCATATTCGAATGCAGGAATAGATCACCTAAGGTAAAAGTATCAAATGAATATATCTATTGTTTCTCTTGCTGCGATTAACGAAATCAAGCTATATTTAATCCAAATTATAGGGGGGCTTGATTATGTCGCACACGAAACCGAGCTTATCGATTCAAGAAGTGAATACGGTGCTGCAGCGTCACTTTGGAAGCGAAGTAAGCCATATTACGGCTAATGAGGGCGGTAACTTCAGCAGCGTTTTTTTCTTCGAATGGGCTAATGAACCATATGTGATACGCTTCAATTCATCCAAGGAATCATTTCTGCAGGAAGAGACGATTTCAAATCTGCTTTCTTCACAACAGCTGCCTTATCCGAAAGTTTGCGGTATCGGTGAAGAGCGGCATTTCTCCTATTGTATTTCAGAGCGAAAGCTTGGAATCGTACTGGCGGATTTGCAGGCTGAGCAAAAAATGGCCGTTGTCCCGGATTTGGTTCATGTCATTTCCAAGATGAATCAGGTTCAATTAGGACAAACAACAGGATATGGCCCGGTCATAGACGGGAAAAATGGTCAATATGCGGATTGGGAGTCATTTGTAGCAGCGTTTTTTGCAGAGAATCAGGAGGGAACCTTTTGGGAAAACTGGCATGAGCTGTACCAGACGACCTGTTTAGAGCGTGATGTTTTTGAAGAGATATATTCGAGGCTGATGGCATTTTGCAGCTATAACACAGCGCATAGACATTTTGTTCATAATGATTGTCATGAGTGGAATATTATTTCTGATGGCAGCAGCATTACCGGAATTATAGATGCAGGGTTCATCTATGGCGACTTTTTGATCGATATAGCGACGATAGAAGAAGCTGTACCTGGTATAGATTTGGGTGAAGCATTCCGTTTTCACTATGAGCTTTTAGGCAAACCAATTGAAAACTTTAAAGAACGGCTTATTGGCGCTCGATACTTTAAAGGTCTGGACGGTCTTCGCTTTTTTGCGAAAATGGGCTGGGATCATGCATATATCGAGCTTCGCGATAAGCTGCTATCTCTCCCTAAAGGGTAAATCATTAGAATGCCTCTCTACACACGCAGAGACATTTGCACATATAATGAGAACACGCAACTGACAAAATGCTGACGGTTTTTGTGCAGTTTGGATATATTTTTATGACCATTTGAGGTATCCTTAGAATCACACTGTTTTTTAGAAAAATACTTCAGGCATCATTGTCCATGAAGTAAAGGATTGGGTGATTGAAATGATTGTTATCAAAACGAGTGAAGAAATAGCAAAGATGAAAAAAGCTGGTGAAATTTTAGCTGCTTGCCACCGAGAGCTGCGTACATTTATTCAAGCAGGCAAAACGACGTTAGAGATTGATAAATTTGTCGAAGCTTTTTTGCAAAAGAATGGAGCAACTCCCGAACAAAAAGGATATCACGGCTACCCTTTTGCAACATGCGCCTCGGTTAATGATGTAATATGCCACGGTTTTCCAAGTGAGCGGGCATTAGTCGGTGGTGATATCGTAACCATTGATATGGTGGTCAACTTAGACGGTTGGTTAGCAGATTCCGCTTGGTCTTATGCAGTCGGCAATATATCGGAAACATCGCAAAAGCTGCTTGATGTGACAAAGGAATCCATGTATAAAGGGATAGAGCAGGCTGTAGTGGGAAACAGAATCGGAGACATATCTCACGCGATTCAAGCTTTTGCTGAAGCACAAGGCTTCTCGGTTGTAAGAGATTTTATAGGTCACGGAATTGGTCAGAAAATGCATGAGGAGCCTCAAGTGCCTCATTATGGCCCGCCGAATCGTGGTACACGTCTAAAAGCCGGGATGGTTTTGACAATTGAGCCTATGCTTAATACTGGGAAGTACCACAGCAAAATCGATGAAGACGGATGGACGGCTAGAACGATCGATGGTGGTTTATCTGCGCAATACGAGCACACGCTTGCTATTACAGAAAATGGTCCGATTATTTTAACCGAGCAATAGATTTTATAAATGAACAGACTATAGCAAATTAATATGGCCTAATGGCCACTACTATAAATTTCATTGTACTTGGCCTGCGTGCCTGTTTGTTTCTAGTGGAACAACGGGTTACAGGCTTTTTTATTTTGTAGATCAAAATTTTGAGTTTAGAAGCTGTCCCTAAAAGGGCGTGAGTGAGTGGACTTTTATCGATGTAGAAAGAACCTTCCAAATCACTGTGAAAGTGGAAACGAAGGTTCTTTTCTCGAAAATGAATAGATGTAAAGCTTGGGTATGGATTCCGAAGTTAACTTTTTGGAACACCCTTCTTTTGAAACGTTTTTTAATGACATGTTACTTTTTTAATAGGAAGAGTGTCTTATTACATATCAGGCAGAAGTGAGGTTCATGCATATTTCGGATAAACAAATCGATAATCAGATCAACACCTTGAAGAGAGGGAGGAGCCATAATGAGCAAAAAAATGGGATATATGTTATTGGGCGTTTTCTCTTTGCTACTTGTCATTTTTTTATTCAACTGGCTTAGAACAAATACTGACAATTTCGGAATGCTGCAGAGCTTCTCTGTGACGATTAATAATCAATCGGATTATGATATCGTTTCGGTTGAAACTGGAATTATTTCAAGCCTTGAAAAGCATAGCTATGCAAAAATAATTAAAGCAGGCGACACGGTTCGAATAAAACCGCAATTGAAATTAACAGGTGAAGGTGCTGTATACTTGAAATATACGGATGACAGGGGAATGACGAAGGAGACTGTTGCTTGCGGCTATACCGAATCCCTTTCTGGGAGCACGAAGTTAACCATTGATAATAATGGAGTTGCAGAAAATGAACAAAAGTGCATGTAAAGCTTGTTGAACTCTCAAATGTGCAGGTTCCGTTTTTACAATTTTTAATTAAACGTAATGATAATAATGGTTAAACCCTTTTCTCATTTGTGAGATAAGGGTCTTTTTTGTGCGGATAATTGTAGACTGCGCTGGGTGGAACTCATCCCTTGTAAACTGTAAATCTCTAGTTAAAGTAATAAATATAACTAATATTTTTTAGAGTACAATCTATATTTCTTCAGGTATTTTATTCCTTTCTGCTTTGATAAGATTTTTGTGTAAGCGTTATCAATTTATATTTAAGACAAGGGGGATGGAAATGCGAAGGAAGTTAAGTATGCTATTGGCGTTCATTTTGCTCTTCGGTATGTTGACGCCGATAGGAAGATTAGGGAACACAGCTCAAGCCGCATCAACAACGGTGCTTCAAAATGGGTTTGAAGATGGAAATGCTGGCAGCTGGCAGCCGTTTAATTGCAGCGGAGGCACTGCGCAGGCAGCCGTTTCTTCAGAGCAGGCCGCAACGGGATCAAAAGCGTTGAAGTTATCTGGGCGGGGGAGTGTTAGCTGCAGCCCAAGCATTGAGCTCAATGCTTTGCTTCAAGAGGGACATAGTTACGATATTTCGTTTAAAGTAAAGCTTGGAGCGGGTACTGATCAAGCACATGTTACGATGAGAATGACTGATCAAACGAATAACTTTGATTGGATCGTGGGCAACCAAAACATTGATGATCAAAGCTGGACAACCTTCTCCAAAACATCGTATACGAGACCTGCTGGCTCAAAAGCAATGACGATGTATTTGGAGACAGTTTCGTCGACTGCTGATGTGTTTATTGATGATCTCTTGATCGTAGATCATACACCAACTGATAATCCCGGCAGTGGTGGAGGAACTCCGATTGGGCCATTGGAATTCGGCTATAACTTCGATGATGGTACAGCCGAAGGCTGGAAACCAAGGGGAGATGGCGTAGCCGTATCGGTATCGCAAGAACAGCAAAAGTCAGGCCAATACAGCTTGAAAACGACAGGCCGTACGTTGGACTGGAACGGGCCGACCGTTAGTGTAGTCGATAAAATGACGAAAAATGCAAAATATGAGGTTACAGCTTTCGTCAAGCTTACTGAAGTGCCTTCGGCTTCCAGAACGATAAAGTTATCGGCTGAACTGGATGCGAGTGGATCCAAGAGCTGGGTAAGCATTGCTTCAGCAGCAGTAGCTTCGACAGATTGGGTACAGCTCAAGGGGACTTTTAGTTTCAATTCAAATTTAACAGATTTAAGCTTCTATGTTGAAAGTTCGGGTGTAAAAGACGCTTATTATATCGACGATATTAAGGTCTTAATGACGGAACTGCCGCCTAAGACATCCCTACCTGTTCAGACAGATCTTGCGAAGCTGAAGGATGTTTATCAAAAGTATTTCAAAGTAGGGGCAGCGCTAGAGCCGATTCAGCTTGAAGGGAAAAGCAGAGAACTTCTAGATATGCATTTCAGTTCAGTCGTTGCTGAGAATGCAATGAAGCCTGGTTCAATTAATTCAACAAAGGGAACTTACAATTTCGAGAGTGCAGATAGACTTGCCAAATACGCAAGAGACAACAAAGTGAACATGCGATTCCACACGCTTGTGTGGCATGAACAAGCAGCAAACTGGATGTTTAACGATGATAATGGCACCGTATTGATTCCAACTCCAGAAAACAAAGAGCTTGTTCTCAGTCGGCTAAAAGATTTTTTAAGCGTTGTGGTACCAAGATATGCAGACGTCGCCACGGATTGGGATGTCGTGAATGAGGTCATTGATGAAGGCAGACCGAATGGTATGCGTAATAGTTTATGGTATCAATTAACAGGCGAAGATTTCATTAAAGTTGCCTTTACTGAAACGCGTAAATTGCTCGATGAGTTGTATGTGCAAGACCCGATAAAATATGCAAAGGCTAAAAATTCCAAGCTAGTTATTAATGATTACGGAACAAACAATCCGCAAAAAGCAAACTTTTTATTAAACCTTGCAAAGAGATTAAAAGCAGAAGGTGTGCCTATTGATTCGGTTGGCCACCAAACTCATATTAACATTAGCGGACCGTCAATTCAGCAAATTTCTAATTCAATTAAGATGTTCGGTGAGGCCGGCTTCGACAACCAATTAACTGAATTTGATGTCTCGGTTTATTCGAACAACACGGATGCCTACCAAGAAGTGCCTCAAGATTTGCTTGCCAAACAAGGCTACCGTTTTAAAGAGCTATTCGAAGAATTGAAGAAATTGGACGATATGGGCAGGACAGCTGAAAATCCGGAAGGCTGGATAAGCAATGTTACCTTCTGGGGAATCGCTGACGACCATACATGGCTCCACAATCGTCCGGTCACTCGTCAAGACGCGCCATTTGCTTTCGATAAAAACTTCCAAGCGAAACCTGCTTATTGGGGAATGGTTGATCCAACGAAGCTGGTAGCGGTGAAGAAAACTACAAATGCTGCAAAAGGAAGTCCAAACCCAAGCAACATCAATGATATTTTCTGGAGTACAATTCCAGCTATTTCATTGGAGAAGAGCGGCGTATTAGAAGCTGCTATGAAGGTGCTGTGGGACGAAAATAATATCTATGTAAAGGCAATCGTGACTGATCCATCGAAATTTGCTGGTGATAAGGTCGATTTGTTCGTGAAGAGCGGAAATGAAATTAAAAAGGTACAGGTTGAAAGAGGGGCAGCTAACGCTGTAGAAACGAATAAAGGTTATACAATTACTGCTGCTATTCCGTTAAGCGGAAGCACAGTGGACAGCAAAGTATCTTTTGATATTCGCGTCACAGATTCTGGTTCAGATGACGGTACTGAGCATGGCAAGAATGGCAGTATCATTTCGTGGAGCGATCTTGGAAACAATCAAGATCAGAATAGCAGCGGTTATGGCGAGTTGACGCTTATCTCAGGAACAAAAGTATCAACTGCAAAATACGGCACGCCTATTCTCGACGGTGAAATGGATGCAATGTGGGCGAGCGCCAGCAAGCTTGCTACCCAAGTTAAAGTAGAAGGCGGCGAAGGATCTAAAGCTGAATTTTATACGATGTGGGACGATAAACATCTTTATGTTTATGCTTTGGTAACCGACAAAAAATTGTCGGATGCGAGTCCAAACCCATGGGAACATGATTCCATTGAAATTTTCGTAGATCAAAACAATGGAAAAACTAGTGCTTATGAGGGTGATGATGGCCAGTATCGAATTAATTACAAAAATCTGCATACGGTTGGCGGTCATGCCTCTCATGACAACTACACTTCGGTGACGAAGACAGTTTATGGGGCTGATAATATTGCTACCGGTTACATTGTAGAGGCTGCAATCAACTTGGATTTGATCACCCCAATCAACGAGACGATCATTGGTTTTGATCTTCAGGTCAACAATGATGATAACGGTACGGGTAAAAGAGATAGCGTATGGATGTGGAACGATCCTACAGGAAAGTCTTATGAGAACACCTCACGATTCGGAGTGCTTGTATTAGCTGGCAAGCCTATTGGCGGAGGAGACCCAGGTCCTGGCGGCAACGGCAACACAGGCAGCATTCCTGCTAATAAGCCAGGAGAAATTAATGCTATTATTGATGCGAACGGCAATGCTAAGGCATCTATCAGTGCTGCCGATGTGAAAGCTGCTATTGCAGATGCTAAAGCTGGTTTGCTGAAATTCCAGGCTAAAGCTTTGGATAAGGCGAAGCAAGTTGCATTCAATATTTCTGTTGAGCAAGTTCAAGCTGCGAAAACGGCAGGTATTAAAGACATCGAATTCAACGCTGGTCTTGCTACTGTTCAATTGCCGATTTCATTATTCGAAGCCACTGAATCGACAGGAAATATTGAACTCATTGTTAATAAAATCGCAGCTGAGACAATGTCTAGCGAGGTTCGTGAACAGATTGGAACGAATGCGGTTTATGATTTCAGCTTAATCATTGGCGGCAAGATGATAAGCCAGTTTGGTAATGGTCTGTCTGTAGGTGTATCTGTGCCTTACGAGTTGAAGAATGGCGAAAATGCAAATCAAATCGTCATATTGTATATTTCTGAGGATGGAAAGCTTGAAGTGCTTGCGAATAGCAGATACGATGCTGTTACAGGTTTAGCCAAGTTTACTACGACTCATTTTAGTAAATATGCTGCTGTTTCAATCGATGTAAGCTTTAAAGATATAACTTCCGTTACATGGGCGAAAGACAGTATTATCGGGCTTGCAGCTCGTGGCATCGTTACAGGTGCATCTTCACAAGCTTTTGAGCCTAATCGTTCAGTGACGAGAGCAGAGTTTATCCATATGCTTATTCAAACGCTAAACCTGAAGCAAGCAGGAGCGATCAGCACATTCCATGATGTGAAGGAAGGCGCCTGGTATTATAATTCAGTTGCTTCAGCTCAGCAATTAGGCATTGTTACAGGGTTTTCAGATGGGACATTCGGCATTAATGATAAAATTAGCCGGCAGGATATGGCAGCAATGGCATACAGAGCGTTGCAGAAAGCGGGAAAAACGTTAGAGCAAGTGAACGATAAAGCCCAGTTCAACGATGCAGCAGCAATCGCTGAATATGCCAAAGAGGCTGTAGCCATGCTGCAAGCAGCGGGTACAATTAATGGCATGGGCAACGGCAGCTTCGCACCAAATCAAACGGCAAGCCGTGCACAAGCAGCTGTCATTTTATATCAGTTGCTGCAAAAATCTGCGAAATAACTGCAATGATTTTTAAATCGTAATGTGTTAAAAAGAGCCGATAAGATGTTTGTTGGAGTATGAGTGCTGAACCCATTCGGGGGCTCGCCCATATACAACTCTTCTTAACGGCTCTTGGTTTATTTTCCAACTAGTACAAATACGTTGCCATCAGGAGCTTCGAATACAGCGACATGTCCAGACTCCGTAGCAAAGGGTGCTCTAATCCATTGAATTTCTTCATTTTTGCTTAACTCGTTGTGTGCTTCACGGACATCTTCAACCAGAATTTCAACTTCAGTAAATTTGTTGTCAGGATGATTGCTAAGAACAAGTTCAGAGCTGTCCTTCATTGGAAATTTTAGACCGATGATTTTCCAAACAAACCCATCCTCTAATACTCGTTCTATTTTCCAGCTTTCAGTTAGACCCATCGCAGTGTAAAAGGCAAGAGATTTCTCAATTTCGATCGTGTGAATGCAAACGCACTCTAGTTTCTTAAACATAAGGTCCAACTCCTTTGTTATTAATGAGAACATACGTTCTATAAAGGATTCTACTATTTTCCATATTGAAAAGCAACCATAAGCAGTATTATACTTTTTATGGATTGGGGGAATATAGGCATGCTTGAATTCTTGTATCACTACTATGATGAATCGACTGGTCCATTCCGCAATTTATCAGACTTAAATCCAGAGGAAGCAGATCGTGTTTTAAACGAAATTATTGTTCAAAATAAAGGCTTCGCCAGCAAACGGTCCGCGGATTACCTGAAAATTCGACGGAGTCTCGAATTAAAAGCAAGAGATTTATTTATAGATAAAGGCGGCATACCCATTCGGAAGTTTCCCCATTATATGACTCTCGGGGAATGTCCATGGCTCTTAGAATGGTATCCAGCAGGTAAAGTACTGCAAGTTCCAATGTCGAATTTCGAGTCAAATACGATTAGTTTTACTTATGGAGATTTGTTTCCGACGATGAGGTTCCAAGACGGAAAGCCTTATCGAGGTCAGGTCTATACTATGAAAGAGATCTTTGAAGTAGTAAGAGAATTTGGATTGCCACAAGAATGGAATGCCAAAGGAGAGAGAGGACCAGAAAGATACATCGAAGTGCAAGTGTGGGATGATGAACCGTTGAACAAATGGAAGTTATAGTTCGAAAAATGCAGCGAGACTTGACACCGAGATACACTTCCTGTATAAATACTTCTAAGCATATGAGTTAGAAATAACAACATTAGCGATTGGGACAGTAGTCTAGGACCGATAGTTGCAGCGAGCCGGGTTAGTGGAAGCCGGTACGGATGTCTTAGATGAAGCGGGCCCATGAAATGGTTTGCCGAAACGAACGAAGTTACTTAGTAGGCAAATCCGGTCATTGACCGTTAAGAAAATGAGGGGTCAAGCTGCTTATTAGGCTTGGCACTTAGAGTGGTACCACGGGATCTTTATGGCTCTCGTCTCTTATTTTAGAGACGGGGGCCTTTTTTATTTTGGCGTGCCCAGAGGCACGCATCTTCTAACCGGTGAAAGTCCGGTCGTGGGAAGAGCCAAGACCTCGCGTAGCTAGGATATTTGCGTATGGCGAAAACTGTGCGTAAGAGCGTATCGACGAAAGTACCTGTCAGAGACAGGTCGAGCGACATGCCAGGCCGTAACATAAAGTGAATCCTGCCGCGTCGTTAAAAAGCCCTTGCAAGAGGAAGAAGAGGAAGTCGAGTCCCGCATAATTGGACGAAGACCAAGGAAACTGTCTAGAACTTGGAGCGACAGCGAAGGATCCTCCGGCGTATGGGGATCGGCATGGTATGAAAGAAGATGCAGTGAACTGGGAGACCCTCCCCTGCACGGAAAGTTTTTTTTTTCGTAACGAGATGATCTATAAGCCAAAGGCGAAGTGAGCCATCTGCAGGAAGGGAGTCCGAGGGGCATATAGTACCGAGGAACGCAGGACAACACAACCTGCGGGAGGGAAGGCGCCCTGCTTTGTTCAAGCTTTTTAAGGAGGTACGAGTGAGTGAATGCCAAATGGCTAACGACACCTAAGGAAAAAGTTCAACAACTCCAAGAGAAGCTAGGTC
>NZ_JBFREL010000042.1:0-46253 GCF_052114265.1 Paenibacillus sp. MCAF9
AGTCTTAYAGGCAGGTTACCCACGTGTTACTCACCCGTCCGCCGCTAAGTATCAGAGGTGCAAGCACCTCATCAACTCCGCTCGACTTGCATGTATTAGGCACGCCGCCAGCGTTCGTCCTGAGCCAGGATCAAACTCTCCAAATTGGTTGTTTGAMWTGCTCATTACTTTTTTATCGCTTTTTTCGCTTATCCCGAAGGATTTGCGAGGCAGTTATTACTCGTTGTTCAGTTTTCAAAGAGCAATCTTTTCTYTCKTGTCRACCGYGTATTTCGTATCGGCGACTTTTATAATATATCACGTTTGCCTATCTCTTTGCAAGTACTTTTTTTCGTTTTTCGACATTTTTTTTAAAATGTCGTTTTCGCGATTATGTATCCTGTAAAAGCGGCGAGTACTAATATATCATCTGATCCTAATATAAGTCAAGCATGTTTTCTACTTTTTATTTTAAACAAAAGAAGCGCATGCCTGCCTCTATAAACATAGGGCATGACATGCGCTTCTACTATTATAAACGGTTGAATCGTTAACTTGTTTTCACGTTATTCATATATCGAAGTTCAAGCGCACCTATATCTCCTGCTTCATTCATAACAGCAACCTCACGAATGTACTCCCGCTTCACAAGCTTTTGGAGAACAAGCGACAAATCACCATGCAATATATTTAATGTGGCGTGTGATTGCAGCTCCGCAATACTCCAAGGCTCTTCGCGGCTGCCAAGTATATTAAATAATAACGCGCAGCTTGTTTTCATTTTGCTCATAACGGAAAACTCGCAGCCAAGCATAACTAATTGTACGCGTTGCTCCAATGTTTCTGGGCTTACCGTTAGCTCTTCGTAGAGCTTATATATTCCTGGGTGAACTCGCTTCAGCTGTTTCCACACGGTTAGCTCAGGATGCCTTCCTTCTTCTATAAGAACGATATGAGCCCAATGATGCAAGGCTGTCAGCACATGACTGTATGCATCCAACAAATTACCATCCAATAGATCCTGCTTTGCTTGTAAATACGTTCTTAAGAAACCCGTAAATTCAGCAAACTGCTTTTGCTCCCGCATTGAAGCAGGAAACTGAAGCAGACGTTCACGAACACTGCTCAGATAGCCGTCGCGATCCACCAAGATCTCCCCCCGAACTAGCCACTCGATAATATTGCGGTTTTCGCCACCAGACAACCATTCACTCAATCCATTCGAATCAATCGTTCGAATCAATACCCGTTGACCCTCGATTTGGACATGCTCCGTATCATTCCGCTCAATCTCTTCATTCATTACAACAAGTACTAATGAATCTAATCCATCAGCTAAAGGATTATAAGGATATGGGTTTTCAATAACAGCCAAACCGATTAAATGAGGTTCATCTCGATAGCTGTCCGAGAAGTACGCTTTTATATGTTCCACTGGTTCCTCCATATAGCTAATCACATTTTATTACGCTATAATAATATTCTACAGTTTTATTCTTTTTCGACAGGTTGGAGGCACATTCCTGCTTACTAACTCAGAAACTGTTTCAAAATCATAAGTCATTGGTCATAGGAAGGGTATGAATACATGAATAAGTTCTTTTTCAAGTCAGCCAAAATCAATGAATTCCGTCTATGGGGACTCGTTTTCACCCTTGTTGGCATGGGAGTCATGATACTCGGAACAGCCGGCATTGTTTTTTTGGGACAAGCAGGCAAAATCATTGCTGCTATCTTCATGGTAATCGGCATGATCTCCTTGTTAATCAGCGTAGCCGTTTATTTCTGGGCTGGCATGATGTCAACAAGTGCCACAATGCTTCAGTGTCCAGAATGCTCGCGTCCAACCAAGATGCTTGGAAAAACAGATCGTTGTATGTATTGCAAAACGATACTTACGCTTGATCCTGCACAAGCAACAACTACTCCTTCTGAACAGCAAGTTTAACCTATAGTGAATATACGGTTGATTCTTTCTTAGGAAACAACCTTTATTCTACTAAGAAGGTAAAAAGCTAAGAAAACCAACTTTTGATCGCAGCATTACATAAATAAGAAACGCCTCCTCCATGTCTTCACATGTGAGGAGGCGTTTCTTATTTAACATTTATAAATGAATTATGGCCTAATCTTGAGAGAATCGTCGATCGATTTCCAAATAGCTTCCGTTTGGAACGCACGCTGCCATGTTGCTACACCCGCTAAATCATATTTACGTGCAAGCGCTACTCGAGCTTTAATGGATACTTCATCCTCAATCCATATTCGCATCAAGTTTCCGTCTTCCGTATATTCCACGTAATTCTGACCTGCTTTTGCATCAAACGCTGGCTTAAGTTTCTTTGTCGTAATAATCTCATTAACCTTCTTCATGCCTACTGCCTTTGAGGAAACGTCTATTTTACCGTCTTCCCCTTTTTTCTCAGTCCATATCCGGGTATAAAGGGGCATGCTTAAAATAATTTTACTTGCTGGTACGGCATCCTCCTGCATGATGCGAACAAGAGAACTCTCTGTCCAAGGCAGCGATGCTACCGAACCCGATTTTGGACTCGCAGCCCAGTGCTCATCGTAAGCCATGACCATCATATAATCTACAACATTGCCAAGCGCTGCACGATCAAGAAATAGCGACCACATCTCACTATTCGACTTGGGCGTTACATCCACGGAGACAACCAAGCCTTGCTCATGTAAAAGCGGAGTCAGCTCCCGAACAAATTGTACAAAGTTAGCTTTATCCGACGTGTGTACATTTTCAAAATCCAAATTAATCCCTTGCAATCCATATACTTGAGCAAAGCCGATCAGCTGCTGTATCATCGAGAACCGAGTTTCCACTGACGCTAATGCCTTTGTCGTTCGATCAGGCTCGAAGCTATTGCTGAACAGCGCCCAAATCTGCATCCCTTGCTGATGTGCCCATTTTACATATGCGGGATCAGCCTTGCCTTTTATTGTTCCTTTGTCGTCAGCAAGTTCAAACCAGGTAGGACTAACGACATTTACTCCCTGCATCGGCGCTATTTTGGCAGTATCGATTTTCCGTTGATAAACAGCTTCCCATGTCATATTAATTTTATTGCCGAGCACCTTCCAAGCAATAAAAGGAGGCTCTGACGCCTGCTCGGGCATTTTCTCGATAGAAGTAAGCTTCACATCTTTTTTATTCATAAAACCGATGATGCCTTCGCTGTTTTGGACAAGCAGCCAACCTTCCTGCTCTTTCCAAATTCTTATTGACTGTGATTGAGGAACTTTTTGAACAAAAGGCGCTCGAATAGTCGCTTCGGTTCGAATAGCTGCCCCTTTCTCAGGTGTAGCCTCAGCGAGCTGAACCATGTCTCCTGCATTCAGCAGTGTTACTGTGCCTGTCTCTTTTACGAATTCTACTTTCAGCCCATATAACTCCTCCAAAGGTTCTGCAGGAATATAGACCGTATCATTAGACGTTTCTGCAGTAATCGTTAGATCATATGGCTTTTGGTTGATAGTCGCCGTTAAAGAATCCGTCTTGAGGTGAAGCACCTTATTGGCAGTTGTCAGTATGATTGAACCTGAATCAGGCTCATATCTTATAGGCTTGTCCGCTCCTAATACCTGCTCCAGCACCGAAAGCGGCAGCTTAACTTCATCATTTTCGATAATAGCTCCTTGCTCCGCTTCAACGCCTTGAATAAATATAGGATGCTCTGACTTATAATTTGGATCTACCTTTTCGTTGTTAGGAATAAAGCGCATATATCCATACCAACAAAAGACAGCTATTACTCCTAACAAAAACAACAATATTATGCTCCGAGCACCTCGGTTGCCTTTTCGGCGTGGCGCTCGGTTGTACATCGTTTCCAAGTCATCACTCTCCTGTAATGTTAACTTCAAAATTCTATTCGACTATTAAAAAACGTGCAGATTAGCGTTGTATCGCTTCCCGGCACGTTCTTGTAGGCATAACGCCAATTATTTCGCTGATTTAGTATTGCAAGTCGAGCAAACACCGTAAATTTCCATCCGATGTCCTTCAACCACAAAACCTGTTACACGTGACGCTGCACGTTCTACCTCAAGCAGCGGTGGATAATTAAAATCGACGATTGAACCGCAATTTTTGCAAATGGCATGGTAATGATCGGATAAATCCGAATCAAACCGGCTTGAATCATCGCCATAAGTCAGCTCACGCACTAATCCAGCTTCTACAAATAAACGCAGATTGTTATATATGGTAGCTACGCTCATGCTCGGGTAAACTGGTGAGAGCGCTTTATAAATTTCATCTGCAGTCGGATGCGACATCGAGTCCATCAAGTAGCTTAATATGGCGTGACGTTGCGGGGTCATTCGGACGCCATTCATCTTCAGTTGCTCAAGTGCTAAGTTAACGCTGGCTCCCATTCCCCTCACGCCCTTCCTTAAAGTTATTAAAGCTATTGTACGTTCTTATTTAAGAGTTTGTCAATGAAAGCGCCTTTTTAGGATAGTCCAAATTGCTTAATTGCAATGCTGTTCGTAGCATTAATCTGAATCCTGAAAGTGCCGTCGCCTATAGTGCCTCTTATCGTTTTCTTGCTTACTTCAAGCGGCAAATCGGACACAATATTACCGAAAGTTACCGATCCATACATCGTAAAATGAGCATTCGCCGGTATTGCAAGCTTTACCTCTCCAACGGAGCTATCGAGATCCCAATCTCCGCTAACTTCAGCACTGCTTAGTTCAATGTTCCCATTCAGCGTATCCGCTTTAACAGAACCGCCTGCACCGTCCATTTTGATTTTCCCGTTTTTTGTTTCTGCTTCAATGTTTCCCTCAATCTGCTTGATCTCCAAACTGCCATTGAGTGTATTTGCATAAAGCTTACCTTCAATAGAATCTGCAGTAACCGTACCATTTTTTGTTTCAAGACTGGTATCACCGGTTATGCTTTTCACATTAATTCCGCCATTATTACCTTTGACGGAGATAGGACCTTTAATGTTGCTTACGGAAACAATTCCGCTATTGCTTCGGAGTTCAAGGCCGCCTGGCAGCGTCAAATTCATGACTTCAATTGAACCATTGCCTGATTCTACTTTCATCTTTAATAAAGGCTTCTGTTCCTCAGTATTCTGAGGCAGTTGTTCAGATTGACCATTTAAGCTTGCATCTGTATCCGTAGGCTGTTCAGTTGCGGACTGGTCGTTCAAATCAGCATCAGGTGTTGACTCCGGAATTTCATCGTTATTCGCATCAATACCTTCCGCTCCTAAGGATAACGGTGTTTCTGTAGGCTGTTGATTAACCTCAACCTGATCAGACAAAGACATTGGTACGGTAATGATCATATTCATTCTCGGTTTTCTGCTGCCGTTAGCGCCATAGGTTTGACCCTTCGCCTCCAACGTTACTTCAGCGCCTGGATTTATTTTGACGGTTGATTGCTCTGCGATCGCATCAGCCTCCGTTTTGCCTGGCACATCAACCCATACAGCGGTCAAAAGCTCTATTTCCTGCACGTCGCCCGATCGAATGGTTACTTGCCCATTGGGATTAACTACACGAATGAGTGAAATCGCTTCATCTAAAGGAACCTTAATGATGGTCTTCTCATAATGAAATCCTTTCTCTTCTCCAAATTCTGCTGCCCCGTTCAAATCAACATTAAATTGATCCAGCCAACGATAAGGGATATCCGCGTATTGGGTCACAACGTAAGCGGTCAACGAAATCGCAACAGCGATCATCGCGCCTCCAACATCAAATCGAAGCTTTTTTTCTATGTCTTTAAACTTTATGCTGTATAGTATGATTTCTAAACCTAGCAAAATAAAAATAACCGGCCACCATTGACCAAGCAATGAAATATCATTCCGTCCTTGAATTTGATCCCAGAGAAGCAATCCTCCTACGACCAATACCAGTGCCGCTGCTGTAAAGCGTCCCAGCTTAAACATAGTAACTCTTCCTTTCCTTGAACGTGACAGCAGCAATATTGAAGCGATTATAATAATCGGGCCAACACATAACTCCGCTAGTTCATTCATCCAGGGTAAAATCGCTTGTGGAGGCTTCACTAAAATAAGCATGACGCTTCCCGCCGCCAAAAGTAAAATACCATGTGTGCGATTCAGTGCAACGGGGTTGTTATTATCGGCATCCGCGCTTTGCAAGGAATCAAACACGCTAATAAAATAAAAAATAGGAAGCATAATACCTAAATAAACGATCAACAGCAAATGTCTGCCGCCATCTGAATCGGCTAATCGTACAATCGCCGTCAAATCCAGCCAAAAGGCCGCAATTAACAGTAAGCCTTTCGGATGCTGTCCCGTATACATATGTCCTGCTCCTGGCATAGCAAATGCGAATAATACGGTGAGAAGCCTATTTTTTATTCGTTTTATTCTGAGCTGACCCAACGTACACCCTCCAAGTGCTTTATATTATCGAGGAGCACTAACAATGCTTCTGATTTAGGCAGTGTAATATACACCTGCAGCAAAATCTGCTCGCCTTCCTCTTCACCCTCGCATTCTTCCAGCAGCATTTTTCTCATGATGATTTTCCGATCAGTCAATAGGCTATTTAATTCAAGCATAGCTTGAGATAAATTATTAGCTTTTATTTTGAGCAAGTGCTCTTTCTTTGCACTAATATACCTTTTTTCCAGCTTATTAAACGCCCATAATGTCACAAGAACCATGATCGTTGCGGTAGCTGATGCAAAATAAAAGCCTGCTCCGACTGCTAATCCAATTGCAGAAACGACCCATAGGGACGCCGCTGTCGTTAAACCCGTTATTGATTTTCCGGTAAATAAAATAGTACCTGCACCTAGAAATCCAATGCCTGTAATAACTGCGGCTGCAAGTCGCGCTGGGTCAACCCGTACGTTAGGCTCGTCGACAAATGCTGAGAAACCGTACATGGATAGCAGCATCAACAAGCAAGAACCTAAACAAACTAGAATATTCGTTCGAAGTCCAGCAGCATGATTCGACTGTTCTCGCTCGAAGCCAATAAGTCCGCCCAATAGCAAGGCAAGCAGGAGCCTTAATAAAATATGAAGTTCACTAATATACCAAGGATTATGAAGTGTACTTAGTAGCATAAACAATCCCGACCTTTCTATATTCGCTATTGTAACATAATTGTATGCAGCGTATGGAGCTTACAGGTCTTCTGTCCAGAGTGATGTACAAAAAGAAAGACGCGGTTCATCATGTTGATGAACCGCGTCTATTTGCGTGCAACTGCTCTTATTTCAAGCGCTCTACAAGCAGCTTATTCACGAGTGCAGGATTTGCTTTCCCTCTTGATTCCTTCATAACCTGACCAACAAGGAAGCCAATTGCTTTATCTTTACCTGCTCTGTAATCTTCAACAGATTGCGGATTTGCTTCAACGATCTGGTTAACGATGGCTTGAATAGCGCCTTCGTCACTGATTTGAACGAGACCCTGTTCCTCTACAATCTGCTGTGGCAACTTGCCTGAATCCAGCATCGCTTTAAATACCGTTTTGGCAATTTTACCGTTGATTGTGCCTTTCTCAAGCAAACCAATCATTTCACCTAGGCCTTGTCCAGTAATCTTTACATCGGTAATTTCTTGACCGTTGGCATTCAAATAACCAAGCAAATCACCCATGATCCAGTTCGATACGGATTTGGCATCCTTCGTGTAAGAAAGGCTCTCCTCGAAGAAATCAGCAAGCTTCTTAGATGAAGTAATGACTTCAGCATCATAGGAAGGCAAGCTGTAATCAGCCGTATATCTCGCTTTGCGCGCATCAGGCAATTCTGGAATTGTCGCACGAATGCTTTGCTTCCAGTCTTCACTAATATGAAGCTGTACTAGATCCGGGTCCGGGAAGTAGCGATAATCATGTGCTTCTTCTTTGCCGCGCATAGAGAAGGACTTACCAAGTGCATCGTCAAAACGACGCGTCTCCTGGATAACCTCACCTCCGCTATCGAGAATTTCCGCTTGGCGGAACTGCTCATACTCAAGGCCGCGCTGAACGCCGCGGAAGGAGTTCATGTTCTTAAGCTCCGCACGTGTACCAAATTCCTTTTGTCCGTATGGACGAAGGCTTATGTTTGCATCACAGCGCAAGCTGCCCTCTTCCATCTTCACATCAGAAACATCGCAATACTGCATGATGGCTTTGATTTTCTCGAGGTATGCTTTCGCTTCCTCAGGTGTACGAATATCAGGCTCTGATACGATCTCAATTAGCGGCGTACCTACACGGTTGAAATCGACAAGTGATGCATAACCGCCATCGACGTGAGTCAATTTGCCTGCATCCTCTTCAAGGTGCAGCCTCGTAATCCCAATTCGTTTGGTTTCTCCGCCCACTTCAATATCAATCCAGCCATGTTCACCAATTGGTTGATCGAATTGCGAAATCTGATACGCTTTTGGCGAATCAGGGTAAAAATAGTTTTTACGGTCAAACTTGCTGATATCTGCAATTTGACAGTTCAAAGCCATTGCCGCTTTCATTGCATATTCAACGGCTTGGCGATTCAATACCGGCAAAACGCCGGGATGTCCAAGGCATACTGGACAGGTATGGGTATTCGGCGGCGCGCCGAAAGCCGTAGAGCAGCCGCAAAAGATTTTACTGTTCGTATGCAGCTCCACATGGACTTCCAGCCCGACAACCGTCTCGTATTTGTTCGGTTCAGACATTCGTATCGATCCCTTCGTAAACGTATATAGGTCCGCTTATAGCTGCGGACGTTGTTTATGATGCTCTGTATGCTGCTCGAACGCATGAGCGGCGCGCAGCACCGTCGATTCGTCGAACGCTTTCCCGATAATTTGCAAGCCAATCGGCAAGCCATCTGCCGTTCCACAAGGAACGCTAATGGCAGGAACGCCAGCCAAGCTTACCGGTATCGTACAGATATCGTTTAAATACATCGTTAATGGATCTCCAACTTGCTCTCCGATTCTGAACGCAGGTGTCGGAGCCGTAGGTCCGATGATGAGATCATATTGGCTGAACACTTGGTCAAAGTCCTGCTTGATAAGTGTACGCACCTTCTGAGCTTTCAAATAATATGCGTCATAATAGCCAGAGCTTAGAGCATAGGTTCCAAGCATAATCCGGCGTTTTACTTCAGCGCCAAATCCTTCGCTGCGGGATTTCTTATACAAATCAATGAGATTTTTAGGATCTTCCGCACGTACGCCGTAACGTACGCCGTCGAAACGAGCTAGATTTGACGATGCTTCCGAGGAAGCAAGCAAATAGTAAGTAGCGATTGCATACTCCGTATGCGGAAGTGAAACCTCTTCCCAAGTCGCGCCCAGTGATTCGTACACTGCCAGCGCTTTAAGTACCGCTTCTTTCACACGCGGATCAATACCAGCTCCTAGGTATTCTTTAGGCACACCGATACGCAGACCTTTTACATCGCCTGTAAGAGCTGCTGTGTAATCTGGAATATCCACATTCGCTGATGTAGAGTCGCTTGTGTCGTAACCAGCAATGGCTTGCAGCACAAATGCGGAATCTTCAACATTTTTGGTAAGCGGACCGATTTGGTCCAAAGAAGATGCAAAAGCAACAAGTCCAAAGCGTGATACTAGGCCATATGTTGGTTTGAGGCCAACGATACCGCAATAAGCAGCTGGCTGACGAATCGAGCCGCCAGTGTCGGAGCCAAGCGAGAAATAAACTTGTCCAGCAGCAACCGAAGCTGCGGATCCGCCGCTTGAGCCGCCTGGAACATAATCCGTATTCCATGGATTGCGAGTTGGATAGAAGCTGGAGTTCTCGTTGGAACCGCCCATCGCAAATTCATCCATGTTCAGCTTGCCAATCGTTACCGACTGAGCTACTTTCAGCTTGCGAACAACAGTGGCATCATAAATAGGATTGTAATTGCTTAAGAACTGACTCGCACAAGTGGTCAGTAGACCTTCAGTCACAATATTATCCTTAACACCCGCCGGCAATCCAAACAATAAACCTTGGTCGCCGCCTTCTTGCAATTGCTTGTCCAGCTCGGAAGCCTGCAAGCGTGCATTCTCTTCATTTAATGTGATAAAAGCCTTAATAGCAGGCTCAGTTTCCGCAATTCTCGCAAATGATGCGCTAACCAGCTCAGAAACAGACAGTTCCTTATTGTTAAGCTTGTTATGTACATCCTGCAGGCGCAAATCAAACAGTGCCAACAGTAGTTCCTCCCTTCAAATTAAACCCATTCGTATTATTCAAGCACCGCAGGTACTTTAAATTGTCCATCTTCTTCATCAGGCGCATTTAGCAAAACCTTCTCGATCGGCAGCGACGGGCGTTTCTCATCCGCGCGCGTTACATTCGTTATAGGGAGCACATGGCTGGTTGGCTCAACATTTTCCGTGTCCAAGCCTTCTAGCTTTTCCGCATATTTCAAAATCGCATTGAGCTGCTCCGTAAACTGATCCTTCTCCGAATCGGATAGCTCTAACCGAGCAAGTCTTGCTACATGGTCTACATCCTTAGGTGAAATGCTCATCAGGTATTCTTCCTTTCCTATTCCTGTAATCATTCTTCCTATTATATCGCACATACAGGGAGAACATCAATGTAAACGGCAAATCACTTCTTAATTTCCACATAAAAGGAACTGGATCTAAAGCAGAAGAGTTGGGCGTAAAAGCTATCGTTTATCAAACAAACAAAAGCAGCCTACTCTCACAACTTAAGCTGTTGTGAGGCAGGCTGCTTTTTAGTTTTAGAGAATCAGGTTCTTACTGAAATGCTCTAGATGACCGTTAGCATTATTGCTCTTTAATCTCATGGTCGATGCTCGCAGTCTGAATATCTTCATACGCCCAGTGCTTCTGCGAAACGTCACTCCATTGTTGATCTGCTCCTGCTAGAGGAGATCTGCCCTGCTGTCTATTGAATATGACAACAGCCTCTGCTCTCGTAAGAACGCGGTTTGGCGCAAATGTACCATCCTTATACCCGTTGAAAATTCCTGCTGCAGTCCCCTGATCAATGGCCGTTTGTGCCCAGTGCCCATTAATGTCAGAGAAGCTTTTGCCGCCGGTTTCAATATGCTCCATCAATCGATTAATAATAACAGCCATTTCCGCACGAGTGATCGTCTGATTTGGTTTGAAGCTGCCATCTGGATAACCAACCATTAAACCCAATTTGGTTATGATTGCAATATATTTTGCAGCCCAATGCTCAGCATCAACGCCCGTGCTGCTCACGGAAGATAATTCAGCTTCCTTGCCCAGTATGCGAACAAGTATCGCTGCCATTTCAGCACGTGTAATCCCTTTCTCTGGTTTAAAGCTTCCGTCCTGATGACCAATAATATAAGCTTTGACTTCTTTGTGTTCTGGAACTTCAACCGGATCAGGCTTATCAGGCTTTGGCGTCACGTTGCCGCCCGAGTTGTTGCCTGAATAACTGGATCTCGTTGGATCGAGCGGATAATAATCATCCTTATCATTGACACCATCTCTGTCCGTGTCTGGATCTTTTGAATTCGTTCCAATTGCTTTTTCTTGCTCATCCGTCAAACCGTCGTTGTCATCGTCTGGATCAGTCGAATCTGGAATACCGTCTYCGTCTGTATCTAGCTCACCGTTTACTTTGCCCGGCTTAGACGCATCCGTTGGGAATGGATCATCTTTATCGTTGATTCCATCCTTGTCAGTATCAGGATCTTTTGGATTTGTACCTATTTTCGCTTCTTGCTCATCCGTCAAACCGTCGTTGTCGTCGTCTGGATCAGTCGAATCTGGAATGCCATCTCCATCTGTGTCCAGCTCACCGTTTACTGTACCCGGCTTAGAAGCATCCGTTGGGAATGGATCGTCCTTGTCGTTGATTCCATCCTTGTCGGTGTCAGGATCTTTTGGATTTGTACCCAGTTTTACCTCTTGCTCATCCGTCAAACCGTCGTTGTCATCGTCTGGATCAGTCGAATCTGGAATACCGTCTTCGTCTGTATCTAGCTCACCGTTTACTTTGCCCGGCTTAGACGCATCCGTTGGGAATGGATCATCTTTATCGTTGATTCCATCCTTGTCAGTATCAGGATCTTTTGGATTTGTACCTATTTTCGCTTCTTGCTCATCCGTCAAACCGTCGTTGTCGTCATCTGGATCAGTCGAATCTGGAATGCCATCTCCGTCTGTATCCAGCTCACCGTTTACTGTACCCGGCTTAGCTGCATCCGCTGGGAATGGATCGTCCTTGTCGTTAATTCCATCCTTGTCGGTGTCAGGATCTTTTGGATTCGTTCCTATTTTCGCTTCTTGTTCATCCGTCAATCCATCGTTATCATCGTCTGGATCAGTCGAGTCTGGAATGCCATCTCCGTCTGTGTCCAACTCACCATTTACTGTACCCGGCTTAGAAGCATCCGTTGGGAATGGATCGTCCTTGTCGTTGATTCCATCCTTGTCGGTGTCTGGATCTTTTGGGTTTGTACCTAGTTTAATTTCTTGCTCATCCGTCAAACCGTCGTTGTCATCGTCTGGATCAGTCGAATCTGGTATGCCATCTCCGTCTGTGTCCAGCTCACCGTTTACTGTACCCGGCTTAGAAGCATCCGTTGGGAATGGATCATCTTTATCGTTGATTCCATCCTTGTCGGTATCAGGATCTTTTGGATTTGTACCTATTTTCGCTTCTTGCTCATCCGTCAAACCGTCGTTGTCATCGTCTGGATCAATGGAGTCTGGAATACCATCTCCGTCTGTATCCAGTTCCAAATCTGACTCCGTGGTAAAGGTCCATACTAATTTATCAGAAATACCCGCATAGCTGTTTCCGTCTTTATCCTTCAAAGCTCCAGCTGCAATTAGGACGTAATATTCTGTACCTGGCTCCAAATATTCGACCTTAGGACCATTGCCAGGTTGCGGGAGGATTGGAGGATTGATCGTTACCGTATTTCCCGATATCTCGACTCCCATTTCTCCGATACTCACTTTATGCACAACGCTATTGTCAGACTTCTTTCTAATTTCAAAGCTCTTGCCGTTTACTCCCTGAACATTTGTGCTAAACGTCAGTTTTAGAGCTGTACTCTGAGAAACACTATTTGTCCCTCCTGCAGGTGAGTATGCTGTAACCTTCAGTTCGTTTTTTTCCGGAGCAGCGCCTGTAGTGAAGTTCCAAGTTGTCTTGTCTGCAATACCTGCGTATTGTGCACTGCTGGTCGTGCTTTTCAGTGCTCCCGCTTCTATTTGAACATAGTAAGCAGTATTGTATTCCAAATAATTCCCTGGAACATCCGATACCATTAGGTAAGGATTTATCTTTACTTTATTACCAGATACACTTACATCGCTAATGCTGCTAATTTCAAAAGTATGAGCAATGCTGTCATCAGATTGCTTCTTGATAAAAATCTTTTTACCCGGAATCACTTGTACATTCTCGCTAAAAGTTAGCAACAAATCGGAGTTAGTGGCCACTGCTGAAGCATCATCAATAGGAGATAATGCCGTGACAGTTAGTGGCGAAACACTCTTTGCTGTCTTGAAGCTCCAGATCGTCTTACCTGTAATGCCCTTATACGTATTGCCTGCCTTGTCCTTAAAGGCTCCATCATCAATCAGAATGTAATAACCCGTGTCGTTAGCTAAACTAGTTGACAATTTAATGGTTGCCTTAGTTCCTGCTAGTGTCAATTTTGCAGTATCGTTAGCCGCAATGGTTTCAACAACACTATCATCACTTGCTTTGCGGATGCTAATGTTTTTGCCTGCCATCGCTTCCACGATCTCACTGAAAGTCAGCTGTAAGCTAGCATCAACCGCCACATCAAGCGCATTATTAGCTGGTGTATATCCAATAGCTGTCGGCGCTGTTGTGTCTGGTGCAGCTTCTGTTTTGAAGAACCATATCTTCCCCGGCTCACCCATATACATTACGTTTTCGTTCATCAACTGAATGAATTGGAACATGCCATCAAAATCATTATTGTATATGTCCTGAAACGCACCTTTATCCATGAGGATATAATAATAGGTGTTGTTTTTCATGTTTTTCGTTGGATTAATGGTAACTTTGTTCCCAGAAATCGTTATTTTGCTCGTATCTGATGAAGTTATTTCTTCAAGTAAAATTGGAGCACTTGGATTTGTTCCATCCGGTGTGGCTCTGCCCGGTTCAAAAATCTTTATTTTTTTGCCTGTTCCAGCCTTCACATTTTCGTTGAACGTTAATGTCATGTCCGTACTGACGGAAACATCCACAGCTGCTTTTGCGGGTACAAATGTTGTCACCACCGGGCCGGTTGTATCTGCTGCCTTACCCGTTTTGAAATGCCATGATTCGGTATAAGTATCCTGTACTTGACCATCATGGATTTCAACATCAGCGGTTAATCCAGCATAGCCATTTCCTGCAATATCCGTAAAAGTAGATGGTTCAATCTTCACAAAATAAGTCGTCTGATATTCCAGATCCGCTGCTGGATTAATTGTTGCTACATTATCCAAGACTGTTACCTTTGTCGAATCACCTGCATCAATTGATTCTACTAACGTTGCATCGCTTATTAAGATCGGGTATTGAGGTCCATTAATCATTGATAATTCCCGAGGCTTCCAAAGCGTTATCTTTTTACCCGCCAATGCCTTTACTTTCTCATCAAACATTAATTTAAGATTAGTATCCACACTAACAGTCTGTGCATCCTTAACAGGAGTTAGCGCTGTCACAACAGGTGCTTTGTTATCTGCTGGCTCGGATGGTTCAGAGGGTTCAGCATCCAATGCAACAGCAACAGGAACCATGAAGGTTCCGACCATAAAAGGACCATCACTCAACCCAATAGTCTTGATGACCTCGTTAGTGGCTGTATCAATTACACTCATATCACTCGAAAGATAATTAATCGTATAAGCATGAAGGCCATCTCTTGAAAGACCAATTACGTAAGGCATTTGACCAACATTAATGGTAGCTTCAACATTGAGCGTTTCTGTATTAACCACTGATACAGAGTTGCTATCCACATTTGCTACATATACCTTACTGCCATCGGGACTAACTTCTGTTGAAGCTGGAGCCGTGCCCACGTTTACGTCTGCTTCCTTTGTTCCTGTTGCCACATCGATTTTTGAGATTGTTCCAGACTCATGATTAGCTATATAAATTTTGGTGCCTAATGGATTAGCCGAAAGTCCAAAAGGACTTTTCCCTACAGGGATATCCATAATTATCTCATCGCTTAAGATATCAATAACCGAGACTTTACCAGACTCCCTTCCGGTAACATAAAGCTTATCTCTGATCACAGCCATAGCAACGGGCTTACCTGATACTGATATTTCTTTATTGACTTCAAGAGATTTTGTATTAATTACTGAAAGTGTATTACCTTCGTGATTTGCCACATAGGCCTTAGTCCCTTCCTTATTAAAAGCAACACCTTGTGGATCATGCCCGACCTGAATCGTTTTGATTACCTTATCATCATCCGTAGGATCAATAATTGTAACCGTATTATCCCCCCTGTTGGTTACAAACACCTGTTTCTGATTCGGGTTGATAGCAGCGCTGTTAGCGTATTTTCCTGCCTTAATTTTCTTCTTTTCCACCGTCAGATCTGTCAGATTTACAACATCAACTGTTCCATGAGTAAAGCTAGTAATATACGCTTTATTAAATGTTGCAGTTGTGTCAGTTCCAGCCGCATTTACCTTTCTCCCATCCTCAATAAACAATGACGAGCATAGGTTGACCATCAGCGCGAATAGAATCATACTGATTATCTTCTTGGACCTTACTAAACTAAGCATATTTTTGACCTCTCTCCCACCGTGTGATTGGCTATTACCATGTTTGGAAGAATCTTAACAATCGAAACTCAACAAAATCTCACAATTCGTCACAACATGTCGAAAAAACAAATAAGAACAGAGGACATTCCTCTGCTCTAATTGTTTATAACTATATTTTTAATGAATCTAGAACGAAGATAACCTGCTCTTCATATCCAAAGACGGCTCTATTCCAAGCTCTTCGCGGCAAGCCCTCTCATATTTCGTATATAGTCGAAGCATCTTCTCCCTGTTCCCTTGTTTCTCATAAATATYGATCATAAGCTGATTCATCTCTTCATGAAGCGGATAAACAGCCAAATATTTGTCGAGGCGCTGTTCCGCTTGATTCCAGTCATTCGATAATAAATCATCTTCGACTAGCTTTCTGGTCATCATGGAGTATTGTTTAAAATAAGCTTCCTCCAGTGAGATTTTCCATAGATAGGTTTTCCCGTCCAGTAGCGGCCCTTGATACAATGCACATAGATACTCCATTTGCTCCCTATCCAGCTTACCCTCGGTAAAAGATACATTTGAGCGTTGGAACGCTAGCGCATCATACATTTGGTTTCCCGTTTCCATCATGTAGCCATCATTCATTTTACGGATGCTCATGCCGAGATCATTTTCTTTCAATATTTTCTTCATAAGATAAATTGTATTGTATAGATTGGAAGAGCTTCTCTCCTCCGGCATATCCGGCCACAATAAATCCATTACCTGCCATTTGCTAATATTGCGTCCCGAATGACACAAAAAATAGGCAAACAGCTCCTCTGCCCTGCGTGTCCGAAAATGTACAGGAACCCCTTCCGAATTGCGGACCTCGAACCCACCAAAACATTGGATCATAGATAGGTCCTTTTGAGGGATGACCATCATAGTTGAGCGCTGCCGATTAACTAGACGTTCCGTCACCCGTTCAATTGTTGAAGGTGTTACCGGCTTTAAAATATAATCAATCGCTTCTACCCCAAACGCGTCCAGAGCATAGTTCTTGTAAGCTGTTGTAAAAACAATCTCCGTCTGCACTGTTAACGCTCGTACTTTCCGTGAAAGCTCAAGCCCATTCATCTTAGGCATCTCCACATCTATGAAAGCTACGTCGGGCTTAATGTCTTCCATTTTCTCTAGCGCTTCAATAGGATTAGTGAAAGCTCCCACAATAGTGTAATTAGTATTCCGTCCTAAAATAACCTTCATTAATTCCAAAATCGGCTTCTCATCTTCTATAATGACAGCCCGAAACATAATCTTCACCCCTTTAATCCTTCATCCAAAATATCGTCCAAGTGTTGAGTCATGATTATTCACCCTACGATACCATAAGGCAAATACATCGTTATCTTTGTTCCGCTCCCTAGCTCTGAATGAACAGTGAATGCAGCACCAGAAATGGCCTCTAGCCGCTTTCGAATATTAGCGATGGCAATGCCCCCATCCCGCTTCTCTCCGCTCGTTATTTGACTAAGCAGAATATCCGGCATTCCAACACCATCGTCCTCGACGGTTACTTGTATATAGCCATGTCCTTCATTAATCTTTAATGAAACAGTGCCCTCTCCCTCTTTATCAAATAACCCGTGACGGATCGCATTTTCAACAAATGGCTGTATGCATAAAGAAGGAATCTCTACATCTTGAAGACCTTCATCTACATGAGAGATAAAAGTAAACCGCTCTCCAAACCTAGCTTTTTCGATCTCAACATAGGCATGAATCAATTCAAGCTCACGGTCTAGAGGAACGACTAAATTAGATCGATCCGTATCTAGAATGTAGCGTATATATTGACTAAGCATCGACAGTAAATAGGCTGCTTTTTCTCCATCTGTATAACAGAAGGAAATAACGCTGCTTAACGCGTTGAACAAAAAATGAGGCTTAATCTGAGCCTGATGAAAAGCTAGCTCATTTTGAATGGCCTCCTGAATAGAGGTTTTCATTGCAATCAAGGTTTGGATTCTAGCAAGCAGCGTCTCACCATCAAATGGCTTTGTTATATAATCATTAGCACCTGCCCTGAAACCTAACGCAATATCTGCAGGCGTGTCCTTAACAGTCGCGAAGAGAATGGGCAAATCTAGAATAGAATAGCGGCCTCGCAGTGTACGGCATAGTTCAATACCAGAAGTACCTGGCATCATAACATCTAAAATAACAAGATCCACATGAGGATGCTCGTCCATCTTGAACATCGCTTCTTTAGCCGAAAATGCTGTAATCACATTGTATCGATGCTGCTTTAAGATATGCAATAAGCTATAAATATTGGAGGCCTCGTCATCCACGATTAAAATGGTATGATCATGATAGCCTATAACGTCGAGCGAGGCGTGATCAGCAGTCACTCGCTGCACCATTTCGTTTTCTGAGGATGCCGAAGCTTCCCGATAGCCTTGAATGTCTAAAGCCCTAGGCAATGTAAAGAGCATACGAGTTCCTTCACCGATTTCGGACCAATCCACTCGAATTTCGCCGTCCATTCGCTCAACCAGCTTGCGGCTAATGTACAGACCGACTCCCATTCCCATATAACCATCCGTCGGAAGGGTTTCTTCCAACTGCTCAAAATATTCGAAAACCTTCAAAAATTTATTGCTCGGAATCCCTTTTCCCGTATCCTCAACAGTGATAGCTACCCTATTGTCTATCAGGCTCGAATTAACCCTTATCCAGCCGTTCTCTGTATGCCTGATTGCGTTATAAATGAGATTATAGAGCACCTGTCTAAGTCTGCTTTCGTCTGCAACTACCCATATATCCACTTCCACCTGATTGTCTAATCGCACCGACTTCCCAGCTAGCTCGAATTGCAGCACATCAAATACGATCTGGACGGCTACTCGCAAATCCACCACTGTCATATGCAGCCTTAATTCTCCATGCTTCAAACGGCTTACATCAATTAAGTCATGAATTAACATAGATAGTTTAGTGGAAGTATCCTTGATCAACCAAAGATTTTGTTTTTGCTTTAGCTGCAAATTATGATCCTCATCCTTAAGCAAATGAGCTGTCATGTTCATAATACCGTGCAAAGGTGTTTTGATCTCGTGAGAGGTACTCATTAAAAATTCATCCTTCAATTGATTGGAAACGAGCAATTGACGGGAGAGTATTTCAGCTTTCTCATAGGCATTCGAAAATCTTACAGCAAGCAAAATATTTATAATGACAATAAATCCGATAATACCGAATGTTCCCACTAAATTAGTGTCTACGACATTCGTCGAGTAGAGACCATCATAAAGGAGAAATACCATCAAAGAAACACCGCTCCCAATGAACAGAAGCCATTCTTTCCCTTCAGACGAAGTACTCTCACTGCGTATGTAAAATACAGCCATTTTCAAAATAATATAGGAGACCAACAGCCCTAAATAATATAAAGTTAAACCTTTTACATTAATGTGAACGCTGTACGGCAGCAGCAAAACAGCAGCAATATAAAGGATAAATGGCGTTTGAAACAGCTTTAAGTTTCTCCGCGACAATAGACTAGCATCAAATGAACAAAAAAATATAATAATGACCATAGCACTTAAAACTTGGCTCAAATCAAGCAGCTTATAAGTGATGTCGAATGGAATGTTAGGAAGCAGCTGTTGAAATATTTTTTCACCATTCAGTGAACGCTCTAAAGACAAGATTAGCAGGTACAATCCGCTAAGCAAGTAAGCTTTATTCCTCCGCCCAAGATAATAAAAGATAAGATGATACGCCCCGAACATACCCATAATCAAAACAAGTCCAATTCCTATACCTAGCTGTCTGCCATTCATCTTGCTAATATCGTAATCCAATCCGAACGAAATCGAATTGACGATTCCCCCGGTGACAAACTCATAATTGGATACCTGAACGACAAGCTCAACTTCCTTCATTTCCGTTTGAAAAAAAGCGCTAGAAGGCGTGTTTCCAGGCTTGTTCAATTTTTTACTCGAGGATGGCTGTCCACTTTCACTTTCCAATTTGCCATTAATAAATAGCCGATGAGCCATCCGGATACTTCTTGTTTTCAGACCCAAACCTTCCTTTTCATCTTGGAGCAGAACCTTAAGGCGATACGTCCCAAAGCCTTTTCGAGCCATACCTCCTTCAGCGTTTTTCCCTGTCCAAGTAGCAGGTACAGATAAATAAGAAATTTCCGAATTATTTTGGTGAAAATCGGCAGGCGTAAGCAGCTGTCCTTCGTAAAATTCCCATTCACCATCAAGAAAGACAGGGCCATCCTGCTCGAGGTTCCAATTAGACAAATCCAGCACTCCACGCTTCGCTTGCGGCAAGTCCCGGTTAGATTGCGTTAATATCTGCAGGCTGGCTGTCAATAAGATTGTAATGAGTAGAAATACTGCTATTTTGATCAATCTTTTAACGCTATCTCTGTGCAATGCAGTAGCCCCTTCCACCGTTCATAACATTTCGTCCATTTTATCACCTCAAGCTCACATAAATCTCTATAATTCTATGAACAAAAAAAGACTGCTCCGCGGTCACAAAAGTGACTACAGAACAGTCAATGCTCAAAGCTATTCTTTTTAAATCCAAGCCTTTAAATTAACCTGACGAATAAAGTCCGCTGGGCTAAGCGTCTCCGTAGCCGTACTCTCTGGCTCCGCTTCCGCTTCTACTTCGCCGTTCATAATTCGTTTAAACAATTCTTCATTATGTGTAGCAAGAGCAAAATCAATTAAAGCCTCACGTTCAATGCGGTCAACCTCATCTTGAATGAGTACCTCTTCAAGTTCTACATCTTCATCAGGAATAAGGAAATTACGATTCGCAGAGGGTACTCTGAGCACATAATCAAATACATTATCCGCATTGCGGTCGTAAGCTATAATATAACCATGTTCCCCGATGGGCAGGTTTTGTTCATATTGGTCAGCCACAATGACGACCTTTGTGCCTAGCTGTAGCATCGTCCTCAACTCCTGTTTCTTCGCCGCTGATTCTTTCACTACTATCCTACTAAAAAATGATAGCGGTGTCCAATCGAAGAGAGTTGATAGACGGAATAATTACATTATTCAACAGCTGAACTTCTGCGAAGAACAGTTGTTGATAAGCTAATAGACGCTGCAATACATAATATCGTAATCAGAATCGACCACCCGAATCGACTATTATTTTCTATACCTGATACCGCGGCTTGATAGGCAAAACCGCTTAATGCGCCTGGACTCCACCCCAGTGCCTTAGGAAACAGCCCCGTCAAAATGGATAAGATGACAGCTCCCCCTAATGCCGAGAACGCCGCAGCCGCCGGACTCCGAAGCAGCGAGCTGAAAAGGAGCGTAATCGTTGCTACAAAGGTGAGCCATAAACCGTAGATAAGCAGGCTGTTAAACACCTTATCCATTGGAGCATCGCCGATCAACAAGTCTGTATAGTACCAAGAAGCAAGATATCCCGCTATAAATGAACCCCAGGTAAGCAAAACGATAGCGGTCCATTTGGAGCAGATGTAGGATAATACCGAAATCGGCTTTACAAGAATAAGTGATGCTGAGCCGTTGATACGCTCACCTGACACCGTCCCCATACAAACGAGTACGAGAACAAGAACCCCTAGTGTGCCAAATTGCTGCAGTGTTTGTGCAAGAACCTCAGTACCAAGCGGCGTAGGAATTTCGATAACCGTTCCCTCCGGCAAACTTCCTGCCTTCTCCAATATGACCGGCATGAAATAGGTTGATACCGGCTGCATAATACCGAGCAATATAAATACTAATGGCACCCATAGCAGCTTAAAGCTTCGCATAAGTTCGAGAAGCTCCTTTTGAACCATAACCATGTATCGAGTAAAGCTTGACGATCCAGCTGAAGGAACAGTAACTGTCTGTAAACGACTCATTTCTTTTGTACTCATGCAGTCACCACCCTCATAAATAAATCCTCCAATGATGAATGACCAATCACCAATTTGCTTACCTTAATTTGTTCTCTCGTCAATTCTTCAAGCAAACTCCGTCTAGCTGCATCCACTTCGTTTACAGTAAATCGTGCAATGCCATTGTACAATTGAACATCTTGAAAGAGACTAGTTTTGCTGCTATTCGTAAGGGCCGGCTGGATACGCTCTACATAGGAGGATAACCAGCGTTCTGAATTTGCATCACGTTCAATCTGAAGCTCAATGATCGGTTTACGATGCTCATTGCGAATCTGCTCAATCGCTCCTTGCAGCGCAACTTTCCCATTCCGAATAATAATGACATCATCACACAGTTCCTCGGCATCATGCAGAACATGAGTCGAAAAAAGCACCGTCATCTCCCGCTTCAGCTCACGCAGCAATTCAAGCACCTCTCTGCGTCCAATCGGATCAAGCGCTGAAACCGGCTCATCCATAACAAGCAGCTTAGGCTGATGGACAAGCGCTTGAGCCAGACCTAAGCGCTGCTTCATGCCTCCCGAATAGGAGCCTATTCTCCGCTTCGCAGCAGAGGAAATCCCGACACGCTCCAGCAACGCTTTGGCTCGTTTTTTGGCCTCTGCAGCGCTGAGACCGCATAATCTCCCTGCATATATCACATATTCCGTTCCAGTCATCCAATTATAGAACGAAGGTGATTGCGGCAAGTATCCAATCAACTCACGATGATTGCCTGCTTGAGCAGATCCCATAAAATCCATTTGTCCTGCCGTCTGCTTAAGCAGACCTGTAATCATCTTAATTGTTGTCGTTTTCCCTGCTCCGTTCGGTCCTAGAAGGGCAACACAGTGGCCTGTCGCAATCGAAAAATCGATTCCAGCCACTGCATCAACTGTACCAAACGTTTTTGTGAGTCCCTTCACCTGAAGCAATGCGCTCATCTTTCATTCCTCCTTCCAGCAATAAAGAAGGCGATCGGGCCAAAAATATTTACAAATATAATAATTAAAACCCACATGAGCTTAGGACCGCGTGTGCTCTCCGCCTTAGCGCACAATACCAATGCAATCACCATTAATATCAATTGAATAACGATTATTGGTGCAATGATAGGTAATATTTCCGACAATTCGATTTGATTATTCATTATAAAGCCCCCCTAGTTCGATTTAAAAATGATCAGGCTATTCATTTCCTTTTCCACGGCGACGTGGAAACCATCCGCTCCGCACAAAAATAAAATAAAAGAGAAGCGGCATCGGCGCCTGAATCAACCCCCATAACCCCCAAAACCAAGGCATACTGTCCCTTTTACGAGCATCAATGAATAGCCACGTTGATTGTGCGATCAAAGCAGAGATAAGCAAAATCCATCCCCAAATCGGTATGATCTTCAGCTCTTCCATGTTCGCACCTTCCTCAGGCCAAACGTTATGCCAACAAAACCTATGCCACCAACGGCAATGACCACTTGAAGTACAGTGAACCATACCAAGTTACGATTCAACATCCACATCATCATTCCAAAAATCAAACAAGCTAACAGCCAAAAAATCAAAAGATCCTTCCATAGCTTTCTTTTCATTTGCTGCTTATGCGCATCCACCATGTCCTCGAATCTTTGCAGCTCTGGAACATGCGGTGCATGAATAGCATCAAATCGATTTAATGTCTCTTGCAGTTGATCGTCGAACCACTTCTGATCCTCTATGTCCTCTTTAAGCTTCTTCATGCTCCGTTAGCTCCTTCCGCAGCTGCTTTAACCCATTATGCAGCCTTGATTTTACTGTCCCTACTGGGATATCCAGCATCGAGGAAATTTCCTCTTGTGAGTAGCCGTAATAATATTTCAACAATACCGGTATTCGAGTATCGCTATTCAGATCACCTAATGCTTGAAGCGCCTCGGGCCATTCATCTACTCGCTGCAAAGTATTGTAGCGAATGGACCTGAGCGACTGCTCCTCTTGCACCCAATGCTTTTCAAGCTCGTTTCGACGAATGCGATCAACAACAAGTCTTGATGCTATCGTTATAAGCCAAGTGGAAAATTTGGCTTTACTCTGAAAGGTCGCTATTTTTTCAATCGCTTTAAGCATCGTTTCCTGTGTGACATCCTCCGCACGTGTTTTGTTCATCGTTACTTTAAGTGCGTATTGATACAGAAATGAATAATTTTGTCGCAGCAGTTCAGAGAGCGCTCGCGAATCGCCGCGAACTGCTTGCTTAATTAGCTTCGTCTCGTCATGCACGAGCGCGCAACCTCCTCTTTTTCATTCACTTGTAGCTTAGACGGTTCACTAGCACATTTCGTTCATTTCCTTTTAAATTTATTTTTTTAAAATAAAACAACTGCGGAAATAGTAGCTCTTCCGCAGCTGTTGTAAGGAAAACCTTATTCTATTGTTTGTTATGACTGCGGCTGTACCAATTCCATACAGGCTGCAAGTCCGCACGATCGAGTGATTTCACACGATATTCGTAAGGGCTGCCCAGAACCCGAACCGCTATTGCAAACAGATTTTTCTTCTGCTGCCAAATGGAGCGGCTTACTCTCATCGTTACAATTTGCGGGCGCCTAACCATATAAGTTGATCGTGATAAAAAACGATTGCGAAGCGTTAACTGGCCTTCTCCCAAATAAACCCCCGCAGCGTTATAGCAGCTTTTTCTCCACAAAATAACTAGCGGCAACAATATCAGCGACCATAACCCATCTGCTTTAAATAATACGACTAATGCGATACATAAAAGCAGAGTAATCAATAACTCAATTCTAACGTAATAAATGAAGGCACGTTTCGGCGCACCGATTAGCTTAGCTCTCGAAGGAATGTTCATTTGAGGAACAAATTCTTCGAGTACAGTTTGAATATCGGAATACTTGAGAAAAGGATGCAGCATAAGCTGTTCCTTTTTATCCGATGATACGATTTGAAGCTGGATTTCCGCATAACCAATCGCCTGCCGCAGTGGTCCTTCGTTGACGATAACAGCCTGAACCTTCTTCGGGTCAAAAACAAACGATTTTTTCTCAAGCAAACCATAAGAAACTGCAATTTGCCTGCCATCTCTTTTAATGGAGAAGCCGCTATACTTGAGCACGTATAAAACGATAGACAGAAGCCATGCCAGCACAATTCCAATAACGACAACAATTACGATGAGTATGTAGCTTGGCATTAAACTAGTTGAATCCTCGACAACCGTTTCAAAAAAGTGATCCGGGAGAAGTTGATTGATAATATCATCTGCAAAAGAAAACAAACCCGCCAAAAACGCCGCTACGAGACCAAAATTAGTCGATGTCGCAGCTGCTTGAAGAAGCTGCGCAGCCGATAACGTTATCTCCGATTTTTTGGTGCTGGCCAAGGCAGCCGGAGCTTGCGGTGTAAGCGGCTTATTGTTTATTTTTACAACAACCTGCTCATCAGCCTGTTCATTGACCGCGATATGTTCAGCAGCCGGATCAGTCGGTACAACGATCGACGACGCTTGTTTTCTAAGCATGTACTGGATGTCATTTGCTTCTTTTATAGAGAGTGCCGGCAATATCCCATCTGCCTTCTTATTGCCGCCAGGCGTCTCGATCTTCACTTGAGCAACCCCGAGTATCCGCTGTATAAGCGGCTGCTCGACATTAACGGAGTGGATACGTGTATAGTAGATCGTTTTCTCATCCCTGAACAACAAGCCTTTTTGAATGATAATACGATCCTCTTCCAGCCAAAATCCGAAACGCTTCCATTCAAAAAAACTAAAGACTAATAATACGACAGATAACACGGCTGCCCCGGTATACCAGTACCAATTCAAATTAGTCCAACTGGTCCCTTTCAATACGCCGATCAAAATAACAGGAATAAAACCTTTAATCGTATTCAGCAGTCCGAACAATATATAAATTGGATGAAGCGTGCGGCGATCATTCATCCTGATCATCCACCTTAGCCAAAATTCCAATTTTACGTTTCAACTGCTCTGCTTCCGATTGCTTCAAACCACTGATCCGGTGGGTTGTAGCAGCTGTAACTATTGATACGCTAGCCAGATCATACTTCCGCATCAGAGGACCGCTCTCAAGCTCGACATGCTGTACTCGTACCATCGGAACAAGAACATTGCTCAAAAAGATAAGACCTGATTGAATTTCAAGCTCGTCGTCAAACAGCTCATATGAAAATCGCGTATACTTCATTTCTGGAATAACCCAAGTGAACATAATAAAAGAGATGGCAAAAATGGATAATGCGATCCATCCTGGTATTAGCGTCCAATCCCAAATCGTTGCACAAGAAAAATAGGCGATGATTAAAGCGAGAAAAATACCGTTCGTAATTAGCTCACTAATGCGATAAACCGTAATATAATCACGATGAAGCCGATTCGTTAACTTTCGATTCATTTCTATCGTTTCCCCCTCTATTTGTTAAGGCAAAAGAATGAGCTCCGCCTTGGAACGAGTCAGCGCCCTAGCGCCTTGCTCCGTAATTAAATAGCTATTCTCAATACCGACCACGCCTTCTCCCGGAAACGTGAATTTCGGTTCAACTGCGATAACCATACCGGGCTGCAGAGGCATTTGAAAACCTTTTGCCAGTACAGGCCACTCATCGATTTCAAGCCCAATGCCATGCCCTAGAAACTTGGCTTGATCCGCACCATAGCCCATAAAATGATCCGATAGCTTTGCCGCTGCACAGCTCTCAAGCGCAGCCTCGTAAAGCTTTGCGCAAGGGGTGCCAGGAATCATAAGTTTCTCAGAATCAGCAATTACTGACTCCGAAACCTTGTAGGCATGGTGAAGGGTTTCAGAAAGCTTCCCTATTACGGCTGTACGTGTCTGATCGATAACATATCCATCTACACAGCAGCCAATATCAATTAATATTGGTTCATTGCGTTTGATGATTGATCTGCTTACGCTTTGCGGCGATGCCCCGCCAAGACCAAGTCCGCCCGCAGGTCCGTCAAAATAGGATGGAACCGCTGCTGCAGCTCCCGAAATAACCATACCGGTCGTTATCTCTTGGTTATAGCCGCGCATGCGCATCAAACCAATATGTCCGCGAATGCGAAGCTCATATTCAACACGCGCCATCCATTCAAGCTCGCTGATTCCTTCCTTAAGGTCATTCAGCGCCTCGCTTAATGCTTGTGCCACTACTTCGGCAGCTGCCTCGATACGGCTTATTTCCCATGGAGATTTAATCATTCGCAATCTCCGAATGTGAGCTGAGCCATCCATCAGCTCGCAACGTCCCGATGTGCCAAGCAGCTCCGTCAGCTTGATGTATAGCTGCGCTGGAAGCACATCTAGATCGGCGGCTATCCGCAGCTCCTCTCCTTTGTTAAACAAATACGCATAGTTTTTTGCCAGCGTTTCTCCAAAAACACGAAAAGCACCGAGTTCCTCTACCTGAATGACCGTCTCCAGCTTAGCGCGTTGAACGCTGCGACGTACATAAAAGGTAGGTTCCCCAATGCTTGGAATAAATAAATAACCCGATTGCATAGATCCGCAAAAATAATATAGATCTACATTTTGAGTAATAAGAAAACCATTAATACTTTCTGCTTTCATAACGTCCTGCAATAGCTCAATTCGTTGTTCGATAAGCTCAGCAGGAACATCTGCTTTAATATCCATCACTTCGTTAATCAACTCCTATTTATTTCCCTCCCCTTATTACACCAATTTTCCAAATTTTCGTCAACCTGCTACCAGCTCCGCCGCCCCCTTAATATCCCATTCAATGGCATCCATCACTTGAAACGCTCGCGGATATACGATATGTACAATCAACACAACTCCCGGCCGATTAAGCGTCACCTCATAATCAAAGGTTTCATTTCGATAAAGGTATGGAAAGGTTTTTTCATCATTTACGATCTCAAATACAAGCACCTCAACTCGCTCTTTCAGAAATGATTCCGGCAGCGGCATGCCTTGTTCATCCAGCCTTAAATTTTCCCGCAAATATAAAGTCGCTGCAGCTGCAGCTTCACCTGGAGATAATCGAAGCACGCCATTGCCAAGCGCCGCTGGATCAAGCTGTTGTGCAGCTGCATGCGCAGCTCGATTAATCGCTCGTTTGCTTTGGAACAAGGTGCGCATCGCAAGCTCCTCTTCAACCTGAAGCAAATGAATCGATATCCAGACCGTCATCATCAACACGATAAGCAATAGCTTGTACATCGATTCATTCACCTCTTTCCGTTATGGCAAATATTCACTCATTTTCATTCCAAAAGCCCGCATTCGCTCGCTCGGCAGCGGAGGTGCCAGACCAATTAATCGATCTATTTCAAATAAATCCTCATACGGGTAGCTAAGTGTCAACGAAATGCCGGTCCCTCTTACAACAGGGGCGCTAGGGTTTGAAGCTGTGACACCACTCGTTGTAGCTAGTTTATATTCGATCTGGTCAGCCTGCATGCCATAGCGAGCCATACGCTGCCTAGACTGCTCTTGCATTTCCTCACTAATGTAGCCGTAGGTTCCACTAGCGCCTATTTCCAGTAAATAATCTACCTCCTGCTGCAAAACAGCTTGTCTAACAATGAGAACATGCTTATAAATGGGCGAAAACATAAGCCAGCATAAAAGCCCTGCAAACAAAACAAAAACCAATATTTGCTTCATGGACTCATTTCCCTAATATGGCTGCTTATCGAGCTGCCTGCTCCATCGATTTGCTTCTTCATTCCCTTATCACCATCAGCAACTGCTTGATAGCAAATAATTACGGCAATAAGCAGCAGCATCGATACAAGTATTGAGCGCAATAATGGAACACCTCCGCTCTACTTTATAAATTTATGCAGTTGAGCTTAAGGAAGCAGAGCGCCAATTTTCGTATTGGCTGCTGTTCCTTGCGATTCGATCTGACTGCTAGTTCCAGTCTTGTCCTCAGCGATGATTGAGTTAAACAAAACGATAACAACAACTAGCATCATGACTGTCATCAAAATATTACGCATGCTACCACCTCCTTTCCAAAATAACCGATTAATGATTAGCCTAGCGATTCAAACAGCTTCTGTCCTTCTCTCACCCATGGATATATAAACACTTGAAAGGTATACAAGATGGGGATTCCCGCGATGACAAACAAAAAATAAGAGGTTGATTCCTTACGGCTTTCTTTAGCCAGCTCCAGCTTCTCTTTATAATCCTCTATACGTACACGCAGCAGTTCGTAATATTGCGGACTCTCATGGAGTCGAAGCGCATCAATCGTTTCTACAAAGCTCAAAGCCTCCTCCGTTCCGAGCCTTTGCTTAAACCGTTGAAGTGCGCCGCCCGCATCGTGATACCATTCAGCCAGAAGCCGTTCAAGATCGTAGCGCATCGCTCTCGTAAAGGGTACACATCTTAGAAGCTTCGCATGGACATGGAGTGAGGAATCGGATAAATAAAGAAGCTGCCTGCTAATAATGAATATTTCTTTCGTAATTTGCAGGGTGCGCACCTTGCGAATAGAACGCAGCCATATTAGGTCGACATACAAAACAAGCATCACAATGAGTAAGCCTGGACCCGCATACGACATGGGGATATAGGCGTTTATACGCTCATACCATGCAGCAGCCAAGATAATCATCCCGCTTACACCTATTAATAACGATCGCCTTGCAAAAACATACCATGCTGTATCGATGGTTACACCACAGCCTGCGAGCAGCAGCTCCCGCTCTATAAACGAAGGATGCTGCCTTGAAATAAGCAAAAACCGCAGCCACTTATCGGGTGCTTGCCTCGTTCGCCACCCGAATACAGCAAGGTGCTTCCATCTCGATGGCCGCTCCGGCCACAGCTGCAAAAGCATATAAATCGCAGCCGCGCAGCCTATGCACTGACTTATTAACAGCGCTAACCGTATTGATACTCCTGTCCATTCAGGCATTTACTGCCTCCTTTCACATCTTTTTACGTGAAAGCCACAAACCCATAAGGAACGATGCAAAGATGAGCACCATTGCATTTAGCAGCATATCTCTTCCCATCGGGTCAACGATGTAGTAATAATAAGAGTTATCTTTGTTGTATCTGAGATTAATGCCTACAAATAAAGCTAGGAACAATATTGGCGTGAAGTTAGCTACACGAATTTCTAGCAATCGATTTCGTTCCTGCTCGCCCGCTCTTCTTGCCTTGCGCATATCGGTTAGAAGCTCTTTTAAGCTATCTGTTATAGGAGCTCCCTCAACAAGCTCCACCCGCAAAATATGAACGAAATAATCCGCCCACAAATGGCCAAGTGATACGGAGAGCAGCCTCAGGCTTGCTTCATCATCGCCTCGAACCGATAAATTACGATACAGCTGTTCAAAAACAAGCTGCATCGGTCCGAGCAGCCTTCTCTCCTCCACCGTGCGCTGCAGCGCAACCCGGACATGCCGCTCACCTGTTACGAGATAACATTGATAAAACAGCTCCACCGCAGGTAAAAAATCCATCTGCGTCTGCATTCTGCGGTGCACTAGCAATGCTCGTAATATTGTATAAGGGAAAAACCCTAGCAACGCGCCGAACAACAAGGTTCCTTTGACGCTTTGAAAAAATATGCCCCCAGAAGCAATCCCCGCAAGCAACAGCAATCCTGATACACAAGCAAAGGTAGCAGGCGTTATTTTCAATCGGAGCGTCTCGAGCAGTTCATTCAAATGATCATGCAGCCAGCTATATCGTCTGAACCCTTCAGCCAGCTTCTTGCGCCAGCCGTTATTTGCCCGGTAAGCCAGCTTGCTTCTAAGCTGCTGCTCAGCCGACCACAGCTTGAACAGGTGATACAACGCGATAAACATTAAGCAAAATAATAAGGATGCCGCTGCTGCTGTGGAAAGTTTATTCATCGTGGTGTCCCCCTGTGATTAGCCTGCTAGCCGACCTCACAGTTGGCTCCATTGGAAATTGCCAATCATTTCGCGACTCATCAAATCTTGCCCAGTCTCGAACGATTGTCTGCCCATTCTCCCAGCATAGCTCCCCTATCCGACTAACGACTCGCCGTCCGCCCAAGTAACTCATTTCAATGCCGACTTCGGTTACATACTGTGTAATTCGTTTTGCGAGCCGTTCAGCGTTCATGCCTCTTCCGTCGAGCATGCACATATCGGTTATCGCCTCTGGCACATCCTCCAGCCTATTCGCATGAACGGTCGTCATGCTTCCCGTATGTCCACGTGTGCAGGCACGGACATAAATATTCGCATCCATGTCGCGAATTTCGGCATGGATGATGCGCTGCGGCGACTGCCTGAGCGCGAGCTTAAAAGCTTGATCCGAGCGATGATAGGAATCCTCTTCATCGGTCATATATTCCACAACGTTTTTATTTGGAAAATCACGCCCCAGCATCATCTCAAATCGACTCTCAATCGTAATGATTCGTTCTTCATCAGGCAGCTCAGCAATTAAAGCTTTCATTAAATTGGTTTTTCCAGAGTTCGTTGGTCCAATTATGACCATATTGAATCGTGCAGCTAAGATGGCTTTAAGCAAGCTCTCTACTCGCGCATTAATCGTCTGGTATTCCTGTTTACTTAATGTCTCAAGGTTGAAGCTTCGTACCGTGTAGAATCGAATCGTTAAGGTTGGGTTTGCCGTGAAGCCAAAACCTGTCATCGTAACACGCGACCCATCTCGCAGCATCACCTCTGCCCATCGTTTACGCGGGTTGATGCGGTCATTATTGTAGAGCACTAAATTTTGCTGGATGCGCTCCACCTCTCGAATGTCGTTAAAGCGGTAGCCTGAAGCATTTGTAACCCCATTCTTTACCGTAAAAATCCTCTCGCCAACGACTTGTATTTCCTCCAAGCCTTCCTTGTCAGCAAGCACCAGCTCCAGAACATTCAATCCTATGACTTCCGCAAATAACGCCTCTGCGAGCGATTGAAACGAATGCTGTATATTAGCTGCTCCATGTATTCGAAGCCTAATTAATCGATCCGTGATAACCGCAAGAATTTGCTCACGCTCCTGCGCATAACCAAGCACTGCACGGTTCAATGTCTCGCTGTATTGCCTGCGCTCTTCCTCGCCAAGCCCGTGCGGGGCGCTTAAATAAGTTCGAATATCATCGGCAAGCTTGCCCATTTCCTCTTGTGCGTCCGATGGCAAATAAGAACCAACTGCATCATGCTCACGTTTTTCTTTCTCCGATTGCATTTGAGCTGCGAATTGGGAAGGCGAAAATCGATTTTGCCCCGCTGTCACGAACTCGTACCATTGCGATGCGCTAACAGTTTGCGATACCAAGGCTGTACTGCAACAGAAGTGCTCATACTGCGTATATTATGCCTCTTCATCATTGCTTTGGCGGGCTCCTGCATAACCTGCTTGCCCTCCGTATCAACCTTAAGCCACTGTGCATACGTCCCACTATCCAACTGACTAAAAACTGGCTCGCTTAATTGAAGCTGTCCAAGTGCCTTTGTTCCCAGCTCTTTGCAAATATGCTTCATCTGATAACCTCCGTTTCTCCATGGACCGTTGATAATGACCGAATCGTATTGTTCAGGCGCGACTTCAAATAATGGCGATACTTGGCCTATCCAGCGTCTTCCATCCTCTTGAAAATGCGATAATGCAGGAGTTGTAACGAGTATGCGCGAGCCCGCTCTACGGATAGAGCAAATAGTCGCTGCGTTGTCCCAATAGGCACCCACATCCAAAATGACAAATGCAAAAGTTTGTTCCGCAATAGAAAGCAAATGCTCCGCTTCTTCTGGTGTAAAATATTCAGCTTGATCTCTCATGAGATTACCGAACAGCACCTGCAAATTCGGCTGATCTGGCACAGAATATACGGCCCTGCGAAGCTTCTCCGGCGTCAACGTATAGGAACGAAGCTCTGGACGAAGCTTATCAAGCGTTACAAGCGGCTCGTCTACACCGATATACCGATGGATCTTCGCGCTTTTGAGATTAAGGCATAAGTAGCCGATTGGCTTGCCGCATGCTTCCGCCATACGATATGCGGTTGCAAACGCCGCGGTTGTCGTTCCGATATTGGGAGTCGTGCCAATAAATACTGCAAGAGTCGCTGGTGTTCCATTCACAATTACTCAGCCTCCTCTCCAGCAACCAAATCAAGCGATGTCGGACTGTAAGCTACAACCAGCTTCAAAGAGCCTCCCTTGCATAAGCTGTCGAGCTTAAGCCATTGTTCCTCCGACAAATTTAAATTCAAATAATCAATCATTCCGTTAGCTTCCCGCCTTGACGCATACATTTGCTCTTTATTTCCCTCAGCCAGCGAAAATAAATTCGGGTTCTCCATATTATCTATTTCGATGTTGCCAGATGTCTTGACCGAGGCTACAGTGACTGCCTCAGAGAAAATCCTCGTCGAGGGAGACGCATCACCTGAAGCGTATAGAAGCACCTTGTCACCTGCTCTGATCCCATTCGAAATCGAGCGTATATACTCCTTCGGAATTTGAAATGTCGACTCGCTTCTTCTAGGCTGCAAATAATAATCGTCGACCTTCCAGATCAAGAGCGGCTCCCCTTTGCCAAGGGGGATCATCGTTTCCTTCCCAGCAGCCTGCTCCAGCTTCAATACCATGTCGGAGACATAAGCAGATTGCGGAACCAATTTGTACTCTAAGTCGCTTTCCTTAAGCCGCTCGCCTGCCCCAATAAATCGTTTGGGTACGAGAACAGCTACCGTTTCCTCCCCCTGGATTTGAATTCGTTGCAGCTCATACATGCCATACACGAGGCTTGCCGACAACACCGCAGCTGTTAAACTAATGATTGCATTTCGTCTCTTTTTCATCCCCATTCCTCTCTGAGCACAAAAAAAGAACGCAGCAGCAGCCAACTAAGGCGTACTACGTGCGTTCTTCGCATAATAAAGCTCATATATAGGTTTGCAATAAGTAATTGAGTTCATAATAGCAAATTGAACTTTCATTTGTCTATCATTATTTTTCCAAGTTCAACAACATTCAGTAAAAGTCGACAAAAAAAGCCATTCAGCAGAAGGGAAATCCCTTCCTATGCCAAATAGCCCTCTCACTCATTAAAAATCAATTAATCCAACGCTGATTAACAAAGCATCATCAACTTTACGCATAGTTTCGTCATCCAAATGCGTAATCTTATCCGTTAATCTTTGCTTGTCGATCGTTCGAATTTGTTCAAGCAATACGACGGAATCACGATCAAACCCATGGGCGGCTGCATCCATTTCAACATGGGTAGGCAGCTTTGCCTTTTGAATTTGAGCTGTGATTGCAGCCACAATTACCGTTGGACTAAAACGGTTTCCAATATCATTCTGAATGACCAAGACGGGGCGAACACCACCCTGTTCCGATCCGACGACAGGCGATAAATCCGCAAAAAAGACATCTCCACGTTTTACAATCAACCTCTACACCCCGCTAACGAGACGGCCTAACGTATGATCTGCTTCTTCCTCCGCTTGAAAAGCTTCCGAGGCCATGTTCAGGTTTATTTTCGCCATTTCCATATACCCGCGCTGCATGGATTCTCGAATTTGACGTTTTTTGCGCTCCACCAAATACAGCTTCATGGCTTGCCGAATAAATTCGCTGCGGTTGGAGTTTTCCTTGGCTACAATCCCGTCAACCTCCTCCAGCAAGTGATCTGGCAGGCTAATCATGATTCTTTTGGTATTTTGTACATTGGCCACCGAACTCGCACCCCCAAAACTTTTCCATAACCTTAATACACATTATGACAATATATTGCCGTCGCTATACTTCAACATATCTATGATAGCCGTATATCAAATATGCTGTATGTTTTCATGTATAGCCATTATAGATGATCTGCCTTACTACATTCGAGATATTTGGCGAAAATCCTCTTCATTTACGAAAAATTGTAAGATGAAACAATTACCAATTCGAATGATGTTTAAGTTAGGGGGTTTTGCACAGCTATTATTTGGTTACCTCTGACATATACGCGAGGTACTCGTGTAGCAAGCATGCAGATTAATTCATAATTTAACGTTCCTAGCTGCTCAGCTACTTCCTCCACTGTAATAGCCTCATTGCCCTGGCGTCCAATGAGCACAACCTCTTCACCTGGCTCAATTGGCAACGCTCCCGCATCAGAAGCAGCATCAAGCGCTATCATACATTGATCCATACATATCGTACCTCGGATTGGCACTTTTACACCTCGTACAAGTCCGTGGGCTTTACCCGTTAGCATGCGACTAAAGCCGTCTGCATATCCAATCGGAAGTGTTCCGATGACTTCTTCGCTTTTTGAAAAATAACGAGTGCCATAGCTGATTCCCCAGCCGGCAGGTACTTTTTTGACCATAACTACTTCTGTTTTCAGCGTCAAGACCGGCTTCAGCTCCACTCGCTGCTGATTAACTTCTTCAGAAGGATAAAGACCAAACATACTAATTCCCAATCTTAGCATACCATCCGCAAATTGCGGAGTGTCAATGCCTGCAGCGCTGTTTGCCGCATGAATAATAGGTATAGGCAATCCATTCTGCTGGACATAATCTGCCACTTCTCGAAATCGCTCGTATTGCATGATCGTATAGCTCTTATCCTCTTCATCCGCACGCGCATAATGCGTAAACAATCCTTCAACTTCAACTTGAGGTATCTGCAACGCCTTTTCAATAAAAGATATCGCAGCGTCCTTCCCGATTATGCCGAGCCGTCCCATTCCGGAATCGATCTTGATGTGAACTTTAAGCTTTCGTCCACTTATGTCAGGCGGCAGTTTTGCAGCTGCTTCCATGATGTCATCCCTGAACAGGCTTATTGTAATATCACTGCTTCTAGCGACAGACAAGGCATCCGCAGCCACGAATCCAAGTACAAGAATCGGGGTTAGGATGCCTGCCTTGCGTAATTGCAATGCTTCATCAAGAAAAGCGACTCCTAAATAGTCCACGCCAAAGCGCTCTGCTTCCCTTGCTATTTCTACCGCGCCATGTCCGTAAGCGTTAGCCTTAACGGAAGCCATTAGCTTGCAGTCCTGTGGCATGGCATTGCGAAAAGCTTGTAAATTATGTCGTAATGCATCAAGTGATAATTCAACCCTAGTCGGGCGATAAAACGAATCCAAGTCTTTCACCTTCTCCTCATCTTTCAGCCACAACAGTCCGAGCAGCAAACATCAATAGCAATAATGTTAAACCTTGCTGCTAAGACTGTCAATGAAACGAACCTCGGAATTGGCTAGTACGTCTTGGAAATTCGTTCTTTTCCCCGCTTTATTTCCCGATTTCTCCCTGTACCGACTGTGCGACCTTAAGCATTTCGGACTCAGGCAGATTTGCACTGGTAAGCCGGAACTGATGACCCTCGTAAGTCCAGGTGAGCGTCTGTTGTTCATCACCGCTGAGCTGACCCCACGTAAAGCCTAGATCGACCATCACCCCATCTACTAAGGAGACTGCTTGATCTTTTGGCTCCGTCTGAATCAACGTGTAGCTATAATCACCAGTGTAACGTAGCATCAAACCTGGATTACCGCCAAACTTGATATCAACTAATTCCGGCTCGCCCACGCCATCTGGAATGTACGAAGGTTCCATTGCTGTGAAATTAGTAGCTTCAGGAGCAGTGCCCGTTGCAGCTCCATCGCCTTCATTTTCCGCAGCATTGCCGCTATTATTCGTTTGATTATTACCGTCTACTGCACTGTCAGTTCCTGGCTTATTCCCGTCTTTGTCCACTTTATTGCCTGGGGTTCCTGCTTCTACTTCAGTATTCGTATTTGTTCCCTTGTTGCCGGGTTGCTCCGGCGTAGTCATCGTTGGCTCTTCCGTAGCTTGATTAGTAGGAGCAGTATTCATGTTTGCTTCTGTCTCAAACACAGCTTTATCAAATTTTGGACCAAAATCAAATTTGTCAAATTTCACTTCGACCATTACCGTTGCATTCGTATCGCTGACCTCAACCTGAACCGGCTTGTAGTCTGCTTTATTAAGCCAAATTTTTTGACGAGACAATGACCCATTGTTGTAATTAGCCATGACATCAAACACGTAAGCATCTTGATCGATTACAAATTGCCGTGAGTTATCAACTAGGATGCTTTGAATGAGCGTTTGATATAAATATACTTGCCCTTGGTTTTGCGGCCAATCGCTTTGGAAGCGGAATACTTTATTCAGCTTCGGTGTGAGAACGAATACGCCGTCGTCATTGCGAAGCACGATTTGTGTAATGTCCTTCTCTTCATTTGTCAGCTTGATCCGATAAAATTGCGGCTTTTGATAGGAAACCTCCACTTTGTATTCGAGTGGCTGCTGTCCCGTTCGCAGCGTCATCGTCCCGCTTCCTTGATAGCTCTCCATACTGTTTACTACCTTGTCGAGCTCCTTAACCACGGACTCGGCGTCCTTCGTTCCGCAAGCCGCTAATGCTAATGAAAAAATTAATAATATTGCCGCGGTCCATGTCATGCGACGCATGTAATCATCCCCTCTGCACATTGTTTTTTACTGGCTGATAACATGTCTATGAGGGGACTTGACCAATTATGCGGACTAGTTTGACAAGCAGGGGCTTGGATCAAAATATATGGCTATCTCAGCTCAATTTGACTCGCTAATTTAATGCGCCGCCGGTTAGCAGCAGCATCGCGGCATCTAAGCGCATAAATACACCTAATCCTCCAACTACTTTTCAAAACTGCTCTAATAGATGCACTTCTGCACCTATATGCTTTATTTCCATCATATTTGTTGTGAACAGGTGCACTTCTGCGCTTATTTACACTCCACGATCGCTTCACGCATACTCTAATCACACTACCAACACTCTGCCTGTACAATTCACATATGATCCAATCGCACTCCTTGCACACTTCACAGACTTCACAAATGCACGCTCTCTCACGTAACCGGCCGCAATTCACAACAAATTTCAAGAATATAAAACTAACTAGTTTAGTGAGCACACACCTGTTAGCAGCGGCATCGCGACATCTAAGCGCATAAATACACCTAATCCGCCAACTACTTTTCAAAACTGCTCAATTAGATGCACTTGTGCACCTATTCTCGTCATTTCCAGCTCATTTATAAAAAACAAGTGCACATCTGCGCTTATTTATACTCCACGATCGGTTCACGCACACTCAAATTACACTACCAACACTCTACCTACACTATTCACATGCAGTCCAATCGCACTCCTTACACACTTACAAATGCACGCCCCCACACATCCAGTTAGTTAGTTTAGTGAGCTCACTCCGATTAGCAGCAGCATTTAAGCGCATAAATACACTTATTCCACCAGCTACTTTTCAAAACTGCTCAAATAGATGCACTTGTGCACCTATCTGTGTAATTTCCACCTCATTTATTAAAAACAAGTGCACTTCTGCGCTTATCTATACTCACAATCGGTTCACGCACTCTCCAAGTACACCACCTTCACAATTCAAATACAGTCGATTCACACTCCAACACTCTTTCCGAAAACGTATTTAGGCAGCTAAAGTATTGTAGAGGGGGCCTAGGGGGTTTCGGGGTTTCGGGGTTTCGGGGTTTCGGGGTTTCGGGGTTTCGGGGTTTCGGGGTTTCGGGGTTTCGGGGTTTCGGGGTTTCGGGGTTCCAGGGGTTCCAGGGGTTCTAGCAGTTCCGAAGGTTCGTAGGTTCCGGGGGTTTCGGGGTTTCGGGTGGTCTGAGGGGTTTTAACGGGCTGCTACAGGGGCTACAGAATCCATGGGTTCCCTAATTCCGTCTCTTGCTTATCGGCTGCCAGAATGTCATTCAATGGGTCAGGCGGCTTTTGTTTATCCGTCATCTGCTTAAAAGCAGCCATGGATCAGAATAGAAAAATAGCGATACAGGAAAACTCCCTGTAACGCTATTTTATCAAATTCAAATACTACTTTTGGGACAAACTAATCTGTAATGTAGAGAAATCCACTAGTTCTCTAAAAACTTTAAACCTATTCCAAATATTCAAATAGTCTGCTAAGTACAATCGCCGCTTCCGCTCTAGTCAGCTCTTTGTTGGCTTTGAGCGTTTGATCCGGCATGCCTTTCAACAAGCCTGCTTGGATACAAATAGACAGCGCAGTTCTGGACCAAGCGGCTGCTTGATCTTCGTCTTTAAAGCTCGCTAAAATGGCTTCTTCAGATGTCGCAAGAGTCGGCAGCTTACCTTTCATTTGCAGCACTCGCGTGATAATGACAGCCATTTCCTCACGGGTATGGGAACGGTCAGGCTCAAATCGATTGCCTCCTGTTCCTTGCAGCAATCCTGATTCCGATGCAGCCGATATCACATTGTTGTACCACTTGTCCCCACGCACATCTTCAAACGATTGAGAAGTGCTTGCTTGGAGATTGAATCCCCGAGTGAACATAGCCGCGATTTCAGCGCGAGTAATGGACGCATTAGGGTTAAATTTGTTTTCTGATACACCTGTTAGAATGCCTTTGGCTGCAAGAGCTTCAATCTCTTTTCTAGCCCAATGGCTGGCTGTATCCTGGAAAGTCACTTTAGTTCCCGCTCCCGGATCTGTGCCTGTGCCTGGACCAGTGCCCGCTCCCGGATTTGTTCCTGTTCCAGGATTCGTCCCTGTCCCTGGATCTGTTCCTGGATCTGTACCCGGTCCGCTATTGTCCGCCTGCACTTGCACCGTAACGATCGCTTTAAGCGTCGTACCTGCAACCGTGCCTTCTACTTCAAAAGTGCCCGTTTGCGCATAATCGGAAGCTTTGATCGCATTCCAGACGACCAAAAGATCTTTAACCGATTTGTCACTGTAAACGGCTCTCACAGTATGAGGCAGCACTGGTGCCTTTCCAACCGTAGTGGTCACTGACACTGTCTGCAAGCTTACAATAGCGATGACATGAGTCTCCAGCTCACTCACAGCTTTCTCCAAAGCTGTCCTCGCCGATTCAATTATTTCTATTGTTGCTTCAACATTGCTGCTTACTTCGATAGCGCCTTGCAGAGTCGCGGCTACAGTCGCCCATGTCACAGGCGTATACTCTGCTTCTTTAAGCGCTTGTGCATCTTTAATTGCTTGCAGGAGGAGCTCCTTGGCATAATCAACGCCCGTATTTTTGATGTAGAAATCATCCAATATAAAAGCATAATCGGAAGTCGCGTTACCGACGCCTTTGGCAATCATTTTAAACACGACCTGATAATCGTCTTGTGCTCCAGTGGTGTAGGTTTGGTTAAAGCGGATGTAGCCATCCTCTGCTTTAATCCCCGAATTAGGCTTGTTCTGCAGCGTTTCCTTCAACACGGCAGTGCCGGTCGAACGAGACAACACGCTGACCTCGTAGGTAACCCCATTTTCCATCGTATAAACAAAGCCAAGCTCATACGTCTTATTCGCTTTTAACTTAATGTCTGACTCATTTGATTTGATCAGTCTGCCCACGTCAGTTTCATTCAGCTTTAATGAATTCTGACCATTCAATACCCAAGTCATGACAGGACCGATTTTTTGGTCAGCTGCCTGAACAATCGGATTGTTGTCATGCGGGTTGCTCTCATCCGATGCAATATGAATCATTCGACTGCCGCCTCCATACTCGAAAGGCCCCCAGCCCTCATACACATTCTCAAAATCTTCCTTCACGACGTATCCAGCTTGCTCAGCACCGCTTCCCGCCGTCAGATGCTTCCAAATTCGGACATCATCGAATAGCACAGTGCCAGCTCCAGCATCTGCGATTAGCTTGATTGTTGCCGTTGTCGTGCCTTCTGGTACCTTAAATTTCACATTCATTCTCTGCCAAGTTGTGTCCACATATTTAAATGAACTTTGATGTGAACCGTCCAAGCCGGTTACATAATTGCTGTACGTTTTGCCGTTCATGGTTACCTGTAAAGAGGATTTTCTTCCTTTAACGGTTTGAGTCCATACACCAACCGTATACTCTCCTCCCGGAATCAATCCAGCGATTTGCTGAGACAACTCACCGGCACGGCTTCCCATTTCCGCATAGCGGTTCCAGTTGGACCTTACCATTTCTTTTGTCGTGTCGTATCCAACATCACCTTGAACGACCTTAATGGAAGCATTGGCCGTATCATTAACTGTCCATGATCCTTCAACATTAAATTTCTCCGAATTGAAAGCAAAATCCTTAATCAGGCTGCCTTCTCCCCATTCACCCGCAGAAGGAATCAAGTTTAAAGCGTCTGCTGTCGCAGGATATAGAACATAAGGCGTATTTTTGCTTGCCTTCGCAATCGTTAGCGATCCATCCACCGCAGCAATCGTATCTACAAGCACCTTGCCTTGCTGCGTTAATTCATACATGTTAAACAATGCAACGTCTTTAAAATCATTTGTCAGTTGCCAAGTCGTCGTATTACCGGTCGTATTCCAGTGGTACAATTTAGCTCCTTCGTTTATTCCTAAAGTCTGATTGGTCTTCACATCCCACAGCCACGGGATCAAGGAGTCTGCTTCGCTCGTATGACGCTCGGCTGTATCCGTCGTTGTTCCGGTATCTTTCCAAGAAGAGATGACTTTCCCGTCTTTGGAAAGTTCAATCTTATTGGTTGCTTTATTTCGTTTGGATACAACATTTTGTTCAAAAGTCACTTGATCCGTCTCATATTTCATGACGCCATAATGCTGCATAAATTTTGTTGGAAGCACTTCATTGAAAAACACGGTTACACCCTGTTGAATATCTGGCTTCGAATCCCCCCAAGTCGCTACGACCGGGATTTTCTGGCCTTTAAACAGCGCGTTGCCGACGAAAATATCGAGGTCATTTTTAACCAATCGGTAAAGAATGCTTTTGTTTCCTTGGTTCGGATAACCCAAATCTGTTCCCCAATGGACAAATACCGATCCTGGCTCAATAGGCCCCGCAAATTCGGTTCCTACTTTCAGCCCCAAGCCATTCGCATACTGCAGCAATTTATAAGCGTTGTAATCGTTGCCTGTGTATACATCGATATAATAAAAATCCAAAGCTGGGTCATTCGGGTTTGCTGGATCTTTAGTGAGATTGTACAAGTTTGTAAATCGTGACTTCAGATCACCGCTCAAAACATCCTTTGTCTGATCTACATAGTAGCTCGTATCGATCCAATCCCAACCTTTTGCTAGCCGATCCTGTTTATAACCGTTTGGCGTAGCGCCTGTCAGATTGGAATAGTTCAGCTCGTTTGCATCAAGATGGTATTCTGTGGCGTTTAAATGAACGCCGACGCGAAGGTTATATTTGGCCCCTTCGTCAATCAAGTAGTTAAAATCAGCTAATCCGCCCTGTCTCACTCCAATGTTGGAGTAAGAAGGAATATCATCGTCATGCCCTTCCGCCTGATAACCTTTTTCCAAAATCATTTGTCCAAAGCCGTCGGAATAATTGTACAGCACTCTACCGGTGTCCAAAGCGTTCAGGAACGGATCATTTGCCTGACTGGCGAAGTTGAACGCAATGTACATCATATTGTTTTTCATGTCTTCAGCGCCGAACGGCTGCACGTATATTTCTTTACGATAAGCCACAGCCGCATCCTGCCAGTCTACCTTCCCATCGGAATTGCGATCCTCGGTAAGAACAACGTTATACCACGGCAGTGCTTCCTTTTCATTGCTCTGGGTATGACGATAAGTCCACGATCCTGGTTTTACGGTAAGCTTGTTTACAAGGGACTTTTTCTCGGCGTTAACGAGTATCTTATTTCCGCCGCTCATCACGTTATTTTCCATAGACGCGCCCAGTCCTTCTGCGCTCACCATCGTCATCGTTGCGCCGAATGAACCGGTTTGATTCATTTTGGACATGTCGTCAACCAGCTCTTCCGAAATCCCGTGCCACTTGCCGTCAGACTTGTTCCAAGCGTACGTCGCGCCTTTCATAGAGCTATCTACATAGAAGAGTGAACTGTTCAACTCGAGAGATCTGACAACAAAATCACTTTTTTCTTGAATTTCGCTCACTTCGAATCGAACAACGTTATTTTCTTTTGCTTCTATGAAAGCCTTAATCACCACGCCAATTTCGTCAAAAGCCATCGTATAGGCATATTTGCTTTCGCCAACCTTTTCCGAAACCGTCTGAGCTGTATACTCCGTATTGTTAATTTGTAATGTATTGGTTTGCTCGTCTGCTGCTTTCATCGTCTTATTGCCGACCAGATAAGAAAAAATACTCGGAAAATCCTTATTCAGCGTCACAGTCAAATCGTCTTTGGTGATCGAATCAAGCTCCGCCGCAAGCTGAAGCCTTGGCATGGATTCCTGTTCAACCACTTTGAGATTGGCAATCGTCATTTCTTTGGCGCTATACCAGGAACGCACTCCAAATTTCCCAGCCCCTGAGGTCACCGTATTATCCGTAACCGCGCCCATATCCGTCCTGTTGCCATCAGCATCAGTAATAGCGAAAGTAACTGTGTTGCCAATCAGATTCAATTCGATTTTATACACAGTATCAGCCGCCATGGAATACGCAGTAGGGAAGTTGGAATCGTTGCCGTTTGCAGAAAGCTTCCAAGTTCCATTGATGTCATGAACGATAGATACGTAGCGGTTATCGTCATATCCTCTCAAAATAAATCCATAGCGCCCTCCATCTGACCCAGCGCCTACACTCGTCTTGAAATCAAAGGTCACTTTCTGATCGACAACGTCTGGACTGTTATTATCGGTAACGAGAGATACGCCCGGCAGCCTTAATTTAACGCTGCCTTCGCCGCTTTCCAGCACGGCCGGACTGCTTGAATCCATCGCGCTCCAGTTAGGCGTTGCGAAGTCAGGCTCATAAATTCTGATTTCTTCTGCGGTCATCGCATCCATCTCAACTTGCATCACTTCATTTCCGGAATTATAAATTCCAAATGCACCTGGGGTGAAGTTTTTCGCTTGGACATTGCCCGCCAAAATGCCATTCACATAAAGATTCAACTCATCTTCGATCAACCGTACCCGCAAAATAAAATCTTTGCCAGGTACAATTTCAACGCTGTCTCCGATAGCTATTTTCTCTCCACCGTTAGCTTGATACATCCATTTTCCTTGACCTTCGTAATAAATGGCTGCATTGCCGATTTTAACTCCTGCGGACGCAGTATTTGTCCTCATCTTGACCTGGTATACGCCGTTTTTCACAGGTACGATATCTTCATTTATCGCAACCGATCCCGAAGCGATACTGCCCTTCAAATAACCATCGACGACTTGACTGCCGCCGAGTCCTGTCCAGTTCATGCTTGAAGCTGTCTCATAATATTGTTCATAATACATCTTGCCTGCGACAGGGGAAGTATCCATTTGGATAAATTCCTCCGTGAACAAAATGTTGTCCACATACAAGTCGCCTTGCCCGTATACTCCGAATGAACCTTCTCCGAATTGTTGTCCGGACGGTAAATTCGCAGTCAACTTAGCTCCATTTATACTTAGTGTGACCGAAGAGTCGCTATATTGTAATCCGACCTTATTCCAACTCATAAGTAATGGACTCGGTGAAATAGCGTCACTTGCTACAAAAGGAATAGTGCTGCCATCCTTCTCCAAAATCCAGTGGTCATTCGCAAATTTCACCAAAGAGCTGCTGCCTATAGCAAAACCAATCGAATCAGTCGTAGGTTTCACATCCAGCATATAGGTTGCGCTCTGTAGGAGAGGCGCATCGTTATTCAATACGGTACCCGTGATGCCGGACAACTTCAAGAAGCGATTGCTGCCTTCTTTGACGATGGATGGAGAGCCGCTGCTCCACCCTCCCGTAATGCCATCCTGGAAGTTGTTGCTGTATTGCACCAATTCCTTTGGAGTAATCATCTGATTCGTATACTGCAGGTTGTCGATATACAGCTCTACTGTGCTTCTAATTCGAAGTCCAAACAAGCCTGCCGCATCGGTAAATTCAGCAAATGTAATATCGCCAACTAGCTTTTTGTTCATATAGACCGTAATTGTTTTTCCATTAAAATTGAACAATAGATTGTTCCATTTTCCCTGAATCGGATAAGGAATATTTAAATTGCTGCCCCAACCGGAGCTGGATTCAGGCAACCAGCGATTTGGATCGACTCCGATTTCGCTAAAGATGCTTGCTGTCTCATTCATTCTGAAGCCAAATGCAAAACCTTGGCCGCTAGAAAGCTTAACAGGATTGACTAGCTTAAAGTCCAATGAAAGCGTACCCGATTGTAGCTGCGGGGAATCCAAATCTGCTCCGCGTTCTTTAGCGCCTTTTTTTAGCGATAATACCTTATTTCCTGTAATGTCGGTTACCACTTGAGCGTTAAGGCCGGACCAACGGGGTGTGTACGCTGGGTCTTCGTAATTTTGTACATAGTTGATGATATCTGACGGTTTTTCGATTTGGCCAACGCCTTGAATGTTAATATCCTTCAAAACGACTTGTCCTGTCGCAAAACGTTTATACAAGGCCACCTGACCTATTCCAGCCTTCAAATTCAATAAATTCGTTTCTTTGTTGTAATAGGTAACGCCATCAACGATAACCAATAGCTTGTTTCCGTTATAACCAATTTTGATACGGTAATCGGTATCCATTTTCAGCTCAGGTCCTTCAAAAGATTCCCACGCGCCAGAACCATCTGGGCTTTGAATGACCCAAGTTGTACCCGCATCATAACGAATAGACAAGCCTTGGGTAGAATTATAGGCTCCGATTACAAACCCGATATTGCCTTGCGTCCCGCTGGTGTAACGCAGTGTTGCATCGATTGTGCCGGCGGACAGCCATGGTCCTTTATCCCAAGCAGCAATAGCGATATTTTTTTCTAACGAATTCATCTCTACCGTCAGCCCATTGTTAACCGATGTAGTCCCGTTTCCTTTCATAAAAGTCATCAATTCGGGCTGCATGGACTGATAGTTGTTGCTGTAGGAAACGATGCTTTGTCCATCTGGTACATTGCTCGTCATCTCATTCAGAAATACTGTAAAATCGTTTTCCCTCACTGTAACTTCGGCGGAAGCCTTGAGGGGAGTGCCTTGAACGCTGCCTTCAACTTTAAAAGCTCCCGCCTCAGCATATTGCGAGGGATCGATTTCGTCCCAGCTTACCTGAACTTGTCCAACGGATTCATCGTTAAATACAGCTTGTACCTCCAGCGAAAGAACCGGCGGGTTCCCTATTGTTGTGTTAATCTCGATAGAGGGAATGCTCGCGATCGTTTTTACCTCAACGACTTCCTCTGCATAGGATACCGCACTTGGCCATATAGCCAGTTGACTCAAAATAGCAAAACAAATCATCCAAACATACAATTTGAAAACCGTGCTTTTTTTCCTCTTAATCATCTTTCACCCATCCTCCATGGTAATCTGATCCTAATTGGATTTTATTAGCATAGAACAGATGAAAGCGCTTAAGAATGATCATTTTTGTTAGAAGTCTGATCTTTTTTGAAAAAAGTCTGTATGGGATGGGGGGAGCCACGGTGTTGCCCGCTTCAGCTGCATCTAGGTGCATTTCTGCTCCTATTCCGCCAACTACTTTTCAAATCCAAGTTGAGTCCGTATACTTGTGTAAAAAGCTAGCATCTCAAAAAAAGAGAGCCATAGCCAAAATCCTCGTTTAGAATGGAGTTGTCGAGACAACATTCAATGGAGGGATTATGGTATGACTCAGTATCAGATTAACGTAGATTCAGAT
>NZ_JBFREL010000043.1:0-43592 GCF_052114265.1 Paenibacillus sp. MCAF9
CTGATGAAGAAAGCAACCATAGACCAAAAGAAAAAAATAGCCGTACAGGAATAGACCACCCTGTACGGCTATTTTTCATATTTTGCAATATTTCTGTTCAAAGCGAGCTATCCCTTCAGTGAGCTTAACGCTTTTGGGACAGCCCCTTTGTAATTTAGCAGGAAAAGCTCCAGTTAATTTTAAGCTGCGCGCTCATTTGAGTTAATTAGCAGGAAAAGCTCCAGTTAATTTTAAGCTGCGCGCTCATTTGAGTTAATTAGCAGGAAAAGCTCCATGTAATTTTGCTGTAAAGCGGCTTTTTAGGGATTATGTGTTGAATTAGCAGGAGTAAATCCTGTTAATTGCTAAATTAGGCAGCTTCCACCACAAATAGCAGGAGCTTTTCCTGCTAATTTTATTTTAGTTGGAAAAGCTCCTGTTAAATTTTAGCTGCGCGCTCATCTGAGTGAATTAGCTGCAAAAGTTCCTGTTAAATTTTAGCTGCGCGCAGCTGACTTAATTAGCTGGAAGTGCTATGCTGAGCATTCTGCAGACTCCATATTATAATAAGTTCGTTTTAATACTTAGTGTGTTGATAGATGTTCAGTTTATCCCGTGCGCTGTTCGATTAGTGCTGCTAATTAGGCACGTATTATGTAAGTTTGACCTGCTGCTCACTCCATGCCCAAAGCTTGGCCGCAAGCTCGGGATTGCTCGCTTTGCTTGCCGTTTGAACGCTTTTGCTGTCGATAAAATATTGGCCGGTCAGATTTGCCGCTTCATCGCTGGATGCTAAATATATTGCCGTCTTTGCCCCTTCAAGCGGCGTTCTGAAAAAAGGCTTGAGCAGCTTATGCACCGTCTTACCGAAGCCGCTCTTGCGATCTACGCCAATATTGGTCGCTACCGCCCCGGGATGAAGACTGTTAACCGTCACCCTCGTACCTGCGAGACGCTTTGCCAGCTCATTCGTGAATAAAATATTCGCGAGCTTCGATTGCGCATAACCTTTTGCGACATTATAGCCCCTTGTTAGGTTCGGATCGTCAAAATGAATTCTTCCAGCCTTATGCGCACCTGAAGATACATTGATAATTCTCCCTTGCGGAGCACGTTGAAGAAGGTCAAGCAGCTCGTTAGTCAGCAAAAAATGTCCCAAATGGTTGATCCCGATTTGCGATTCAAATCCATCCGAGGTTATGCTTCGTTTCAAGGCGACAACCCCTGCATTGTTGATCAACACATCAAGCTGGCTATATTTCTGCTTAAATGCAGCAGTGAAGGTGCGAATGCTGGCAAACGAGCCCAAATCGCAGGTCATGAGGACAATATCGCTGCTGCCGCTTTGGCTGCGCGCTTGTTCAAGTGCACGCTCGCCGCGCTCCTTGCTGCGGCATATCATCACGACATGCGCCCCTTGCTTCGCAAGCTCGACCGTTGTCGCAAGCCCCATGCCGGAATTGGCGCCAGTTACTGCTACGACCTTTCCTGTCATATTGCTCATCCAAGCCACCTCCGTCTATTCGTTATTTACAGCTTACCATGTGCAGCGAAGGTATGCCGTACAAATTCAATAAACGATCTGACATGTGGAGACAGCTGATCCTCGTTGCGGTAAGCCAAACAGATATGCCGCTGATTTACATACTTTGGCAGATCGCGCATAACGAGCTCGCCGGCTTCGATTTCTCGGATTACGCTTCGGCGCGGCAGGATGCCAACACCCATATTGCATTTTAGAGCTTCCTTAATCGTTTCGATCGCACCCAGCTCCATAACACTTTCCCACTGCAAGCCAGCCCCGGCTGCCCACTCATCGGACAAGGTACGCGAGGTTGAGCCAACCTCATGCAGCAGAAATGTTTCATGTCTAAGCTCTTCGACCTCTACTTGCGCCTGGTTAGCTAACGGATGTTCCGGCGCAAGCAGCAGCTTCAGCTCATCAGCGACTAACGGCTGTATAATAAGGCCTTCTTCCAGCGATTGACCAAGAGAGACGATGCCTATATCGATCTCATAGCTGCGCAGCATCGCAAGCACAGAAGCTGCTTGCTTCACGGTCAGCATGAGGCTTACTTTTGGATACAGCTTGCGGTAGGCGGCAAAGTGCGGCGGCATCACATAGGTTGCTGGCGTGTAGCTCGCCCCCAGCCTCAAACGGCCTTCCCCTTGTTCGCGGCGCTCCAGCATGGCAAGTCTAGCTTCTTCCATAAGGAAAACGATTCTCTTCGCATAGGGAAGCAGATCCACAGCAGCTTCACTTGGCTGAAGGCTCCGCGAGTGCTTGCGGAACAGCTCCACGCCAAGCTCCTCCTCAAGCTTTTTGAGATGAAAGCTGATTGTCGGCTGCTTAAGTCCCAGCTTATCTGCAGCTTCCGCGAGCGTTCGACCGCTGCATACCTCCATAAACACATGCAGCTGCTGTACATTCATCGCTTGCTCACTCCCTCGCTTTTTGCCTATTAATATAGATTAAATCTATATGTATATCAATATCTATCGATTATATTTCATAATATCTCGACATTACGTTAACAATCATCTGACAAACCGTTGCTAAAGTTAGGAGGTAAGCAAAACAGATAGTGGAGGGAAATCAAAACGATGAAAACGAATGGGAAACGCTGGCTTGGAACCGTTTTGCTAGCTGGATTGATGGCGCTAACAGCTGCATGCGGCAACGGAAATGCCGGAAACACGAATAAAGGGGCAGCAAATGCCGGAAATACACAAACGACGGCTCCTACCGAAGAAGCGCAAGCGACAGAAACAGCTGCCACGGAGGATAAAGGAACGCTTACTGTATACTTGAACGATTTTGACAGCATTATCGCTCCATTATTTGAGGAAGCTACCGGCTACAAGCTGGAGGTCGTTGCGGGTAACGGAGCAGAAATTATGTCCCGCGTTGAAGCAGAAAAAGGCAATCCGCACTGGGATGTCATTTGGCTGGATGCGATGCCTTCCATTTACGGACTAGGAGCAAGCGGTCAACTGCTTGAAGGCTGGTTGCCGAATAACGTCGCTAATCTAACTGACTTTGCCAAATCTTTTGTCCCTGAGAAGCAGTGGTATGTTCCTACTGGCGCACATGCTGCGGGAGTTATTGTATATAACAAGGACAAAGTGAAGGCGGAGGATGCGCCAAAATCATGGGAAGACTTCTCGAATGCGAAGTTCAAGAACATGATCGGCATGGCTGACCCAGCTATCGCAGCTCCGGCTTATCCTTTTGTTTCTTGGTTTTTTAAAGAAAAAACAATTGATGGCGGTCAAACGTTCTTTAGCTCGCTGATGGACAATGGGCTTCGTGTATATCCCAAAAATCCAAACGTTGTCAAAGCGCTCGCCGCTGGTGAAATCTCGATCGCAGCACTGCAAGAGAGCAATGCCTATGCGATGAAAAACGATAACGAGCCTATCGAAATTATTTGGCCGGCAGAAGGCGCTCCCGCATCCGTACGGGTAGCTGCGATCCAGAAGGATACCAAAAACCCGAATGCAGCTAAAGCATTTATCGAATTTTTGCTCGATCCAAAAACGCAGCAAGCTTTAATTGATCAAGGCGACGAGAGCTATTTCCAGCCTTCCGTAAACGGCGTAAATGCCAAGCAAGATCGCGCAGCCGATGCGAAGCTCGTTGCAGCCGACGCTTCATGGGCATCTGAAAATGAAGCGGCAATCAAGCAATGGTTCGCCGACCAGTCCGTTAAGTAAACGATGCAAACCTTTATGAAGGATCGGTTAGGGTGGTTTGTCAGTATCATCCTATTCATCCTCGTCTTATATCCCTTGGCGGCAGTCATTATACAAGTCCTGCTGCCTGGGGTTTTCTTCGGCAATTGGCAACTCGGGGATCTTGCGCTGCTGCTCGAAATATTCAAGCGTCCCTTATGGCAAAAATCACTCGAAAATTCCGTTGTGCTTGGACTTGGAACGACGGTGCTCGCTACGATTCTCGGCGGCGTGCTGGCAACGATACGCGCCAACTGGTCATTTCCAACAGCTAAGCTGCTGGATGCCTCGGTTTGGCTGCTCATTATTACGCCTTCGTTTATTTTAGCGCAGGGCTGGGTGCTGTTTGCTGCCGGAGGCGGCATCGCTGTTAACCTGCTCGGCTGGCACTGGGTTACGAGCGCTGTTTTTCAGCCTGCCGGACTTATTTTTATTATGACTTTAAGCAAATTTCCGTTCGCTTATTTGAGCGTTCATGCGGCGATGGAGTGGAAGGTTGATCAGCTGTCTCACGCAGCCCGCCTATCCGGAGCATCTGCTTTCACAGTATGGCGTACGATCCAAGCGCCTCTGCTTATGCCAGCCGTTTGGGCTGGAGCAGCGCTTGTCTTTATGGATACAATCGGCGATTTCGGGCTTCCTGCATCGATTGCCGCTGTTTATCGTTTTCCGACACTGCCGTATTCCATTTACTCGGCAATCTACACATCGCCCATACGATTCGATATGGCAGGCGTTCTGTCCTTTTATCTCGTATTGTTAATCGGCATTGCGATGTTTGTCCAATTTTATGCGATGCGCCGCTCACGCTTTGATTTCTTATCGGCCCGGGCGCAACGGTCTGTACCGAAGCCGGCTGGAAAGTTTGCTGTGCTTCTTACCACACTAAACTTGTTATTTCTTGCCGTAGTCATCGGCATTCCGATAGGCGCAAACGTACTGATGTCCATATTCAAAACACAGTCAGGCGGTATGAAGCTAGCGAATCTCACCTTGGAGCATTACAGGGAATTGTTCCATAGCTCAAGCACGCTGCTGAAGGGTTTGTCCCATTCCTTAATGATCGCTGGAGTCGCTGCTCTGCTTGGCCTATTATTCGGACTGTGCGTCGCTTATGTCTTAACCTATTCACAGTTCAAATTTAAACGGACGATTGAGGTATTCTCTGTCGTTACGCTTGCTGTTCCCGGCGTCGTGCTGGGCATTGGGTATATTTTCGTCTGGAATCAAAAATGGCTCGATTCAATCGGCTTGCTCCTGTACGGAACGCCTTGGATTCTTGTGCTTGCCGCTATCGCCGGCGCTATTCCCGTCATTACGAGATTGATGGTCGGCGCAATGGCGAAAGTGCCGCTTAGCCTGCTTACTGCCGCGCAGTTGCAAGGCGGTACGCTCGCAAGCCGCGTCCGTTTCATACTTGTCCCTTTAATACGCGGCGCTTTGCTCTCTGCGGGCCTTGCTGCATTCGGCTCCAGCGTGTTTGACTTAGCGGTGAATTCGATCCTGTTCCCGCCAAACTTCCTCACGCTGCCCGTTACGATAAACAAGGCATTCGAGGATTTGGATTTTGGTTATGCTTCAGCGGCAACCGTCGTTGGATCATTTATCGTGATTATGATTATTTTGGCGGTTGAGCTCATGCTCCGCCGCAAGGAGGCAAACACATGACATCGACTGCGATTCAGCAAAGGTATGACGAGGCAAATGAGCCTAAGCCAGCCGCTCCCAAACCGCTGCTTGCAGCATCTGGTTTAATGAAAAGCTACGGATCGTTTCAAGCGCTTAAAGGAATTTCTTTCGACATGCGCGAAGGCGAGATTATTAGCGTGCTTGGACCGTCAGGCTGCGGCAAGTCGACGCTGCTCCAGCTCGTCGCCGGCTTATCGAAGCCGGACGGCGGCCAGCTTAAGCTGGGCGATGAGATTATCGCTTCCCCGTCCGTCATGATGCCCCCTGAGAAGCGCGGGGTTAACATGGTGTTTCAGGACTATGCGCTGTGGCCGCATATGAATGTGTTCGATAACATCGCTTATGGGCTGCATAGAAGCAAGATGGCTCGGGCGGATATTCAGCAGCGCGTTCAGGAGCTGCTGGCAATGCTCCATCTTGAAGGGCTTGAGCGCAGGCTGCCGCCGCAGCTCTCTGGCGGCCAGCAGCAGCGGGTCGCTATTGCGAGGGCTATTGCTACTAGGCCGAAGCTGATGCTGCTCGATGAGCCGCTCTCCAACCTTGATATGCGGCTTCGCGTAGAAATGCGCACCGAGATGGCGTATTTATTCCGCCAATTAGGCATGAGCGTTTTCCATGTTACGCATGACCCGGAGGAAGCCTTCGCTATGGCTGATCGGCTGCTTATTTTGCGCAACGGGCAAATTGATCAGATGGGCACGCCGCAGCAATGCTTCACGCGTCCGGCCAGCCGCTGGGCAGCTTCTTTGCTTGGAGCAATCAACGGCTTGCGCGGCGAGGTCATAAACGGAGGCAATGGCAGCGCTGTTCGCATCGGCTCATCGATCATTCACGGCTTGCTCGCGCCAGAGCAGCAGAACCTGAGTGACTATTCGCAAGCTATCATTATGTTCCGTCCTGAGGAAGCTGAGGTCATCGAGCGAAGAGACGCCTCAGCCGTGCTTTCATTAGCTTCACCGCAGGAGCGGACAGACAATACGATTCAGCTTCAAGTGCTTCACTGTACCTTTGAAGGCAATCGCTGGCGCGCAGTTGCACAAACGAGCTGCGGACAGAAGGTATATCTAGTGCTCGCAGTCCCGTTAGAGGCCGGCGAGCATGTAACGATAAAGCTAGCCATTCGCTCTGCTTTCATTTACCCGAATGAGGAAGAAAGGTAGTCGATTCATTTGTATAATCCAACAAAAACAGACTCGCGTCTTTTAGCCATTGCAGATATACACGGTTATGAAGAAGAACTGCTGTTTTTGCTTCAAGAAGCAGCTTATAACCCGCACCATGATCGGCTTATTTTGCTGGGCGACTACATCGATGCCGATAGGCCCGCTACATGGGGCACGCTAGATACGATTCACCAGCTTATCAACGAAGGTGCACAGGCATTGCTCGGAAATCAGGAGCTGCGACTTCTTGCATCCTCTGAGTCCAGCAGTGCGCTTCACCCGGAAACGAAAGAATGGCTGCACAAGCTTTCATTGTATGTGGTAGTCGGCCAGTATTTATTCGTTCATGCAGGCATTCGGCCAGGTGTCCCTCTGCATGAGCAAAAAAAGAAGGATCTAACGGAAATTCGCGACGAGTTTATTTATACGCCTTTGCCTGATTCGGACGAGGCACAGTCATACACCATTATTTTTGGCCATACGCCAACGTTCAAGCTGAATGCTTCTTCTCCTGGAGCCATATGGCAAGGAAATCGACGGCTCGCCATTGATACTGGGGCCAAGCATGGCTGTCGCTTAACACTGCTTGATGTCAGCAGCCAATTGAGCTATTCGTGCTCGACTGCGCCAGAGAGCCGCGGCAGCGATTTCAAATTGCTTAAGCTCTAATCCATCTAACACACAAAAAAAGCGCTGCCCGTTTGCATTTACGGGTCAAGCGCTTTTTCTCTTTTTAAATAGAGCTGTTTATATTGCTATTTCGTTCAAAAGCAACGATCCAATCCCCTTGGACTGCTGCATAACCTGTGTCACCCTCAACAACCAAGCCGTACAAATTTTTGACGTCTACATATTCCTTGCGAGTGCCATTATCGAATTCAAGCGTGATGTAATAATACGTACGGGATGAATTGCTGGTATGCCCCACTCCATCGTGGTTGTGGTGATTCGTATGATGGCGAACGTCCATGCGCTTGGCTACAACGCGCGCGTAAGTCGTTTCTTTTGGCGCGGTCGAATTTTTGAAATATTTAACAATGCTTAAAATAATGCCGCCAATAACGAGCACGAATACAATCATTATAAATATAGGAACCATCGTAAACATAATTCCTCCGCCTGGAGGGCCGAATCCAAATCCATTCACAAACCATCACATCCAATCTTTTCTTTTCATGTCATTAATTTTACTATTAATACGTTCTTCCGACTAGTCTGATGCGGTATAGGCTGCAAAAGCTGAGGTTAATGAATAAAAAGGAAGGGAGTAACGAAGTGGATTGTTGGGGCTTAATAGAGTTAGGAGATAGGCTCGCGCAGAAAAGAGCGGCTGGACGCTGCGCACGTCGGAAAGCTGGATAGCCGCTCAGCGGGATCATTTTTATTTTGACAGCAGTTAAGCCTCATTCCTGCATATGTAACGGAAAACGATCGATGATCTCGTACATAGGAGACTCGTTCATATGGGTGAGCATGAGCACAAATTGATCGATTTCCCAGCTGAACGATGAGGCAATAGACGTCGCTGCTTCAATCGGCATTCGATTAGCGTCAGCGAATCCTTTGGCAAGCGTGATATGCGGCGCGTAGGGACGATCGTCTGGAATGAAGCCTACTGAACTCGTTGCCCGAATAATCTCCTCGTGAAGAGTGGACAATTCCTTTAAATTTCCGCTAACAGCACCCCATAGAACGCGTGGAGCAGCGGGCGGGCCAAATGTTCCGATTCCACTCCAAGTTAAGGAAAAAGCATTTGCTCTTACTTTTTTTAGAGCGGCTGCCAGCTCCTCAAGCTGAGCAGCCGAAGTGTCGCCTAGAAACTGAAGCGTAATATGGTAATCGCTCGGATGCGTCCATTTACGGAAAGGCAGCGTATGTTTATGATCTTCTGCCCAGCTTTCCAGCTCCTTGGACACAGATGGTGATACAGGTATAGCCACGAACAAGCGCATTATATTTTCCCTCCTAATCTCAGTATGCAGCCATAGAACTCGAAACATTCATTCTGCACGTCAGATCTGGACTTTTTTTCCATTTTAAATATTTTTAAGTAAACCAAATATCGCGGAAACGTACCCAGCCCAGCGATTCCAATGAAATGCCGCGCACGGAAGGGTGGAACGCTGTTTTCAAATGTTTACGGTAGAGGAAAAACAAGCTGTGCCTAGCTTTGAGCTGAGCCTCAATGTCTATGAATATCGCTTCTCGGCGTGCTCGATCCGGCTCGCCCAATATCATCTGAATGCTGTGCTCCAGCATATCATGAACCTCGGGAAGTGCATGCTGCTGCATGCTTTTGTACAAATCAATTAGTCTGAGCTCGCGATGCTCGTCCAGCATGACTGCAAAAAGCAGCAGATCAGCGGACATGCGCGCTGTGCCTTTAAATTGCTCGGCAGGAATGAGGTTTATTTGCAGCGGAATGCCTGATTTCGCATACACCTTCTGAATGATCTCTGCATCCGCTGCATACTGCGGAATCGTAGCTAGTACCAGCGGCTCGCCTTGATAGCCGGAGCTGGCAAGCGCTTGCTTGATTACGCTCCAATCAATGGGGGCTGCATCCTGTGTTTCATCAATCTGGTTCAGCCAGAAGCTGTTGACTCCTTCAATGACATCACCGGATAGCAGCTGCAAAAGCTCTGTCCGCTCGATAGCGAGGTTAATTGCCGCTCGTATGGCGGGGTTTGCCAGCAAGCCGTGCTTTTGTTCATTAACTGTGATGAATTTACAGGTCATGCCGGACTGTCTAACCTGCTGCCATCGTTCAGCTGCCATATCCGTTAGTCTCGCGTTGTGCATGATTTGAAACGATTGCAGCTCAGCGTGGTTTTCGCGCGTTGCCTCCTCGGCAACGGTCCACACTTCAACACGATCGAGGAATGCTCTGCCGCGGAAATAGGCAGCAAAAGCTTCCAATATCCAGACGCCTTGATCATTTCCGGCGAATCGAAACGGACCTGTACCAATCGGTTTGCTGCCAAATTGCTCGCCAGCAGCCGAACAAGCATCTTGAGGCACGATAGAGGCGCGATTAGTTGTCAAAAAAGAGAGAAAAGCTTCGTTTCGCTCGGATAGTTGAATGCGAATGGTTGTGTCATCCGGTGTATCCATAGAAATGATGTTGGTGTAAGCCCAGCTGTAGAGCCCTTGCGGTGCCAGCCTTTTAAGCCGTTCTAGCGAATATTTGACGTCTGAAGAATCCAGCTCACGGCCATGGTGGAACAGAACGCCCTTGCGCAAATAGAAAGTCCAGCGCGTACGCGATTCATCAACCTCCCACGCATGGGCAAGCTGCGGCAAAATCTGCTCTCCCCTCGGATCGATGCGAACGAGCCCGTCAAATATTTGATTAACAAGGTGGGACTCGCCCGTGTAATGGATAGCTGCCGGATCTAGCGAATAGATGGTCTGCGGAAGCGGGAACCGTAAAATATCAGTGCGCCGCTTGCCCTGCACCTCCGAATGAAATCCGAATTGACCAGAGAGCCATTCCTGAAACTGGTCGCGCAGCAAAGGCGCTTCTTCGATTTGCTGGAGAAGCTCAAGCGCCGAATGCAAATCCTGCTTTTGCATCATTTCTTGCGCTTCCTCCAGCGCGACTTGTTCCTTGCTGACGAGGAAGGAGAGGGCAGAGCGATTGCCTCGTCCCCGCTTTGGCTCCCACACTAACCACTCTTCCTGCTGCATACGCTTCAATAAAAGTACCATATTCCGATGTGTGCAATCGAGCAAATTTGCGAGCTCCTGTGTTGTAACCTCGAAGGGGATATTCTCTTGAATACTCGGATATGAGCGCCTAAGCGCGAGATAATGCCTGCGGATTTTCATGCAAATTACTCCTAACTCGAAAATATGAAATTTTCCAATTATAACTTACACTTTTTGTTCTTGTTTTCTAGGTTACAATAAAAGGAGTAAATTAACAAATCCAGTTTAAAGATGGAGTGAGTGAAAAATGAGAGATCCAGCACCATGGCAAAAAAGGTATGAGAAAATGCTTATTCTTGCCCTTCTGTTTGGTCTAGTCAGTCAATATTTGTTCGTAGGAGCAGCCGCAGGCATTTCGGTTATCGTGTTCATTGCCAGCTTTTATGGGTTGTTTTTCTATTCCATAAAGGGGAGGATGGGGGGCTTTGAGAAATGGCAAGGTCAAGCCCGATCTGGCTGGCTGCTGCTCATTCCAATCTTTTTACTGACGCTAACGTATGCGCTATATGATAACGGTCTGTTCCGCCAGCTGAATATGTTTGCATTGTTTGCGTTGATCATTTCTCAGACGGTGCTTATGACGAGTAGCAGTGTGAAGCCGTGGTACCGAGGCGTATTTTATACAGAGCTATTATTTCTGGCTTTAATTAAGCCGTTTGCTTTTATAGGCGTACCGTTTAACCTGGTTAATGATCGTTTGAGAGGAAAAGAGAAAGGTGAGAACTCGGCGAAAAGCAAGCTTGGAAAAATATCGCTAGGACTGCTCCTGTCCGCACCTATCCTTATTGTCGTTATTGCGCTGCTTGCTTCAGCGGATGAAATTTTCCTATCGTGGCTGATTGAGATTCCGGGCGTCATGGATCGTTTCTCTTTAGGGGAGAGCATCTGGCGCATAATCGTAGCAGCAGTATTCGCGTTTTATGCTTTTTGCTACATATGGGGATTGCTCTTTAATAAGGTAACAGATACAAAAAAAGATTCACCGACAGATACGCCGGGTGCTGCGATACAGCCAAACGGACGTATCGAATTTGATCCCATCACTGCTGGGACGCTGCTTGTCAGTATTAATATCGTTTACGTGCTGTTTGTTATCATTCAGTTCTCCTATTTGTTCGGAGCGGCAAACGGTTTGCTGCCTGAGGGAGCTGCGTATGCCGAATATGCACGCAGAGGTTTTGCGGAATTAATTATGGTTGCACTCATTAACGTTTGCTTGCTTATGTGCGGTTTGCATCTCATTCGGCGCACTAGCGCAGCAGCGGAGTGGATCCGCAAGCTGTCTCTTACCGTGTTGATAGGCTGTACAATCATTATGCTTATTTCCGCTTACAGCAGGCTCTCTTTGTACGAGGAGGCTTATGGCTTCACACAGACAAGACTACTGGTTCATGGCTTTATGATTTATCTGGGCTTTTTGCTCGTCGTTGCATTGCTGCGTATATGGAAAGAGCATTTCTCGATGGGCAAGGTCTATATATGCATATCTATTATTGCATTTGTTGTGATGAACTATATCAACATAGATGCGCGGATTGCTGAGAACAATGGTGATCGCTACGAACGAACAGGTAAGATTGATATCGCTTATCTCGGTACGCTGTCCACAGATGCGGCGCCGGCGCTGCTAAAGCTGCAAGCGAAGCATCCGGAGTTGAAGGGGCTGAACGGAGTAATAAATAAGCTTCAGGATAAGGCCCATAAGCATAACAAGTGGCAATCTTGGAATCTATCGAAGCAACGGGCTAAATAATTGGAGAAAGGCAAGGTCGTTTGTATGATGAAAATATCCCTTTTTGATCGTAGTATTCGACTTATCCTCTCACTTGTCGGATTTCCACTGTTAATCGTACAGTATTTGATAACGGTCTATGAGCAAAAAAAACATAAACCTACGGGCTGGCATGCCGACATCGGCTCACGCAAGCTGCATGTTACCGTGACGGGTCATGGTTCGCCAACAATTATTTTAGAAGCGGGGATGGGCGGTTGCTCGCTGGATTGGGCACTCGTTGCTCCGGCGCTTTCGACGAAGGCGAACGTGATTACTTATGATCGCGCAGGGTTTGGCTGGAGTGAGGCGGTGCTTGATCTGCCTACTTGCAGCGCTTATGTTGATGATTTGCGTTCACTGCTGAGAACGCTTGGCGCAGCTCCGCCCTATCTGCTAGTTGGCCATTCCTACGGCGGGATGATTATGAGGCTGTTCGCCTCGCGTTATCCGGAGGAAGTATGCGGCCTTGTGCTTGTTGATGCGACGCACGAGAGCCGCTATCTGCCGGAGCAAACAACCGCTGGCCGGCAAAAACAGCTGTTTAGCCACCGTTCCCAATATAGACTAGGCTATATGCTGGCGCCGCTTGGCATACCGAGATGGCTGAAGCAGCATATCGGCTCTAAGCGTTTGCCGGAAGAATGGCTGGCGCCAGTACGCGCATTAGGCTACAAGGCAAGTGCGTATAGGGCTGTCTATGCTGAGCTGCTTAGTACGACGGAAAGCAGCCTGCAATTAAAAGCTGCCGAGCCGCTTAAGCAGGATTTGCCTGTTATTGTATTAAGCGCAGGGAAGCAGAATGAGGAATGGCAGCAGGGGCAGCGGAAGCTTGCAAATTTGACCAAGCGCACGAATCAGATTATAGTCGAGGATAGCTGGCACTCTATTCATATTCATAGACCAGATGCTGTAGTTCACGCTATTAATCGTTTATTAGATGAAATAGATTTGTCTAGTTATCGCTAAAATGTAAGGAGTTTTGCAGTAATGCGCATGACCAAAAAACGTTTGTTGTGGATTTTACCATTAGCTATTCTCGTAGTAGCCGCTTTTCTTTATTACGAGAATAATGCGATCGGAATAACAAAATATGAAATCAGCTCGGCGAAGCTTCCTGAAGGAGTCAGCTCTTATCGTATCGTTCACTTAACAGATCTTCACAGCAAGTCCTTCGGCAAGGAGCAAAGCACAATTACGAGCAAGGTAAAACAGCTGAAGCCGGACCTCATTGTGATGACAGGCGACTTGGTTGACAGCAGAAGATACAATGCAGAAACTAGCCTTACCTTGATGCGCAAAATGACGGAACTGGCTCCTGTCTACTATGTGACCGGAAACCATGAATATGGCCCGAGGTTAACCGCATTACAGAAGGCGTTGAAAGAGCTGGGCGTCCACGTGATGCGCAACAAAAGCGAAATGATAAAGCTGGGTAATGGGGAGATTCGAATTGCTGGCGTAGATGATCCGGTTTTTAATTTAAAGGCAGATGGAGACGTTGCGAAGCTGAATGAAAATATGGCGGCTGCTATGCAAGCAACAGAATCGGAAAACAACTCCGACACGCTCACTATCCTTTTATCGCATCGCCCGGAGCTTTTTTCGGTCTACACGCAGCACAAAATTGATTTGACCTTCTCCGGCCATGCGCATGGCGGACAGGTGCGCTTGCCTTTTTTGGGTGGGCTCGTGGCCCCGGGGCAAGGCTTCTTGCCAAAGTATGACGGAGGCAAATATGTGGAAGGCGGCACAACGATGATCGTCAGCCGCGGACTCGGCAATAGCATTTTTCCACAAAGAATATTTAATCGCCCAGAGGTTGTACTGGTTGAGCTTACGCGTCCGTAACGCTCAGCATCCACGAAACTATGTGGAAAAGCTCTCTTTCTAATAGCAAAAGAATCCAATGGCAGTCCAGCAAAGCAGCAGCGAAATGAGTTCGATTTCTCGTCGAACTGGTTTCGCTGTTGCCGCTTTTGCAATAAATAAGTTCGTTTCGGCTATGTCCAAAATACAAGCGATACTATAGAATGAAAACGTTCCTACTAGTCATCCAAACCACCAAAGGAGAGTCATAATGAAGATGAAGAAAAAAGTGAGTTTAGCGATTGCTGCTCTCATGTTGTTTGGAAGCGTTGTCAATTTTGTTCCGAGTTCGGTAAAAGCAGCTGAATCGACTAGCACGGATACCCGGATTTCCATCCTAGGTACTTCGGATATTCACGGACGGTTTATGCCATGGGATTATGCTCTTGACGGTCCCAATCCCACGGGGAGTTTAACGCAGTTATTTACAATGATCAAAAAAGTTCGCGAAGAGAACCCGAATACGGTTTTACTGGATGCAGGGGATATGATTCAGGGCAATTCGGCTGAATTATTTAATGATCAACCGAAGTCTCCGATGATGGTGGCCATGAATGAAATGAACTATGATGCATGGGTAATGGGCAATCATGAGTTCAACTTCGGGCTCGATGTGTTCAATAAGATTACCACTCAGTATAAAGGTCAAAGACTGGGCGGGAACATCTATAAGGACAATGGCGATCGATTCTTGCCTGCGTATACCATTATCGAAAAAGCTGGCATAAAAATTGGAGTTATTGGAATGGATACGCCAATGACGACTGAATTTGAAAAAGGAACGGATCATCTAGACGGCATTGTATTCAAAAACCCTGTTGATGAAACGAAAAAAGCAATCAAAGAATTAGAAGGTAAAGTAGATGTAATGGTTGGCCTTATGCATATGGGGCTGGAGAACGAAAATGGTGTACCAGGTACTGGCGTAGCTGATATTGCCAATGCGAACCCGGAGCTGGCTGCTATTTTTGCAGGTCACATGCATAAGCTTATTAAAGAGGATACGGTGAATGGCGTTTTAATTGTTGAACCGGATAAATACGGAACGCATGTTTCTCGTATCGACCTTACGTTCACGAAGCAAGGTGATAAGGTAGTTCTTAAAGATAAGAAAGCTGCTGCATTGCCTRTTAAAGCGGCCGATGGAACGACTGAAGTATCGGATCCAGCATTGGAATCCACGCTGCAGCCGTATCATGATTTTGCTAGGGCAGATGCGAATATCGAAGTAGCACAGCTTAAAGGAATGAATCTTGTAGCTAAAAATGAAATTAATGATATTCCGACTGTACAAATTCAGGAAACACCGTTATCAGACTTCTTTAACGAGGTCATGTTGTATTACAGCAAGGCAGATGTCGTTGCTCATCAGATTGATAACGATAAGGCGCGGCTGGATGTAGGTCCTATTAAGAAAAAAGATATAGCCTATAACTATCAGTTTGCTCTAGGAGAAATTACCGTTTACCAAGTAACGGGTAAAGATTTGAAAGATTACATGGAATGGGCAGCAGGCTATTTTAACTCAACACGACCTGGCGATGTAACGGTTAGCTTTGATAAGACACGACGCGCTTCCAAATATAGCACAAACGATTTTTTTGGCGGCGTCAAATATGAAATTGATCTAACGAAGCCTGCTGGCAGTAGAATCACGAACTTACGTAAAATGGATGGCAGCAGCATCAAACCAGACGATGTGATTAAACTCGGTATGAACGCCTATCGGATGGATGCACTTAAAGCCAAAGGTGGAGCACTTGAAGGACGCAGCTTTGAGCAGCTTTGGTCTTCGAAGGATGCAAGCACATTTGGCGAAATGGACGGAACCATTCGTAATCGTGCCATTGCGTACTTAAAAGACGTGAAAAAAGGTGTATACGAGCCTAAAATTCAAAGCAATTGGAAAATTACAGGTGTAGATACGAAATCTCCTGAACGCGCAGATGTAGTTGAGCTTATTAATACCGGTATATTGGAGATTCCGAAAACGGAGGATGGCAAATATACCAATGTAGCCTCAATTAACATTTTGGATGCGGTCACTGAAAATGAAATAGCTGAGTTGTCTAACAAAGCAAAGGTGGAGCAAAGTCTATTTGCCGGCGTGAAGACAAAAGGCGAGTTCTACCATAAACTGAATGCGGCGATTAAGGCGGCAGTGACTACCCCAGAGGTAACTACTCCGGAAGTCATCATTCCAAAGGAACCAGTTAAGCCTAATCCTAAACCTGATCCTAAACCAACAGTAAAGCCGGTCGTTAAGAAGCAAGCAAAGGTTACAGCATACTTCTTGAATGTTCGTGCTGAAGCTTCTTCGAAGGCTAAGATTTATACGGCTGTACCAAAAGGCACTGTTCTTGAAGTGTTAGGAACGGAGCACGGCTGGGTGAAGGTTTCGTATAAAGGGAAAATAGCATATGTGTATGGTAAATATGTAGATATGATTTAATATTTTATTTTGCTTAGTGCCCAGTCTTTGTAGACTGGGCACTTTTTGGGTAAATACTATTTTCCCAAATAGACAAAAAGAGACCCACAGCATTCGGTGCTGTGGGTCTTCATTATATATATTACAAAAGGGGGTTGTTTTCATTATAGTAGGCTTTCATTAAAACGAGATGAAAATTATATTTCAAGTTTATTACAAATGATTGGAAAACGATGTAATACTCGCTTGCATATCGAGGAGAAGCAATGAATAGACTTGTTAAAAGCAGAAAACTTGTCCGATTATGCTTGTCTAGAGAGGGTGGGAAATTACGATATGAAGCATTCACAATCGAGTATTGCGATATTAGGGATAGGTACGGCGGTTCCGCCTCATCTTGTTGATCAAGCGGATACAGCACGAAGGTTAGTCGATGCATTAAGCGATAAGCCGGATTCCGCCCGTTGGGGAAGAAGGATTTTTAAGCAATGCGGCGTGCAAAGCCGGTATACTTGTGAACCGAATCTGCTCGCGGAAGCAGCCGAATGCCGCTACCTGCCGAGCGCTTCACCGGAGACCGCTCCCTCGACAGCGGAACGTATGGGGATATATAAGCGGGAATCCGTTCCGCTTGGGCTTCATGCAGCGAGACAAGCTTTGGCAGATGGAGAGGTTGATGCGGCTGAGATTACACATCTTATTACGGTCAGCTGTACCGGACAATTTTTGCCCGGAATGGATGCAGCCATCATACATCAATTAGGACTAGCCCCCACGATAACCCGTATCCCGCTTAATTTTCTCGGCTGTGCTGCAGGGCTTAAAGCCATTGGCCTGTCACGCCAAATTGTATCGAATGACAGTAACGCTAATGTACTTGTTGTCTGCGTCGAGTTATGCACGCTGCATATTCAGCCATCTGGCGATAAGGAATCGTTATTTGCCGCCTCATTTTTCGGGGATGGAGCTTCAGCCTGCGTCATTGGTGCGGGCAAGCCGAATCACAGGCCTATTTTTGCGCTAGGCGAAGAACGTTCAGTTCTGCTGCCTGAATGCGCAGAGGAAATGGTGTGGGAGGTTGGCAACCACGGCTTTGACCTATACCTCTCCCCGCATATTCCGAAGCTGATCGGCGAATTTATTCCCGCGGAAGTAAAGCAATTATGCGGGGATGATGCGCTGGATCTATGGGCAATCCACCCAGGCGGCAAAGGAATTATCGATATTTTGCAAAATAAGTTCGAGCTTACAGATGAGCAAACCTCGCATAGCTTAGGCGTGCTGCGCGATTATGGCAATGTCTCCTCCGCAACGATTCTGTTTGTACTGAACGCCATGAGATCGCATCTTCAAGAAACAGGCTCAGAGCGAGTAGGCGGCATTGCACTCGCATTTGGTCCAGGCTTAACCGCTGAGATGATTAAGATTGCTTATGTTCCCGCTGTACTTACGGGGGATCAAGAGCAAATGGCGGACGAGGCATATGTCTAGAAGCTTGCGTCATCGGGCTGCAGCTGCTGAGCTTATGGATGATTTTTCAATTGGCGGGGCTGAGCTGCACGAGGCTTTGCGTCAGCTTCGTCAACTGAACCGTATTTTTGCTGCAGCCGCACCGACGATTTACGGCGTCGAACGACTTTGGGAGCAAGCGAATAAGCCGAGAAGCCTGACCATTCTTGATGTTGGAGCGGGCTCAGGCGATGTGAACCATGAGCTGCTGAAGTGGGCTGATGGACGGGGAATTGGCCTTTCTATTCAGTTAGTGGATATAACGGAAGAGGCTTGCGAGGAAGCTAGGCGGTTTTTTCAGAAGGAGCCAAGAGTCCAGATTAAGCAAGGAGATTTGTTTGATTTGGATGATGGCAGTGCGGATATCGTAACGGGGACACAGTTTTTGCATCATTTCTCCGAGGAGGAGCTGCCGCATGCAGCTGCAAGTATGCTCAAGGCATCACGGCTTGGCGTGGTTATCAATGACATCCACCGCCACTGGATCGCATGGGCTGCGGTATGGCTGACGACTCGGATCATTTCCACTAATCGTTACATTTTGCATGACGGTCCATTATCGGTTGCCAAGGGCTTTCGCGCAAAAGATTGGAAGCTACTTGGCCAAAAACTGAGCAACGGTTCTATCAGCTACAGCTGGAGACCTTTGTTCCGATATGCGGTCGTTATTAGCAAGTCACATAACAGTCCATTTGACGGAGCTGAGTAAAATGACGCGTATACTGGATGCAGCTGTGCTCGGAGCGGGCATAGCTGGGAGCAGCTTAGCCAAAGCGCTTGCCGATAAGGGCTGGGAGACGCTGCTGCTCGATCGTCAATCATTTCCGCGCCATAAGGTGTGTGGAGAGTTTCTATCTCCCGAAGCGCAAGGAACATTACAGGTGCTTGGTTTAAGCGAGTCTATTAAAGCGCTGGGACCAAGCCTGATAGAGCGGATACGTTTAATTTTCGAAAATGGCGCTGAGATCAATATTCCGCTTTCAAGTGCGGCATGGGGTCTCAGTCGATATTCGCTTGATGCCGCGCTCCATCAAGCGGCGCAGCAAGCGGGCGCAAAACTGCAAACGGGAACGACAGTGACGGGAGTAAAGCCTACTGATTTTGGCTATTCCATTGAAACAAAACAAAACGGTAAATTCAGTTCGGTTGAGGCTCGTACTGTCATCGCCGCGTGGGGAGCAAATAAGCATGCAGGATTACCGGGCTACAAGCAACATCAGACGGCGAAGCCCTCGTACATGGGCGTGAAATCCCATTTTCGCGGCATAGCTATGGAGCCGGTTGTTGAGCTGTATTTCTTCCGCGGCGGTTACTTAGGCTTATGCCCGGTAGAAGACGGGCTTGTGAATGCTTCGGCTCTGCTCGTTCGCGATAGCTTTGCAAATGCAGGAAAGACGATACTTGGGATCATGAACGCCGCTGCAAGGCGAAATCCGAGGCTGCATGAGAAGCTCGCGCTTGGGGAGCCTGTTCAAGGAACGCAGGCGGCAGTAGCTCCTGTTCATTTGAACCATAAGCCGCTCGCATGGGATCAGCTTCCGCTTCTCGGCGATGCAGGTGCGATGATTCCCCCGCTTTGTGGAGATGGAATGTCCATTGCACTTCGCTCCGCTGCTCTATGTGCTCCGCTTGCTGACCGCTATTTAAATGGAAGTCTTACTATGGCTGATTGGCAGCTTGCGTATACGAGGGCAATTAAACGTGAATTTGAGGGGCCGCTGCGATGGGGAAGCTTCCTGCAATGGTTATTTCATATGCCGACCGTTTCTAGCTGGCTGCCAAACGCCGCACGAATAGCGCCTCCACTTGCACAGGGGCTCGTCCGGGCGACGAGATTAAAGCCATTCCGGATGTAAAGGCGAAGCCAATGAGCAGCATGCGGGTTTGACTGACTTTGGAGGTGCATATTCATGGGGATGAACAGCCTAGCACTCCTATCCTTTCGTTTTCCGCGAGTGTGTATTTTCTTATGGTCAATTGCACTTATCTTAGTTGGCTGTCATGCGCTTAGGCTGGATTCCGTCGTACAAGACCATGGCTTGTATCCGCAAAAGGGAAGTTATGCAAAGGTGCAGCAGGTGCTCGCATCCGATTTTAATTTGTCAGAAGCACCGATCATGCTGCTATTCGAGAAAACGGACAACTTATCGAAGTCGCGATTTCGTGCCTTTATTGAACAGACGCTTCGGCAGGTGAGCGGGACTCAGGGTCTGGCTAATATCATTTCTCCGCTTGAGCGGCAGGAGCTGCAGAAAGGGAACTACGCGTACGCGCTGCTTTCATTCGACGCTCCACCTTATCGGATGGAGGATACGCTGAAGCAGTTAAACCAACTTTTGCCCGCCCACAGCGGAATTTCGATAAAAGTGACAGGCAAATCAGTTATTCAAGGCGATGTAAATGAGGCTAGTCATGCGGATTTAGCAAAAGCAGAGCTGATTGGCATACCGCTTGCTTTTCTCATCTTGTGGCTCGTTTTCCGTAAAATCATTATTGCGCTGCTCCCCATCGTTATTGGTATAACGGCAGTGACGATTGCTATGGGAATTGTATATGGAATAGGCACTAAATTGCCGCTGTCCAATTTTGTTCTGAATGTGATTCCAATGGTGGGACTTGCCCTAAGCATCGACTTTGCACTTATGCTCGTTAGTCGATTTCGCGAGGAACTTGGAGGGCATAAGCAGCCTATCCAGGCGCTTGCTGCAACGATGAAGACAGCTGGCAGAGCTGTTTTTGTATCGGCAGCTTGCGTCTTCTTGGGTTTGCTGAGCTTTATCTGGATTCCGCTGCCCATGTTCTTGTCCATTGCGCTCGGAGCGATGACAGTAGTGGCCGTATCGCTGCTGCTCGCGTTTACGCTGCTGCCTGCACTGCTTGCGATTTGCTTGCCTTCCATGCAAACGAAAAAAACGCGCCGGATTGGTACCAGTCGTTCATCCGTATGGGATGGGCTTGCTCATTTAGTAATGAAACGGCCAATGGTGATGGGGATGCTGGCAGGGGGCGTGCTTATCCTATGCTTGTTGCCCCTTAGTAGAATGGAGACTGCTGTTCCAGATGAGGCTTCATTGCCTCAAAACTATGAATCTCGTTTGGCCGCTGAGACCTCAAAGGCTGTTTTTGAGCTGCCCTCCACATCAAAGGTATGGGTTATTGCTCGCGGGGATAGCTTGTTTCTGGAGCAAGCGGATTGGATGAATGCCTTTGAGCTGACGAAGCGCTTGGAGCAAGACCCGAGCGTCTTGAGGGTGGACTCGGTATTCTCTAGGCTTAATTTGTCACCTGAATATTTGCTGGGAATGATGCAGCGGCCACTGCAAAATAAGAAATTCCAGCCGGCGCTCCAGCCATTTCTGAAAAATAATCAAATGCTGCTGCAAGTGACGATTGCGGGCGAACCATCCTCTCGCGAGACGATGAATTGGCTGAGGGAGTGGGAGCGAAGAGGGGAATCATCAAAAATATTCTTCTCGCTTGGTGGAGAGGCCAAGTATGAGCAGGAAGTATTCGATCATGTTTTTGGAAGCTTAGCTTATGTGCTGCTCTTTCTATTCGTTACGAATTTCATCGTGCTTCTTGTTGCCTTTCGTTCCGTCCTCATTGCTCTCAAAACTATCCTCCTCAATCTTCTGAGCATAGGAGCATCCTTTGGTATTCTGACATGGATTTTCATGGATGGCCGATTGGGGATTGAGCCGAGCAGCATTGCCATTATGATTCCGGTTTTTATTTTTGGATTAGTATTTGGAATTAGTATGGATTACGGCGTTTTTCTCATCTCGCGCATAAGCGAGGAATTTCATAAAACGCGCAGCAATAAGCAGGCTGTACGAAAGGGGCTTTCCTCCGTCAGTCATGTGATAACCGCGGCTGCAGCTATCATGATCGCCGTCACCGCACCTTTTGCATTTGGCGAAGTAGTTGGCGTAAAGCAGCTAGGCATCGGCATCGCGACAGCCATATTTATTGATGCAACAATCGTTAGAATGGTGCTGGCGCCTTCCTTAATGCTCATGCTTGGAAAATGGAACTGGTGGGCTCCGAGCTGGTTGAAGCAATAGAAATCGTATGTATATTGCGGCTGCTTAGGCAGTCGTTTTTCATTTGCCTATTTGTGGACAAACATAATTGCGCCTTATTTTTATTTCTTATAGCGGAAATGGATTTGTGCTATAGTTTGAATAATCATAATGCAGAGGAGATATTTCATGTATATACCTCAATCGTTTGAAGTGACGGATAAAGAGACATTATACGCTCTGATGGAGCAGAATAGCTTTGCTGTTTTATTTTCACAACATGAAGGTAAGCCCTGTGCAACGCATCTCCCCTTGCTTTTAGATGAAAGCGAAGGTTATTTGTATGGTCATATGGCAAAAGCAAATCCGCATTGGGCAAGCTTAAAAGGGGAAGTGCTCGTTGTTTTCTCCGGTGCTCATTCATATATTTCATCCTCTTGGTACGAAACGCCAAATTCCGTGCCAACGTGGAATTATACCGCTGTTCATGTGTATGGTCATGTTGAGCTCATTGAGGATCGTGCGGAGCTGCTCAAAATCGTAGATCAATCGGTTAGCCATTATGAATCAAGCATGCCAAATCCGTGGAGCATGAGCCAAGCTGACCCAACGTACATTAACAATTTGTCCAAAGGCATTGTTGGATTTAAAATTCATATTTCAAAAATAGAAGGCAAATGGAAGCTGAGCCAAAATCATTCCAAAGAAAGACAAGAACGAGTCATCGATGCGCTGGAATTACAGAAGAATGTTCAATCGAGGCAGATTGCAAAGTTGATGAAGGACAATGTGAAGAGATCATCTTTGTAGCGTATGTAATAAATAAAAAAGACAATGAAAAAACCAGACGAACACGCTTGTAGTGTTTGTCTGGATCTTTGATGTACATAGGATGCGTAGGTTGTTTAATCCGCTGTGGCAACTGCCTGCAGCTTGGCGCTTGCAAGCTCGCGGACGGCTTTCCATTCTGCCAAATGTTTTTCTAATTGGCCGATCAGCGCGCTGACTCCTTGAATGAAATCAACTTGTCCGCTCGCTCGAATCGCTTCAATGGATTGAAGGATATCCGAAGACAAAGTCAGGTGAGAAGGAAGGGCTGCAGTCAGCTCATGAAGAGCAAGCTCAATGGACGAAGACGAAGCTGGTAGTTGGCTAGTCTTTGGAGCTGGTTCAGAATCAGCTTGATCTTGTTTGATTTGCTTCTCTACTTTTGAAACAGCTGCTTTGGGTTCGGCAACAGGTGCAGGCTTGGCGCGCTCCGCTTTGTTCTGCTCATGAGTTGACCAGGTTTCGATGAGTCCAGCGCCTGATTTAAATAGCAGCTTGTCCTTCGTGCTGTCAGAGATCGTTTTATCTTTGAACAGCTTGGCGATTTTTTTTACGTCGCTTACTGGCAGTTCATCTCTCGCTGCAATCAGCGCTAGTGGATCGCGGTGCTCGATCGGCAAATCCTTAAGAGGGAGCAATTGATCCTCGGTCAGCTTATCCTTCCTAATCTCAGTGCCGCCAACGATCAGCTTCTTTACGGCATTGCCAAACTTCAGCAGCTCGCATTTGTTTTTGATATACGATTCAGGCTTACCCAGCTTGCCGGACAAAAATTTGGTGGAGCTCTTAAACTTCGAATCGTTCAACAGCTTATTAAATGCCTCTGCCTCTTCGATCGGAGAGAAGCCTTCGCGCGTCAAATTTTCCGCTATTTGCTCCAAATATATTTCCATCTCGTCCGTTACGGTTGAGACGATACAAGGAATTGTTGGCCGTCCTAGCATTTTGCTCGCTTTATAGCGGCGGTTCCCATAAATGATTTTATAACGTCCGTTGCCTGTCGTTCTCACTTTAATTGGCGAGAGCAGACCGATTTCTTCAATGCTTTTCATTAATTCTTGCAGCGCTTCTTCGTCAAACTGGTACCTCGGCTGATCGGTATCCTCATCAATTAAATCAGTAACAATTTCAATGATATCCATAGGTCTCTCCTTAACTTTTTGTTTACTAGAATGCATGGCGTCATTTGTTATTAGTTCGTCTGTTATGTAAAGTATTGAGCGTCCGATTATGATAATGGCTTCCTCTATTATATCGGATCTTTTGTTAGGAATGGTTGTTATATAAAATTTTCAATGAAATGATGCTGGTTCTTCCGAGAGAAGACTCATCAATTTGGACAAACAAGTGTTCTGATTAATTATAGCAGATGGCACGAAATAGCGACACTAGCTTGGCAGAGGGTACCGATATGGAGGGGGAGAATGGACAAAAAAAGCCAAACCCCGTGAACGAGGCTTGGCTTAGGTTCACAAATTATTTAACTGTTTTATTATAGTTTGCAATTTTTTCAGTGATCGCTTTAGCGGCATCATCAAGCGCTTTTTGCGGTTCTTTTACGCCAGTTAATGCTTCTTCAATTGCAGTTTCAACAAGCTGACGCGCTTCAGGGAATACGCCCATCACTGCGCCTTGCGAAGCAGGGGAAGGGATAGAAGCGTGCAGTTGATCAACTGCTGTTTGGAACTGTGGATATTTTGCTAGATTATCGGCAACGATTTTTTCGTCATAAGCTTTTTTTGTAATTGGGAAGTAACCAGTGTTAATGTGCCAATAAGCTTGTGTTTCCGGCTTAGCTAAAAATTTGATGAAATCCCATGCTGCCTTTTGTTCAGCTTCAGGCTTGTTGTTCAGAATCCACAAGCTTGCTCCGCCAACGACAACACCGCCATCTTTCGCATCGGCAGGTTTAGGCAGGAAGCCAGTACCTACTTCAAATTTACCAGCCACTGAATCTACAATTCCGCGAAGCGAAGCAGTAGAATCTAAGGTCATAGCGATTTGGCCAGCTGCGAATGCTTTTTTCGTATCATCTGTTTTACGTCCCAGGTTAAGTGCTGATTTGCTGTCAACAAGATCCTTCCACCATGACAATGTTTTAACACCAGTCTCGTTATTCAATTGTGATTCTGTAGCGGAAGCTGCACGTCCGTTGCCATTATTCAAATATTCTACGCCTTGGTTTGCAAACAATTGCTCCATGAACCAGCCATAAATAGCGAATGAAGCACCTGTTTGACCATTTTGCGTAAGCTTAGCAGCAGCTTCCTTCACCGCTTCGAAAGTTGCTGGTGCTTTTTCTGGATCAAGTCCAGCAGCCTTGAACAAATCTTTGTTGTAATACAAAATTGGGTTTGATGTGTTAAAAGGCATGGAGTGAAGCTTGCCGTCAAATGTATAGTAATTTGTAATATTTTCTTCTAGCTGGGAAAGGTCATAATTTTCAGCATCTACAAAAGTTTGAACAGGTGTAGTTGCTTTAGAGTCGATCATGAATCTTGAACCGATTTCGTATACTTGAATGAGTGATGGCCCAGATTTGGAATCCATCGATGCTTTCATTTTATTTAAACTCTCGTCATAGGTTCCTTGAAACACTTCTTCAACGACTACATCTTTTTGAGAAGCGTTGTAGTCTGTAACGAGCTGGGTTACTGCTTTGCCAAGTTCTCCGCCCATGGAGTGCCACCAAACAACTTTAACAGGTTCTTTTGCCGTTTCGGTAGGAGCTGCTGAAGCTTCAGTTGAGTTCGTAGCAGAAGGCGACTCTGCATTGCCTTTGTTCCCAGAGTTGTTGCCTCCGCAGGCTGTGACTACAAACAACATTACCGCCATCATAATCGTCAAACCAGACCTAAACCTTGCTTTCATTCTTTTTCTCTCCCTCTCTACTACTTTTTTTGTTTACAGTACATTTATGGAAACGTCTATGAAGACGGAGCCACCTCATTCATTATCCTTTTACAGCACCAGCAGTAATCCCTCGTACGAGCTGCTTTAATCCAACAATGAGCAGTAATAAGGAAGGCAGCAGCACAATAGCTACGCCGGCTAAAACGATGTTCCAGCTTGTCATTTCTTCGAACTGCAGCATGCTAATGCCGATCTGTACCGTTCGCATCTTATCGCTGTTCGTTATGAGCAGGGGCCAAAGGTACATATTCCACGAATTCAGAAACACATAGACAGATAATGAAGCTATGGCTGGACGTGAAAGTGGCAGTACGATAACTAAGAAGTGGCGGATATGCCCGCTGCCATCTATTTTTGCTGCTTCAAAAAGCTCGCGAGGCAGCTGCAAAAAATATTGCCGCAGAAGAAACACGCCAAATGCAGACGCGAGAAAAGGAATCGTCAAGCCTTGATAGGAATCCAGCCATCCCCATGATTTTACCGTCAAATAATTGGGGATAATGGTGACTTCCCACGGAATCATCATGGTGGAGAGGAACAAGGAAAACCAATATTTTTTGCCTGGAAAACGGATATATACAAAGGCGTAAGCAGCCATGCTCGCGATAAAAACTTGACCAACCATAATAATGGTCGCGATAAGAAAGCTGTTCGCTATGAAAGCACCAACGGGAATAAGCTCAAATACGGCAGAGATGCTGCCCAAATACACGCTATCAGGAAACAAGTCAGGCGGAAATTGAAGAGACTGCTCAGGTGTCATCAATGCCTGTAGAAATGTGTAAATCAAAGGAAACAGCATGGCGATGGAAAGCAATGAGAGCAGCAAGTACACACTTGAGCGGCGTAAAAATGGCATTAATCCGATCATTGGTAATACACCTTCTTTTCTACAAACACAAACTGGATAATCGTCAAAATAAGAATGATAGCGAATAGGACTAACGACAAGGCGCTTCCTGTCCCGAATTGGTAGTTAATGAACGCTTCTTTATAGATGGAATATACGAATACCTCTGTTGATCCGGCAGGTCCGCCTTTGGTTAGAAGATGGATTTGTCCAAAGGATTGAAAGGAACCGATGATCGAGATAACAGCTAGAAAAAATAGAGTAGGCGACAGCAGCGGGAGTACGATTTGCAAAAATGCACGGAATGGGCCTGCGCCGTCAATCTTTGCGCTTTCGATCATGTCATCCGGAATACTCTGGAGACCGCTCAGCACGATAATGTAGTTGAAGCCCGATTGCATCCAGATGGTCATCATGGATATCGATAATAAAGCTGTAGAGGGATTGGTAAGCCATTGGATGGGGGCAATGCCAAGCGTTGATAGGATATAATTCAGCATTCCGAGGCTGGGGTGAAAGAGGATCATCCAAATGACGGCTGCAGTACTTACGGACAGCGCGAGCGGCATTACGAACATGAATTGAAAAATACGCATGGCTGGCAGCTTGATATGCGTGAGCGCGGCTGTAACGATGCCAAGTACAATGCCGACAGGAACGGTGTATAGTGTGAATAGGCCTGTAACCGTCAGGCTATTCCAGAACATTTCCGATGAAAACAGCTGTGTATAGTTATCGAACCCGACATACTCAGCGACTCTTCCTCTGGGATCTGTTAATTGGAAGCTTAAATAGACTGATTTCAGCAATGGATAAAATAAAAATACTGTAAATAGCAAAAGTGAAGGAGCCAAAAACAAATAACCAAGTGCGTTCTCCCTCAATCGATTCGTTTTAGCCAGTAGTCGACTAGCAGCGCGAGAGCTATGTGTACGCTTAGCGGCTAGAGTAAGCTTGCCTTCTTGCATGTTCATTCCCTACCATCCTTTCACATCCATGTTCTTCATTTAGTGTAGATTTCGAATGTTCGAGGAATGTTTTGAAATTAATAATAAATTGTAGATCGCTAGCATTAAAGGATAGGCATGCACTGTTAGTGAATTGTGAAATATCGGAACATTTAAATCGTGATGCTCGTTATTAGTTGAAAGGGGGGTTAATGATGAAACGATGGAAGAGTGCAGGCCTCATCTTATTTTTGACAGTAGGGATGCTTCTGGCTGGCTGCAGCAGTAAGCCGTATGGTCATTACCGTAATGACCAAATGATTGGTTTTATTAACGGTTTGAACGATCAGGAGAAAAAAATCGAATTCGATATTTCCGAGTGGACGAAGCGCGATGAGCCGGGTCCAGCTATAGAAGATTGGGGCGTAGTATATGAAGCCCACGTGCTTCCAAGCACCAGAATAAACAATGAAGCAGGCGATAAGCTGAAGTGGGAGGACTTGAAGCAAGGACAGATGGTTCAGATCAATCCCTCGCGTACGGAGAAGATTACGGATACACCGGATGAGCTCATTGTTTTATCGATGTCCAATGAGCAGCTTTTTAAGAGAGCAGGCTTGTTGGCAAGCAAAAAAGGCAGCTACCGAACGACAGTTATATACGAGGATGGTAAGGGAGAGCCTTTTGATATTAATGACATCGAGAAAGAAGCAATCATCATGCTTAATGGTGGCTACAGCATGATGGCGTACAATTCAAACGACGTGCTAGATATAAAGAAGATGTTTAATATCGAGCAATTTCCAGTCATTTTAGTATTCAATACTGAAAAGCTAGCGCTAAAAACAGATCGTCTGGAGGATGCAGTAACTTTTTTGAAAGCTAAATAGAGTTGCGCAGCAGCCAGAGATTTTATTTAATGAGATAAAAGATAAAGCATATTAAGGTGGGGCTCAAAATGGAAGAAATACAAGGGGATTTATTAACATCGGAAACGTTGAAATCGGATTTGATTAAGCTCGGCGTACAACCTGGAATGACGGTTATGATGCATGCCTCGATGAAGGCACTTGGCGGTTTTGTATCCGGCGGGCCGACTGCGGTGATTTTGGCGATAGAGTCATGTCTGACAAGCGAAGGTACACTTGTCATGCCAACGCATACGCCTGATTTGTCTGATCCTGAAATTTGGAGATACCCGCCAGTGAAGGAATCATGGTGGCAGCCGATCAGAGATACAATGCCTGCTTTTGAAGCAGACCTGACTCCTTGCTTAGACATGGGGGTCATAAATGAATGTTTTAGAAAACAAAATGGCGTCGTTCGAAGCAATCATCCACAGGTTTCTTTTGCAGCGTGGGGCTCCCAGAAGGATAGGATAACTGCAAATCATAGCTTGGAATACAGTCTGAGTGAACAGTCTCCGTTAGCGAGGCTTTATGATTTGGAAGGCTGGGTGCTGCTGCTGGGCGTTGGTCATAATAAAAACACTACTCTTCATCTAGCGGAGTATCGAGCTGAGTATGCAAATAAATCAGAAACGATTAATAAAGCACCGATGCTTGTAGACGGAGAGAAAAAATGGGTTGCGCTGTGCGACGTTGATTTTGATACGGATGATTTTAATCATTTAGGCGAGTGTTTTGAGAAAGAAACGGATTATGTTCGCAGAGGAAAGGTCGGCAATGCGGACTCGCTGCTCATGCCAGTTAAAGCTTTAGTTGATTACGGAGTAAAATGGATGGAAGCGAGTAGAGGCCGCTAGTTTCCCTTTTGTAATATTTTTCCCCAATGTCGAAATACGGTGGTATGATGAGAAATATAACCATATTCATCAGGCAAAGCTTTCAAGAGCAATAACTTGCTAGTGAGCGAACAGAGGGGAAGCGAACGAATGATAACGCTATTGAAAAAGCATCTGATTGTCCGTGTTTTATGCGCTATGACCGTAGTTATGATATTGATCGCGGGAGGCTACATAGGAACACAAGTAGTGCAAACCAATTCTGCAGTTGAAGAGGCGATTAACAGCTACAATATTCGAATTGCAGAGAGCTATGCGGCCACGCTTGAGTCGGGAAAATTTACGGAATTCCTCAAACAGCCTGAGGAAACAGAGCTATACTGGTCTATTCGCCAAGAGCTCAGCTATTTCCGTTCGCAAATTGGCGCAAGGTACGTCTATTTTGTTCGTTTCGATGAAAATCGTGAACCGAGAATTATGATCGACGGTTTGCCTAAAGATGATAGCTCAGCTTCCCCTATTAATGAAGTAACCGATATGCCGGCTTCGGCGGTTGAACATATTTTTGCTGGAAGAAACGCAAGCTCTCCACTAATTGAAAACCCGGTATATGGTTCTTACTTGTCTGCCTATGTACCTTTGAAAGATGACAGTGGCGCAGTGGTTGGAGCAATTGGCATTGATACGGATGCAGCTGTATTCCAACAGCTGGCTAAGAGTGTCATAAAGGAAAGCATCCCACTCTATATCATGATGCTGGTCATCACGCTTGTTTTAATCGGGGCGATCATCTGGTTTGTCCGCCGATCGCTTCAGCCTCTGGAGACGGTAACTGCCAGCGCTGAGAAAATGGCTTTAGGTGATCTGGTGGAGGCGAATGCGATTTTGCGAGCAAAGCCAGTCAAATCTGTTGATGAAATAGGTACGGTATACAAGGCGATGCTTACGATGTCCGAGCATTTGAATGAGCGAGTTCGAGGAGTAGTTGTCAATGTAGAAAAGACGTCTGAGCAGCTCGTTTCATCAACACAATCCTTTGCAAGCAGTGCTGATCATATGCTGCAAATGGGCGAGGCGATGAATGGTTCAGTTCAGCATATTTTCGAGGGTGCGCATGCCCAGAAAAAAAGTGCAGATGACAGCGCACTTGCGATGGAGGAAATTGCGCAGGGAATCGTTAAGATTGCGGAATCTTCATCCACCGTTTCGAGCGCAGCGGTACAGTCATTGGAAATCGCACAATCGGGCGAGCAAGCGATGATACAACTGAACACACAAATTAAAAATATTTCGGCTTCTGCCGGTCAGACACTGCATATTGCAAGGCAATTGCAGAGCTATACAGGTGAAATCGGTCATGTCATTGGCTCCGTTCGCGATTTTGCTTCCCAGACCAAGCTCCTAGCACTAAATGCATCGATTGAAGCAGCGAGGGCTGGTGAGCATGGAACAGGCTTTATGGTTGTAGCGAAAGAAGTAAGCAAACTAGCGGAAGCTTCTGCTTCCTCCGTACAGCAAATTTCATTGCTGCTTGGCAATATTGAAATAGAATCAGGGAAAATAAGCGAAGAGATGGAGAAAGCCTCAAGAGATATTGAAGACGGAGTTTCTTTATCAGGTGAAGCAGCAGAATCGTTCTTGCATGCGGTTGAATCGTTCCGACTTGTGAGCGAGCAAATTATGGAGGTATCGGTAACGACGGAGCAGTTAACAGCTGGTTCTGAGGAGGTAGCCGCTACAGTGAGCAGTATTGCGCATATCGCAAGAGATGTATCGGATCAAACGGAGCAAATTCAAATGCTGACTGCACAGCAGCTGGAAATGATGAAGCAAGTACATGATGTGTCTGTGGTGTTAAGCTCTAATACGAAGGATATGAGACAAGCTATTGCTCAGGTAAATGTTTGATTTAAGCAAGTAATAGGCTGCCATTGCTGGCAGCCTATTTTTTATTTGCTATTACTTAAGCTTCTATGGGCTTAATCGCTTCATATACGTAATTCTGTTTGCCGTTTGATGGTGCTTCGCCATAGTTGTAATCAGCTGACACAATCACATCGGAAAAACCTATGTTTTCTAAAATAAGCTTAAACTCTTCGACACCGTACCAACGTAAGGCAAAGCGCTGCAGCTCAGTTTGGATAAGAGCTCCGTTGTGCCATTTTTCATATTTAATATATGAAATCTTATATTGATTGTATAAGTCGGCTTCAACAAGTTTGTCTTCCATGGTAATGATGTCTCCATCCGGCAGGTTGAATGTCGACGTACCGCTATATTGCCCACAACTGAAATTGTTGTCAGGCAGGAACAGGTCAAGTATGATACGTCCGCCTGGATCAAGATGGGTATACAAATTTTTTAGAGCCAGAAGTGATTCGTCTCGGTTCTCTATTAATAAGAATGAACCGCCTGGGATAATGATGGCTTCATAGCGATGAGGCAAATCAAGCTGTTGTAAATTTGACTCATACAGCTCAGTAACGAGCCCACGTTCATCACAGCGTTGACGGCAGGATGCGAGCATTTCCACTGAATAATCAACACCATCGACTTGCAGCCCTGCTTCTAGAAGCGGAACGAGAACACGACCAGACCCGGCCATTGCTTCGAGAATACGTCCCTTGCAATCTTTCAGTCGATCTTGGTAATATTCTAAATCGCCACCGATAGATTGACCTGTCTTCTTGGATAAATCATAGACTACTGTGCAAAGTTCTCCGTAATAACTAAACGACATAATTAATTCCCTCCGATAATTAGATGTTTACGGAAGGGATTGTAATGATTATCCCTTACGCACCTTAATAATGAACGTACCGGAATGTAGTTTTTGCATGATAACCACTCGCTTTCTTATAAAGTTATTATAAGTATAGGTAATAGGTAAATATAGGTCAATATTTCCAATAAAAAGGGATTTCTGAATTCTCATTTACAACGGGTTCATTTATACTATTAACGAATGCTGGTCTATGAGAGGTGATTATGGAATGCATGTAAACTGTATGTTGTGCAGAAAACCATTTGATATTAATCACAGCGATCCTCAATATCGAAAGCTCATTGAAAAACAAACGAAGTATTATATTTGTCAGCCTTGTCATTCCAAAACAACAAAAGAAGCAAGTGCTATGAGCGAGATTAAGCCAGAAGGCCTTGATCCCAAAGGGTATGACAAATTAATAACTTAATTGTCTATGCTTTAAGATGACCAGAGCAATGTTACATGATAACTAGTGCTATGTATCTATGATGACATATGTACAGTTTTTATGATGACAAGTGCTCGCCATCATTTCAAAGGCGAATTTTGATCTCTCCCTTCGACTTAACGGACATGAGAGACCTTATTCGCCGTAAATCGCCCTTTTTCTCGATCTAACGGACATAGGGTCTCTTATTTCATGATATTCGAAGGTATTTGGGGTCATTTTGGGCAAATAGAGGATCCTATGTCCGTTAGAAAGCAAATTAGCCTTTATTTTGAGAAATAACGGCTTATATGTCCGCTAGGACAGGAGCTAAACCACCCAAACACGAAACCCAAACACGAAACCCAAACACGAAACCCAAACACAAAGCCTCACCACAGAACCTAGCCACAGAACCTAAACAAGGCACACAGTAACGGAAATGAGAGACCTTATTTGCCGTAAATCGTCCTTTTTCTCGATCTAACGGACATAGGGTCTCTTATTTCGTGATATTGGAGGGAAATTGGGGTCATTTTGGGCAAATAGAGGATCCTATGTCCGTTAGAAAGCAAATTAGCCTTTATTTTGAAAAATAACGGCTTATATGTCCGTAAGGACGGAAACTAAGCCTAAGTCTAAACGTGAAACCTAAACATAAACCGAAGACGAGACTAAAATCTAACATAAACCCCAACCACACAACCTACAGATGAAACCCAACCACAAACCCCAACAACGAAACCTATCCACGAAACTAAACACGAAACTAAACACGAAACTAAACACGAAACTAAACACGAAACTAAACACGAAACTAAACACGAGACTAAACACGAGACGTAACCACAGAACCAAAACACGATACCCAAACACGATACCCAAACACGATACCCAAACACGATACCCAAACACAAAGCCTAACCACAGAACCTAAACACAGAACCTAAACAAAGCACAAAGTAACGGACATGAGAGACCTTATTTGCCGTAAATCATCCTTTTTCTCGATCTAACGGACATAGGGTCTCTTATTTCGTGATAATGGAGGGGGATTGGGGTCATTTTGGGCAAATAGAGGATCCTATGTCCGTTAAAAAGCAAATTAGCCTTTATTTTGAGAAATAACGGCTTATATGTCCGTAAGGACGGAACCTAAGCTCGGTCACAGTAATCAACGAGCCACATCGTTTTTATTTATTGAGATGAAGCTTTTTATCCAAATATTTAAGAGCTTTCTCCGTACAAACATCGCTCAGCTCTGCTTTGACGGTAGCTCTTGTCTCTGCTAGATTATCGTGAGCAACAGCCTCTTTACCAAGTGTGGTTTGAAGCCAGTGATCTGAGCTTTCAAAGCACATGCTGCTCCAACCGCCATCGAAGTCAGCTTCCTGCGCCCCGGTAATCACAATGTCAGCAAAGTTTTGAAGATCAACAAGCGCCCGATCGTAGTCTTTCTTCTGCTCTTTAGCGGTCAGCCGGCTTTCCTTACGCAAATTGCGTGAGTCGATATTGCCTGCTTCCTTGATAATATGATAAATATTTTTGGCTTCTTGGGACATAAGACCGCTGCTATAACGTTCCTCAACGCTTTTTCCTTGGGATAACAAGAACGGGATATGAGGAAACAAGTCAACGTGAATAAAGGTTAGTTTGCTTCCAAAAAACTTGCCATATGCCGCATGCTCATCCTTTACGATTTTAACCCGCCATATCCACGGATCGAACTCAGTTTCTGTATGCCAGCTGTCACTAGGAACCACGGCAGTGAGGGACGGATGCTCAGGGATAAGGTCAGAGAATGGAAATATCTTATATTGACTGACTAGCTTTACGAACTCTGGATAAGTAGTAATGCTCATATATACACTCCTTATAACGTTTACTCCTTTATTCTAGTTTTCTCCTGTCTAATCCTTCCATACATCGACTTATTAAATTTGAATAAAAAAAGTAACTTTTTTACAGTATCTGGCGTCACTATACATGAGGTTAAAATGGAACAGCTTTTTGCTCATGAAAGGACTGACGAAAAAGTGAAAGGAACATTCGTTTCAGCTGTCATTACAGTGCTTCTTCTTGCTGGTTGTTCAGTCGAAAGTGTTGACCCAAAAGCAACAAAAGTACAGGAGCAGCAACTGGTTCAAGCTAAACTAACAGGGTTATTGGATAAGAAAACTAATCCTACGTTTAACATCACAGATGCGAAAGAAATATCTATTTCCAGAGTAACAGGAGCCAAGTCCGTTGAGTCGGTGTACACGGATCAAAGGAGGCTGGAGGCTTTTGTCAGCGCTATAAATACGGCAGTACAAATGCAAGGGATTTTAAATATGTCGAAACCGAACTTTACGATTACGGTGAAACAGCCAATCGTGAAAAACACCTTCAACCTTTGGATAAACGATAGTTCTAAACAGGGCGTTATTATGGATGTGAAAGATACACATAAAGGCTATACATTAACAAAGGTAGCGACGAATGAATTACTCCAAATCATTCAAGAGGACTCACAGCTCACTGAGCAGAGTGATTTCGTTATGCCGCTTGCCTATGAGAAGGTTGAAAATGCTCAGAAGGTTGCGAAGGTAGATAACATTCAAATGGAGCAGCTTATTAAAGAACAGAACATTAGTGGCGGAAAAATTAGCATTTATTCGAAGTCGGGTGACGTTGAGCAAGTGTATGGTGCTTTCGAATCCGAAGCTGGTCTTTATGAGCTTGGGGCAGTCGGAGGCATGCATCCACAAAACAATGATGAGCTGCTATCAGTCAAAGAGTTAGAGCTTTATGGCAAGTTGCTTATTCGAATCGATGGTGTTTTTGGGGCAAATGCACCGATACACAATTATTTTGAAATGAAAGATGGAAGCCCCATTCCATTCCTGCTCGTAGACACGGGTCATGCGGAAGAAGTGGATCTAGACGGAGATGGCATCGAAGAAGTGCTCTCAAAGCATGGACTACCGCTGCTCACTTTTGTTTACAAATGGGAGGATGGCGCTTTTAAACTTGGCGAAGTGGAATCGCAACAATAATAAAATTCACAGGAGGTTTTAATGATGAAAAAATGGCTAAAAGCAACGACAGCTGCACTAACAATAGCGGGTGTGCTTAGTGCGGGTTCTGCAACGATGGCGGCGTCTGTACCCAAGGCAACCATAAAAATGTTCATTGACGGCAAGCTTCAGGATGATGTGCTGAACGTGAACGGCAGAACAATGGTGCAGCTCACGGCCTTTAATGATCCCGAAAAACTCAAATATTCCTACGAAACGGCTACAAAGACGATTGTAATCCAAAATCCAGCTCGGAAATTGACTGTTCGATTAAAGGACGGACTAAAATCAGCTGATGTAAATGGGAAAAAGGTTCCTCTGGATGCTCCAGTTACCGTAAAGAAAGGACGTACTTACGTTCCAGTTCGTTTTGTTGCGGAAACGCTTGGTGGAACTGTAGGAACCGACAATACAGGGAAACAGATTATTGTAAGAACACCGTCGGGTGAAGAGCGGTTTAAAACGCTGAAAAATGGCGATCTTACAGAAGCGCGAAAGCTTGCGATTCATACTCCTGGAGTTGACAATGGCATGGATATTGCGCCATATGGTGAAGGCTTCACTTTCGTGTATACTTTCCCTCAAGGGGAGGCACTCCGATATACCACGGAATATAGAGGTTTAATCACTTATTATGAAATCAACGATAGCGGTATTTCAGAAAGAAAATGGCAGAAGGATTTGTTGGGGAAAAACGGAGAAGCGGGCAAGGAACCAAAGCCGTTTGGCGATTCCGTCTATTTCTTAGATAACTTCATGGCGGATTGGCTGAATTATGGGACGATTGACAGCAATGGAAAGAAGACGGAACTAGGCTCTATCGATCGTTATACGAATAAAGAATTTGCTAATGTCGTCATTTTACCAATTGAGGGAGAAGTACGAACAGATATTAAATAAGTAAAAGATTCTATAGGGAATTAGAGAGGGATTAACATTGATTAGAAAAATAGACATCACAGATGCTGCCATAGCAGAGGAAGTATTGCGAATACAGCTTCCATCCTATAGGGTGGAAGCAGAGCTCATTGATTTTTATGAGATACCGCCATTAAAAGACACCCTAGATACGCTGCGTAATTGCGGCGAGACCTTCTACGGTTACTATATTAATAATGAGCTGTGCGGAGCCATCGCCATCATTATTGAAAATAACATTATAGACATTCATCGGCTCATTATCCACCCTAATCATTTTAGAAAAGGAATCGCAAAGCAGCTGCTTCAACACATCGAAAGCGTTGGAGTCAGCGGAAATGTGATCGTCGTATCAACGGGATCTAAAAACGCTCCTGCGGTTAACCTTTACAAGCAAAGCGGATATGTTGAAACGGGAGTTATTAAAGTGGAAGAACGGCTATCACTCACCTCCTTCCAAAAAACATTAAATTAACTCTGCTCTCACACGTACTGAAGGAGTTTGATGATTTGTATCAGTTAGCCAAGGAGCTTAGCGGCTCTCAAGAGATTACCGTCTATGAAGCCAATCAATTATTTGGGGAGATCGGAAAATATCGCTACTTGCAGTTCTCCGATCATGCGATTCAAGGGGCGATCGATTTGAAGGAGCCGAAGCGAGTCGTCATGGAGTATCCGCGTGCGATCATGCATCTGATGGAAAATAACGATCAATCGTTCGAAAATGTTTTTATGATTGGTCATGGAATTGGAACCATCGCCGGACACTATTCCGATAAACGATTTGTGATAGCGGAAATCAATGAGAAGGTAGTTGAGCTGAGCAGAACTTATTTTAACTATAGCGAGGACAATGTTGTAATTGGAGATGGGCGGCAGATCCTTGAGAATCAGGTGTCCGGCGGCTTCGATTATATTATTTTGGACGCCTTCACGAAAAAGGGGACTCCGCATCATTTAACGACAATGGAATTTTTTGAGTTAACGAAAGAGAAGCTGAACGCAAGCGGTTCGATTATTATGAATCTCTTCGGAAAAGTCAAAAACGATAAACTAATTAATTCAATTTATTCAACGCTGAAAGAGATCTATCCGTATACGAAAGCCTTCTCTCTGCCTGCAGAAGATCTAGCCGATACTCGTAATATGATCATCGTAGGCAGTAACAAAACGCTCAGCTTTCAATCACGGGAAATGGCTGGTTTCCTCGAAATAGAATTAGAAGAAGGGCATCGCATGGCGGACAAACGAAAAGGATGAACCGACTATACGGATCATTTGTTGTCACGTATGATTTTTCGATATTCGCGCGGCGTCATGCCGACAATTCGTTTGAAATGGGTGAGGAATGCATCGATATTTTTGCAGCCGACCTCTTCCGCAATGCTGCTAATTTTTAGCTGGGAGTTCCTAAGGAGCTCGCAGCTTTTTTTTATGCGCAGATGCTGCAGGTAATGCAGGAAGGTTTGTCCGGTATGCTGCTTGAACACGCGGCTGAAATGCCGTTCGCTCCACTCGCAGCGATTTGCAAGCTGGCTGATTGTTACATTCTCATGAGCGTGCTGCTCAAGGTAGTTCAGCACATGATGGAAGCGGGCGGAAGAACTCTCTTCTAATAACAGCTCCTTAGCGTCCTTCATTAATCGATAGACGGATAGAAACAGCTGCACTAGCAGCGTTAGCAAATAAGCCGATGATCCACTCCGCGGGAGCTCATATTCACGCAGCAGGCTGCGAAATAAATCTTCGATAACACTATCCGAGTCGAACAAGGAGTGGAAAGTGGATGCATCATTAAAACAGGTTTCCAGAAAATCAACGATCTCCTGATCGCCAATCCAGTCTTTCTGAGATTGAAGGAGCGAGGGCATGAAGACGCAATTATATACAATTAATGGTGAGCTGTTGCGTGAAGGTGTTGAAGGACGAAAGACATGCGGAATGCCAGGCGGCAAAATAAATAACATCCCTTTATAAACGGGGACGACGTCATCCCCTATATGATGAAAGCCCTTGCCTTCAGCTACATAAGCAAGCTCAATGAAAACATGATTGTGCAGCGGCAGATCAAAGTCTTCCTCGGCGCGGTTTACGAAGATGAATTTACTCTTTTGAAAATATTGCTCGCTCTCGTAAAGCAGCGTATGCTTGCTTGTCATCAGCTTTCATTCCTTTCATCAGATGTCGTTTTTCAGGGAATAAATGTCCGAAACAGGGGTAATTGAGTAGCATGATTTTACTATAATTAGAGGTAGAATGCACGTGCAAACATACGATGACTCGCTTAGAAGGGGCGGAATAACATGATGGATTGGGATTGGAAGGCGAATTGGATTTGGGGCGGAGAAGCTGAAAGCCCTCGCAATGAATGGCGCTGCTTCAAAAAGAGCTTTGACGTTGCACCATCATCGGATGATTATGACCAAAATACTCAAACAACACTGCGAATTAGTGCGGATTCTCGCTATGTTCTTTATATTAATGGCAAGCAGATAGGACGCGGCCCTGTACGCTCTTGGACTGTTGAGCAATTTTATGATGTGTACGATATTGGCCATCTGCTGGTACCTGGGCAATCGAATACGATTGCGGTGCTCGTGCATCATTTTGGCGTATCGACCTTTTACTATTTAAGAGGCCGCGGCGGGCTGCTTGTGCAGTTGGATAGGAGCAGTGAAGAGGGAACGCAAACGCTGCTTGAATCAGATGATACTTGGAGCACAGCTATTCATGAAGGCTATCATACACGTACGCCTCGAATGTCTTGTCAGCAAGGCTATTCAGAGTATGTTGATGCTGGTTCGTGGGACAGCGATTGGACTACAGCTAAAGGTAGTGGTGATGCTTGGGAGAAAGCAGCGTTACTAGGCGTTGTTGGCACTGGACCGTGGAAGACGCTAATAGAGCGGGACATTCCGCTGTTAGCAGAGTACCCTGTGTATCCATCCCGCATTTTATCTCTAAGCAGCGTTAAGTCCTTCAGCTTCTCTACGTCCATTGATATGCGCAACCAAATGGTTGAGGGCAGTGAGGACCATGCAAATGTTGTCGGCTTCACGGGTTATGCGGCTACCATTCTCTCTGTCCAAGAAGACGCGGATATAATACTCGGGTTCCCATTTGCGAGTGAGTGCGTAAGAGCAGTTTCAATTAATGGGGTGAAGCTGGATTCGGATCAGTTCACGGGAGTGCTCCCTGAACGCTATGCGGAAGTGACAATTCAAAAAGGCGAACATTTACTCTTAATTGATGTGAGTGGAAGCATGCATACAGGTCAGCTGCACCTGGGCATCTACAGTGAAGTTCCGATTGAGGTTCGATCACCGTTAGTTTCTGAGCAACAGTCAGTAGGTGCATCAGCTTTTATTAGCATTGGTCCTTTTGACAGTACCGTATATTTGGATCATCAGGAATCGAGACAGATTGATTTTGAGGATGCGTATTATAAGCAAGTAATAGATAAGGTTTCTTCCGTTCAAGATTTGGATGCGTATTCTCCATATATTCGTTCTATCGATGATAGTCTCGTAAGTGAAGTGGATGTATTCGGTCTCTCTGTGTGGAAGAAGGAAAGCACTCCGCATGTTATACCGGTGGCTTTGCAAAATCTTGTTATTCCGAACGCATCGCCGGGAGTTATTCCGATGTATCCAGGTCTAGATACAGAAATCATTATTGATTTCGGCAAGGAGCTTACGGGTTATCTGTCATTTGAGGTTGAGGCAGAAGCGGGTGCTATTTTAGACTTTTACGGATTTGAGTATATGACAGAGGATTATCGCCAAGATACGTTTGGACTGGACAATACTGTGCGCTATGTATGTAAAGAAGGAAGACAGATTCATGTCTCTCCAATTCGCAGAGGCCTGCGGTACTTGATGCTGACTGTCCGAAATGCGAATACGCCGGTCAAAATACAAAATGTTCATTATATAGCAAGCCATTATCCAGTAGCAGAGATCGGTAGATTCCAAAGCTCAGATCCTTTATTGAATGACATATGGGAGATCAGCCGCCACACGACGAAGCTATGCATGGAAGATACCTTTGTGGATTGCCCAGCCTATGAGCAAGTTTTCTGGGTGGGGGATAGCCGCAATGAAGCGCTGGTCAGCAACTACTTATTCGGCGTAAATGATATGGTAAAACGATGCTTGCGTCTTGTACCGGGATCGAAGGATCAAACGCCTTTATACGTAAATCAGGTTCCGAGCGGCTGGAGCAGCGTTATTCCGAACTGGACTTTTTTCTGGGCTATAGCATGCCGTGAATATGTAGAGCAAACAGCGGATCTTCATTTTGCCCAAGAGATGTATCCGCATATCCGTTTTACGTTAGATCATTATTTGAAGGAAATCAATGAGGATGGCTTGCTGGCAATTAAGGGCTGGAACCTACTGGATTGGTCGCCGATTGATCAGCCTAACGATGGCATTGTCACACATCAGAACTGCTTCCTAGTGAAGACGCTGCGAGTTGCCTCTGAGATGGCTGGTTTCTCCGGTGATGAGGAAGGGCGCTCACGTTTTGCGGCAGCAGCCGATGATCTTCAAGCGGCGATTAATCAGCATTTGTGGTCCGAGGAACAGTCTGCCTACTTGGATTGTATCCATGTGGATGGACGCAGATCAGACATCTTCTCCGTGCAAACACAGGTGGTCGCTTATTTGACAGGCGTTGCGCAAGGAGAACGTAGAAGCATTATGGAGAAGTATTTGCTGGAATCGCCTTCGCATTTTGTTCAAATCGGCAGTCCATTCATGTCTTTCTTCTATTATGAAGCATTGTCGGCATCGGGACAGTATTCTACGATAGTTGAAGACATCCGTCGCAATTACGGGCAAATGATCGAGCATGACGCGACAACTTGCTGGGAGATGTATCCGAACTTCTCGGAAAATAGAGCGAATCCCAACATGCTGACTAGAAGTCATTGTCATGCTTGGTCGGCAGCACCAGCTTATTTCCTTGGACGCGAGGTCCTTGGCATTCGCAGTACAGCAATGGGCTGGACTGAGGTCGAAATTAGTCCTAATCCTTGTGGTCTTACATGGGCGAAGGGAAGCGTTCCTCTCTCCGATGCAGGGCAAATCGATGTATCGTGGAAAGTGATCGATGAGAAAATCATTGAGGTTTCCATTCAATCCCCGGCATCGGTAAAAGTGAATGTTATAATACCAGAAGGATACGAAGGTGTCGTTCGGGAGAAAAAAATCTTTTAGCAGAAGTATCGGTTGATTTACGCTCAATGGAATGAAGATGCAAAAAAGCTCTCGCTGCCAGTAGACAGTTGAGAGCTTTTTTATAGGAGCGGTGAAATGCATTTGAATTATTTTAGTATAGATCGAACATGTTGACTTCATAGCCTTGTATCTTCAAATATGTAAACATCTGCGCCCGATGATGCTGAATATGGGTCGTAATCTCAATCAGCCATTTTGCCTGTACCGAGCCGTGTTCTAGATAAAATGGTTTTGTTTTCTTGTGCAGAAAATCCTCATCCGGAAGACTTTCCATATAAGCTCTGACTTCATGCAAACCAGTCGTGAGCCAAGCAATTAGTTTCTCGTGGTCTTGATCGGCAGCTATATCCGCTTCAAGCTTGCGAATGACGGTTTCATCGTTCTCCTGAAGAATGAGCAGATCAACCGAAGGAATAGATACGATATGTTGGACAAGCTCCAGCAGCGTCCTCATATTGTCATGTGGTCTGTACGACCAATGATCGGTTGAGATTTTGCGAATCAAATTGGAAGAGGTTTTCGCGATATGCTCCAATTCCTCCAGCAGTAATCCTTTTACTTCATTAGTAGGCTGAGATTGCATTGCCTTCACTCCATTCTTCTTAATTATAGTATTGTTGTCACCCTTAGTGGGCTTAATACTGATTGTAGCTTATAATAGTGACAGTAGTTGTCATAATTAAGAAATGAATGGAGAATCAATATGTCAAAATCGAAACGGCTCATTGAATTGATGATGACTGTTAATAGAAAACGTAAGTTTACCGTCAAAGAACTCGCGGTTGAGTTTGAAGTGTCGACAAGAACGATATTGAGGGATTTGCAAGAGCTGAGTGAGTTGGGCGTTCCGTTGTATTCGGAGGTAGGGCCGCATGGCGGGTATCAGGTATTAAAAGAAAGGATATTGCCACCGATCGCATTTACGGAAGAAGAGGCTGTTGCGATATTTTTTGCCAGCCATGCTTTGAGGCACTATTTATATCTTCCCTTTGAACCTGAATCATCCTCGGCACTCAGCAAGTTCTATTATTACATGCCTGGTGATGTGCGGGATCGTATTGATCAAATGAAAAATCGTGTTGATTTTTTCACGCCTGCTCGGCAAATGAAATCCCCTTATTTATCGATCTTGCTGGAAGGGGCTATTCACCAAAAAGTGTTGGTTATCGAATATGAATCACGAGAAGGTCAGTCAAGCCGTCAAATACAACCGATTGGCATATATGCAAGCAACGGATTATGGTACTGTTCCGCTTACTGTTTTCTGCGTTCTGAATTGCGGTTATTCCGTTGTGATCGAATTCACTCCGCCGTAGAGGATACATCTGGTTTGGAAGCGCTGGATTTGCGGCATGTAAACCTTGGGAATAGCGATGAGGTTTTTCAGACGCAGGATACATATGTTAATCTTTATGTTGAATTAAGCAGAGAAGGCCTGCAGCGCTGCGAGTCTGAGCTATGGCCGCTGCCCAAGCTGAATATTCGCGAAGATGGTACAGGCTGGATAGATGGCGATATTCGAAAGGTTGATCTTTCGTTTTATTCGAAGTTTTTTTTGGGTTTAGGTAATGAAGCAACAGTTAAGGAACCGGTTGAACTAATAGATCGCATGAAAAAGATATTAACTGAAGTCATGGCTAAATATGCGTGAAGTTAAAGGATAGACAACAAAATAGAATTAATTTCAAAAAACACTTGCATTAGTAGGCGAGTACATGGTATATTCTTATTCCGGCCAAGAAACACACCGGAACAAAAGAAAAACAAGCAAGACAAACGATAGAAAAGTTTGCTCTTTGAAAACTGAACAACGAGTAATAACTGCCCTTACGATTCTAACGAATCGTGAGAAAAGCGATAAAAAAGTWATGAGCAAGTCAAACACCAATTTGGAGAGTTTGATCCTGGCTCAGGACGAACGCTGGCGGCGTGCCTAATACATGCAAGTCGAGCGGACTAGCGTTTTCTTCGGAAAACGCCGGTTAGCGGCGGACGGGTGAGTAACACGTGGGTAACC
>NZ_JBFREL010000044.1:0-41606 GCF_052114265.1 Paenibacillus sp. MCAF9
CCTTATCAATTAGATAAGAAACGTTATATCGAAATGGTGCAAAAGGACAGCGAGCGCTCGGAGTGGAACATCCCTTCCTCCTCTTATGATGACTTGTGGAATCTGGACCCGGATCGAACCGCTGCCGCCGCATCAGCCGCTCAATCGCAAGCTGCTGACGCCAAACGTTTTCCGCCACGGCCAGAAAAAGATCTCGTCTGGTTCATTGAGGAATACTCCCCTACTCTTGAGGATTGGCAGCGGGACATTCTATCTATGCTTCGCGATGAGATGCTCTACTTCTGGCCTCAAATCGAGACCAAGATTATGAACGAAGGCTGGGCATCCTACTGGCATCAGCGAATTATTCGCGAGCTTGATCTGACAAGCGATGAAACGATTGAGTTCGCTAAGCTGAACTCCTCTGTCGTGCAGCCATCCCGGCATACCTTGAATCCCTATTATTTGGGCTTAAAAATATTCGAGGATATCGAGCGCCGATTCGATAACCCAACGAAGGAAGAACAAGCACGCTTCGGACGCGTCCCTGGCAAGGGCAGGGAAAAAATGTTTGAGGTACGCGAACTTGATTCAGATATTTCGTTCATCCGCAACTACCTAACGAAGGATCTGGTTAATGATCTTGATCTGTACATTTTCGAGAAAAAAGGCCCTGAATGGAAAATTACCGATAAGTCGTGGGAGAAAATTCGCGATCAGCTTGTTTATTCGAAAGTAAACGGCGGGTTTCCTAGCTTGATGGTTAAGGATGGAGATTTTAATCGTGTGGGTGAGCTTTATTTAATCCACGAGTATGAGGGTATGGAATTGGATCTGAAGTATGTGGAGCGTACGCTGCCTCATGTCGTTCAGCTTTGGGGAAAAAACGTTCACCTGGAGACGTTTGTTGAGGATAAAAAGATTGTGTTTAGCTGTGATGGGAAGAAGACGAGTCGGAAGTTTGTTTGAGTTAAGAGAATAGAGCTTCTTAATTCTGTTTTGAAGAGCTATCATGCACAATGATGAGACAAAAAAAACGATCTCACTCGATGGTATTATCCCCTTTAAGTAGACACTCAAAAAAAACCTCATGTTATCGTGAGGAAAAGAGTGAACTTGGAGGGGATTTTTCTATGGCTAAAAAGGGACAAACATTTAAGCAATATACAGAAGAATTTAAGCTGGCTGCGATGCAGGAATATATGAAGGGATCATTCAGTTATAAGAAAGTGGCTGAAAAGTTAGAGATCAGAAACAGTAGCCAATTAAAGGTCTGGGTGAGGAAATGGCAGAACGGAGAGGCCTTTGACGTACGTGCAGAAAAGACACCTAACCCTCTTACAGGACGTCCTCGCACGATCTTCAGTACTATAGAGGAAGAACGGGATTACCTGAAAGCGCAGGTAGATTACTTAAAAAAGCGGTATCCAAATCTAGTAAAGGAGAAGCTCCGGGTCAGCGAGACAACTATAAAATAGTCGAAGAACTACGCTGTCAGCACGGCATTACACGTCTGTTAGCCATTGCAGGCATACCAAGAGCCAGCTATTACAAATGACGAGCCACGCAGCCACAGCGCGATGCCAGACAAGACCGGGATCATGAGATGAAAGAGCATATGATGGCCATCCATTTCACACATCCTTACTTCGGGTATCCGCGTATGAAGATGGCCTTAAGGGAGATAGGTTACATTGTTAATCACAAGAAGGTATGGCGGCTCATGCAGGCATTGGACATTCAATCGGTCATTCGAAGGAAGCGAAAACAGTCGAATTACACGCCTTCGATCGTGTACCCGAACCGTCTAAAACGCAAATTCCATGCCACAGCACCTCAGCAAAAAATGGTCACTGACATTACCTACATTTCCGACGACAAGAACTTTCACTATCTCTCTGTCATTCAAGATCTATTCAACAATGAGGTTGTCGCTTGGCAATTGTCTGCCCGCAACGATGTGAAACTCGTGCTCGATACCGTCGAGCAGTGGACAAGAAAAAGAGACGTTTCGGAAGCCGTGCTCCATTCGGACCAAGGCTTCCAATATACGTCTCAGGCATACAACACGCGCTTAAAAGCATTCGGCGTTAAAGGCAGCCACTCTCGCAAAGCAACCTGCCTGGATAACGCGTGCATCGAATCCTTTTTTTCGCATCGCAAGACAGAGAAGTTGTATCTCCAACAGTGTAAATCAGGAGAAGAAATTCAGCAAACTGTGGAAGAGTACATCTACCTTTATAACTACCAGCGGTATCAATCTAAACTGAAGCAGCGCGCGCCAATTGAATATCGGTGCGCGCTGGCAGCATAGCTTTTTTCAACTGTCTACTTGACAGGGGTATGACCAATGTCCTAGGAAGAAAAAATCGGCTTTTTTGCAATACATCACGTGGTGCGAAGGCTAGTGCTACGATATACAGTGTAATTGAAACTGCTAAAGAAAATGAACTCAATCCTTTTGTGTACCTCAAGTATCTCTTTGAGCAATTGCCTAATATAAATACAAAAGATCATAAGAGTATTGATGCATTGCTTCCTTGGTCAGATATGCTGCCTGAGATATGTAAAATCCCCAAGAAATAAGCATATTAGAGTCCTCACTTTGTTTCAAGGTGGGGGCTTTTACGATCACTTTTGACTATGGTGCCGCAATCGGAGTTTTAAGAGGTTCTGACACCTAAATTCGGCCTAAAACAACGTGATAGAACTAAGCTTTGTCGATTACTATAGGGTTTTGGCAGCTCGCTTGAGTGAGTACTGTTTTTATGGGTTAACTTGGCTCCGTCCCTTTTTTGCCATTTCCACGTCCTGCGGGTTGGTCGCAAATGAAAATACATAAGCGTAGGCCGTTTGAAGGGCAATTTTGAAAGGACGGGTCGATTTGCGGGTCTTGGTTAAGAGCTGCCCTCCCTGTAGACTGGTTATAACTGCACAAGCTAGTTCAGCCGGGTCAGTCTCGGCCCGAAGATCACCCCGCTCTTTCATCTTGCTAAATCCATCAATAAAGTACTGCTCCCATCCATCAAAAGAATGCACCAGGGCCACCCTGGCTGTCTCGTCCTGGTCGGCTAGTTCGCTAGCCAGTGAACCGAGCGGGCATCCTCCCAAGCTCTCGCTGCTTTCCTTTAAGTCTATAATCGTCGTTCTCCATTTTTCTAGATTTTCCCATGTGTCCAAATGTTCCAGGAGAGGCAGTTGCGCACCCAGCACATTGACGGTTTGCCGCTCAATAACCGCCAGGACCAATTCTTCCTTATTAGCAAAATAGTGATAGAGCTGGCTTTTACTGACGGAAGCTGCGACCCTCATATCGTCCATACTGGTACCCCGGACGCCTTTTTCGTAAACAAGTTGGGCTGCCTGATTCAGAATACGCTCTCTACTGTTCTGCCCGCGTGAAGTTAAAGACCCGTTGTTTGGCATAAGCTTTCTTCCCTCTTCCTTTCTCATTCTTTTTGCAGTAATCTCCTATCCTGAAAGTATAGCACGATTTTCACCAATATTATACTATGAACTGGACTATTTGGTCCATTAATGTTACTATGGACTAAGTAGTCCATTTTGCATCACACACAGTTCAAAATTAGCAAAGCAACCCTAACCTCAGAAGGAGAATACACATGGAACATTCGATCGCACTCGTCACAGGCGCCACCTCCGGGCTCGGTTATGCGGCAGCCCGCAAGCTCGCCATCGAGGGCTACCGCCAGATCATCGTCACCGGGCGCAGCCTGGCCCGGGTTCAAGAAGCGGCCGCTCAACTCGCGGCTGAGACCAAGACACAGGTTTTCACTCCGCTGGAGCTGGATCTGGACGCACCGACCAGCGTTCAATCCGCCCTCGCCGAGCTGGTCAAACGAGGTCGGCCGGTTGATTTCTTGCTGCTCAATGCGGGGCTGGTTCCCTTCAAGCAGCGCGAGATTACCGCGGCGGGCGTCGAGGCATCTCAGGCCCCGCTCATTGGTCATCATGAACTGACTGTCGGGTTGCTCAATGCCGACCTGCTGAGTCCCGACGCACGAATTGTTATCGCCGGCGCGGAGCCTGCCCGAGGGGGCGTGCCGATGTTCAAATACACCGACCTGCCCGCCTTCGCGGCCAAATACCATCAAGGCGACCGAACCGCCGCTGTTGAAGCCCTGATTCGCAACGGGCCGAATGTGAAGTACGTGCCCAACAATGCGTATGCCGACGCGAAGCTGATCATCGCTTGGTGGGTCGCGGCGTTGGCGCGCCGGCTGCCGTCCGGCATGGCTGTGTACGCTGTATCGCCCGGTGGGGCGACCGCCACCAACGTGAAGCGAAGCGCTAGCCCTCTGTTGAAGTATGTGTTTATCCCAATCGTGAACCTCATTCCCGGCATGAACCAGACGCCGGAGACCGCGGCCAGTCGCTACATCCAGGCGTCGGAGTTCGGAACCGACGTCTCAGGGCAATTCTTCGCCTCGGCCAAAGGGAAGTTCTCAGGCCCAATCGAGGTGCAGCTCGAGCCCCACCTCCACGATCGCGCCAACCAGGAAGCCGCGTGGCAAGCCGTCGTCAAGGTCTCCGGCCTCGACTTGTCTTAGTGTCTCCGGCGTCCTTGTCTTATCGTACTAAACAGTTCACAATCAGCTAGGCGCCGCTGGCGTCGCAAGGAAAGTACGCATGGAACGGTACAAAGCGAAGCGGGCGGTGATCATTGGCGGCACGAGCGGCATAGGGCTCGCGACGGCGAAGATGCTGAAACGCATAGCGGCGCACGGTATCCTCAATTACTAGGTAAGCGTCAAATATCCCCTTATGCGGAATTCCGGATAAGGGGATATTTGACGCTTACTCTTCAACAGTAGAATACAGCCCCCAATTTGGATAGTCATTAATAAACCTACTTAACTTATCATTAATTGATAGTTTACTTTTCTTCCGGCAAGTTTACAGCAACCCGAAATAAAATCACCAAACGTGGTTCTAGAAGGCTTCGGACAGCTTTATATCAAGCTGTAAGGTGTGGACTGAAAGAGTCACGTAACAAGAGAATAAGAGCTTATTACGACAAAAAGCGTGCAGAAGGCAAACTATTTAAAGTAGCCGTGATCGCTTGTGTAAATAGACTAATCCATTGGATGTATGCGATTTTGACCAAGAAAAAACCTTTCCGATTGACTGAATAAGATGTATGGGACTTCGGTGTCTGCTACGGAGAGCGTAATGCTCCTTTCTGCTGCGCGCCTTGGGTGAATTCCGGTTTCTTCGCAGCTATGATCGAGATGGGCGATGTCATGGGCACCTTCGCTGGCCATGACCACGGTCACGATTTCTGGGGCGATTGGCATGGCATCCGTCTTTGCTATGGCCGCACGACCCGAAACGCATACCTGGATCGGCCCTTTTTAACAGGAGCGAGGGTCATTTCCTTGAAAGAAGGAGAACGAAGCTTCGATACTTGGCTGCACTTAGAGGATGGAACGATGCTGCCAGAGCAGCCTAAGCATGAGCCTGAGGGACGTACACCGGAGAATGTTGCTATTTACTTAACATAAGCAGCGCCGATTCGATAAGAATCATGGATTTATAGTAATTAACAACAGTTGCAATTCATATAAAGAGTGGCCGATTCAACTGTTCAAACCAATCGCTGCAGGAATTCCAAAGAAATACCTTCAGCATCCGACTGAACCCCACTCTTGCTCTGACAACTACGATGACCAAAGGCGGCGCCGATGTCGTGATTGATGAGGTAGGAATGGACCGCAAGATGAGCGATCTCGAATTTCTAGCCAGCGGTTTGAAACTGCAAGGGCACGATGAGCGCATTTAATCCCTACCTCCTCTTACGATGCTTGTGGAATCTAGACCCAGATCGAACAGCTGCCGCCGCATCAGCCGCTCAATCGCAGGCCACTGACTCCAAACGTTTTCTGACATGGCCAGAAAAAGATCTCATCTGGTTCATTGAGGAATACTCCGCCCATATCCCCGTGTTCGTTTGAATTGAACGAAGGCACCGCCATATGCGGTTCCGACCTTCACCTTATTCACGGGATGATCCCTAAGCAGCGCAACGTGAATATCCGCTCCGGACAAGCTCCGGTCGTTCACTACATGCCGTATATGTACGAGTTAACACGTTTCGCGGGAACTTTCTTTTCGTATTGGTTTGCCGAGAAGAACTCAAGTTGTTGATTAGCTTGTGTCATACGTTGTTCGCTCCTGGTTAGAATTGAAGATCCCCTACTCCATAAGCGGAATAGGGGATTTAGTTTGGGATCAGGGATAGCTACATTCGTTTAAAATTATTATGAAAAGGTAGGAGCAGGGAATTCATCAATTCTCATACGAAGTAAACTATATGGTTTTTCCCGTAGGTCTCTTCCATAATGAAATCTCGCCTGCCGATGTAATTGATTCACAATGACATATAAGTATTGATCGGGGCCAATCGAAAAAGTATCCGGCCATAAAATTCTCGGGTCATGCGCGATGGTTTCCATTGCACCATTCGGCAATATCTTCCGGATACTGTTGTTTTCATAGTCTCCCGCATAAACGGTGCCGTTTGCGCCGGTGATCATTCCATCAGACGCACCTTTTTCCCCCCAATAGTGCACATATTGGGATAAATTCATGTCCTGTATCCTTCTATCTCTTAGGGCTTCTGTTGAGATTGAAAACAGTTGACGGCTGGTTAGCGGAGCATAAAATAAAACCTTTCCATCAGGAGAAATCGCTAAACTATCGGAAGCCAATCTAAATGGGGAAGTCGAGCCGTCCGGGTTTCGATTCATCAAAATTTTACCTTCTACTTTCGGTAAAAAATAGGGATCAGGTGAAGTTGATATTGCCCCATTTAACCGTCTAAACGCGTTCCCATTTTCTAAATCTACGACGATAATAGCTCCTGGCCCTCTGGAAGAAGAATCCGTTATATATGCATAACCTGCTCTTCCAACACGAAAATCCAAACGGACATCATTCAGATAAGTTGTTGGCAAGACAACATCTTCTGTAAAGGTATATACTCTTCTTATTGTATTCGTGCTTAAATCAACAGCAACTAATTTTGCTCCCCCTTGAATAGGTTCAGAAAAATTTGGTGCTCCTGTATCTAGTACCCAAAGTATTCCTCTTCCATCAGCAACGATACTTTGGACACTGACGAAAGACATTACATTGTTGCTAGTATTAACCAAATTTATTTCCAAACTGGGATAAGGCTTCATTTCACCCTCAACAATTTCCGCCACAGTAAATTGAACGTCGTCTCCCCATTTCGGAAAGCAAACAAAAATACGGCCGGTTTCGGAAACGCTGACACCTGTAGGCATAGCCCCATAAAAAGCATGCACCAGTTCAAATTGCCCAAAATATTTTTCCATAGGTAACATAGGTTGCATAATATCCTCCTCATCAAATCCGAACGGATATCAACTATATATGATGAATTTTTTTTGTAGTGCCTGGTTCTTGATAAATTTTTCTATCGTGATGAATGCTACTGCTGCTTCGACCGTACTAATGCCGGTATCTGTTGTTCTCTCGTTAAGTACAAAACGTTGATACGCCCAAAAGGGCTGAACGACCTCGTACGTTTCGTTCATTTCGCCAATTTCGGTATTGATGCCTTTTGACTATGAATCGGCAGCTCATGGATATGAAAATTAAATTTAGAAGAAATTGAATATTCCATCTTAGTATGAGTCATTCTAATTAGGTCAGAAAATCCAAAATATCCAACAGGAGGAATTCATTTGTACCAGTTTCAGTCCAACAATCAGATTTCGCAACAACTTGCTCATGCCGAACAACTTATCCAACAATTGGTGAACCAAACTCAGCAAGCATCAGGGCAATATCAACAATTGTTAAACCAAGAACTCAATAATGCAAAAGCACTGGAACAAATAGCACAACGTGAACAGCAAGCCGCTCAAATTATACAAACCGCTCTGCAAGGCCATCAAACAGCACTTCAGCAATTGCACCAAATCTCAACCATCTGCAACCAATTGGCTCAGTCATCACAAACACAAATGACTGCATATTCAACGATGAACAACCATCAACAACCACAAGGCTTTAACAACTATTCTCATTAAGTCAGTTTGGTGAAATGCGCACCATGATGCAATATTCAATCCAAAGCAACAATATTCGGGGAAAAACTATAATGCCGAGTGAACATTGTCTAGGTTTTTATGATTTGAATGCTAGGATTTTAAAATATAAGCTGCTTCCTGATAGGAAAAACCCTGTTGAAAAGCAGGGTTTTTTCCTGTTTTCGTATAGCCATTTACCAATGATGCGGAGGTTTATTGGAGATGAATAATAAAGAGTTGAATAAACTATCTATTTTTGCCCTTGGCGGTGTATTCGAAATCGGAAAGAATATGTATGTCATCCAATACGCTGACGACATCATTGTCATTGACTGTGGCTCTAAATTTCCAGACGAGAGTCTGCCCGGCATAGATCTAATCGTCCCTGACATTTCCTATTTGATTGAGAATCAAGAAAAAGTACGCGCATTAGTGATCACGCACGGACATGAAGATCATATCGGCGGAATTCCTTATATATTGAAACAGCTAAATATTCCTGTATATGGAACTCGTCTAACACTCGGTTTAATCAAGGGAAAGCTAAACGAACATCGTCTCAAAGGAGCCTTATTTCATGAAATTAAAACAGACTCATTTATTGAACTAGGAAGAAGCTTTCAGCTTTCTTTTTTTCGTACAAACCATAGCATTCCAGATTGTGTTGGTATCGTATTACAGACGCCTGAAGGTACGGTCGTTCATACGGGAGACTTCAAATTTGATCTATCTCCTTCCAATAAACAATTCCCAGACATTCATAGGATGGCGAAAATTGGTGAAGCAGGGGTGCTTGCTTTATTATCCGAGAGCACGAACGCTGAGCGACCAGGCTTTACTCCTTCTGAACGAGTGGTAGGGGAAAAAATTGCAGATGCTTTTCAGAAAGCAACAAATAAAATATTTCTGTCCACCTTTGCTTCCAACATTAATCGCTTACAGCAGGTTGTGGATGCTTCTATTCTAACAAACCGCAAGCTCCTGCTGCTTGGTCGCAGCATGATCAACGTTGTAACGATTGCTCAGGAGCTTGGTTATATCCACATTCCCGAAGGCATGATTATTGAAGCAAAAGAGGCCAATCACCTCCCGAGAGAAAAAGTTGCGGTATTGTGTACGGGAAGCCAGGGTGAACCGATGGCTGCACTCTCGCGTCTCGCTAGCTCCACCTATCCACATACAGAAATATCTTCTGGTGATACTGTTATCCTCGCGTCATCACCAATTCCAGGGAATGAAAAGAACGTTGCAAGCATGATAGACCATCTGTATATGCTTGGGGCTCATGTTATTCATGGATCAGGTGTAGCGACAGGAATGCATGTGTCTGGTCACGGCAGCCAAGAAGAACTTAAACTAATGCTTACGCTAATGAAACCAACCTATTTCATCCCTATCCACGGAGAATATCGCATGTTATACCAGCATCGGTTACTTGCTGAGTCTGTTGGAGTAGAGAAGGATAATATATATATAATGAATAACGGAGATGTTCTTGACCTATCAGGAAATCATGTACAACAAACACGGAAAGTTACAGCAGGTAATACACTTATCGATGGTTTGGGCATTGGCGACATCGGAAACATTGTTTTACGCGATCGAAAACATCTTGCCGAGGATGGCATCCTTGTTGTTGTTGTCACACTTAGTCGTATAGAAGGCTCCGTACTATCCGGGCCTGACATTATTAGCAGAGGTTTCGTATACGTTAGAGAATCCGAAGCTTTATTAGGCGAAGTAGGTCGACTTGTGATGAAAACCATTGCTGACTTACAAGAAAATGGAAATGATGGTAAGTGGTCTATATTAAAACATCGTATTAAAGAATCTACAAGTAAGCTGCTTTATGCAAAAACAAAAAGACGGCCAATGGTTTTACCAATCATCATTGAAGTGTAATGAATCCACATAATTACAAATCCCCTTGCTTCAATTTAAGGCATTGTATTATCCCCTTTAAGTAGACACTCAAAAAACTTCGTGTTGTTACATGAAGATTAAGTGAACCTTAGTGGGGATATTTTTATTGCAATAAAGAGATGTATTTTTGTATCAAATCTTCCCCATGATACAGAATCCAATTCTGCATCCAAAATGGTTGCAGCATGTAATATACTCTCTTATTTTAATTCATCCAAGCATTGAAGCAGCGAATTCACCATGCGAGACATCCTTGCACATCCCTTTGTCCCGATCGATTACCGCGCAATAGTATCAAACTCATCAAGGAATGAATCCTTTCATACTATTTAGGACATGATATCCATTGTGACTACGGTAAATGTAGCAGCTGTCATTAAAACGAAGGAGAGAAATTAAATGACTAAAAATGAAGAACTCAATCGAAATCTTGATTCTGATCAAAATAGCACCAATACGGATGGAGCTGACATCGGAAAAGCTGTAGGTACGGCGGGTGGTATTGCTGCAGGTGCACTCGTAGGCTCTGCTTTGGGTCCTGTTGGAACTGTTGTTGGCGGTATCGTAGGCGCAGCATTGGGAAATAAGGTTGGAGGGGCTGCTGACGATAACAACGACGAAGCACAACGAAAGGATTAAAATGGTTAGTCACCAGCTTCAGTTAGGTATTAGATGTTTGAATGCATTTAAATTGTTTTGAGATGGTTAAAATAAATAATTCTTCACTTCCTAATGCTGCATTTCGAATTAATTCGAATATGCAGCATTATTTGTTTTTAAATTAGGTGAAAATCTAAATATCAATGGCAAAACAAGCTAGTCAAAAAAAAAATTACAAAAACTTGGAGGAACAACAATAAGCAAACATTCAAAATTCACAACAACTCGCTCATGCTGAACAACTTATTCACCAATTAGTTATCATCAGCAAGTCATCTATATAATTCATTAGATACAACTCTTTTGGCGAATGCACAGGCGAGCTGCCTTTCTTAGACATAAAATAATCCATTATCATAAATTTCAGGAGGTCTTAGTGATTAGCATGAAGAAGAAATCAAAAAAACTAAAACCATACATTCGATTGAAAGGCAACCGCATTAAAAGTACATTTAATGAGCTTGAGCTTCTGGAACCTCATCCAAATAAGCAATTAAAGTCTTTACTCCACCATATCTATACTTACTTACCATCTAGCTCCTCTAAATGACTTCTATTCCAATTGGGTTGTCTGGGATAAATCTGTTAATACTATCCCAGCTACCCGTTTAGAAAGCACTACGTTACTTCTCTTGCAACTAGCACCTCCCTCACTCTTTTTTTGCTGCGATAATTTTGGCTTCCACTAAAATTTGATTTGCTGATTCATTACTTGCCAGTGTTCTGCATTTATTTTCCTAAATTCCTTTTGCTCGAAATAAACCTTTAAAATTAATGATATTCATCTTCATCCTATTTTTTAGTCTTATGGCGATATCATCCAATTAGCGATCTCAATGGCTAGCTGATAGCATACCGCTTATCCTGATTATCCTTATCCTTGTCTTTACTTATAAATGGTTTCGTTTTTCAAATCTGTCCTATCTTCTGATGCTTGTGTTCTTTTGTCTTCATACTTATGCGGCACATTATACATATGAGGGCACACCATTTGACCATTGGCTAAAAACATCGTTTCATACAAGAAGAAGCTATTACGAACGAGTGGTTAACAATTAACTTCTCAATTCAAAAAAATGCGCAATGATTAAATGTCATTATTCAGAATGAAAAATTAAATCAGAGGATAAGCTACAGCAATAGCTAAGAAAATAAATTTTATGGTGACTACAGATGATTCGAAAAATAACTTTCCTCCTTCTTCGAGTTTTTGCAATAGCTTTGCTTATTTTGAGCGCTATTGAGGTAACCAATTTTCAAACAACTAATGCCGAACCTTCGCTACCGATCGTAGCTGATCAAAAAGGGTTTTCTATCGAAGTTTATCCTCAACAACACAGATTAATAGTACGGGCACAGGGAAAGGAAATTAAAACTTATATCGTCGCCGTCGGTAATCCGTCCACTCCAACTCCTGTTGGGGAATACCAAGTCATATACAAGGGAGAAAACTGGGGTCCCTCTTTTGGTCCACGATGGCTAGGATTAAACGTCCCTTGGGGGAATTATGGCATTCACGGCACGAACAAACCGTTTTCTATCGGGCAGCATTTGAGTCACGGTTGTATACGTATGCGCAACAATGATGTCATTGAATTATTCGAAATGATTCCACTCGGGGCTAAAGTAACGATATATGGACACATATTGGGGGATCCGAATCATGAACCGAGGGATTTGGCGGAAGGTGACGTCGGAGGAGATGTACAACTAATTCAGTCTCGTTTAAAGAGCTCCGGATACTTTAATGGAATATGTAATGGAAAATTTCGCTCGAATACAACCACGGCTGTAAAACATTTTCAACGTGATCATCATTTGGCGCAGAACGGTGTTGTATCAAATAAGGTGTATGAGGAATTGGGATTGTTAGAATAAAAGAAATGTGAGAACCCAATGACGCATTTTCCGCCACGCCTTTAATGACAATTAATTTTTTGTATAAATTTAAGCTTTACTACAAAACATATCATTGTATTAAAATCGAAACAGAGCGAGGTAATCAAATGAAAAATATTTTATTAATTGGCTTTATCAGCTGTTTAATGATGTTCAATTCAATTTCTGTATCAGCGGAAAGTAACGCTAATACACCGGGACAAGAGCTTCGTTACGATGTCAATCGCGTCACTAATGACACTAATCGTGCATTAAATACAGATGACTATCAAAATTATCGAACCAATAATTACAATACATCTTTGAACGCTAACAACTATAGAACAAATGCAACATCAGATAATCGTGGTTCAAATTGGGGTTGGCTTGGCCTTTTAGGTTTACTTGGATTAGCCGGTGCTAGAAATCGTGCTCGAGATGGTGATCGTGATCGTGCTTAAATGTTGAATTAGATTACTTAAATACCCTCAGTTACACTGGGGGTATTTGTTTGCGATTATTAATGCATTATTTATCTACTCTCGAACACATTAATAAAGTCGTAAATGGGGATAATTGTGCTTGTATGCAAGTTATAAGTCAACCCATAAAAGAGGATAAAACAGCTAGTGTCAAAAATAAATCCTAGCTCTATGGGGTATAATTCTTCTTATTCTAACAATCAATTTATAACCCAGAAAAATGCTCTGATACACTTTGGATATGAAATATAAAGTTGGATATATTATTTCAAATTAGGAACTGAACAAATCTGGGAGGTCAGAATTAATTGATTAAAGAAATAATATTCAAACCTAAGCAACCCAATAATTGTAAAGGTTGTATATGGGGTAATTGGGATGGTCTACGACAATTTTGTTCCAAACAAAATTGTATTAAAATTATGAAATAGTTTAAGGACATCAAATGGCACTACAACAACTACAACAAATCTCCAATATCTGTAACCAAATTTCGCATACACAAACAACTAACTCACAGGTACATGTCTATTCAAACATGAATAGCCAGCAACCATTAGGAGTAAATAACTATTCACATTAAATATATGTTCTTTGTAATCTCATGCGAAGAATGTGTGGAATGAAAATATCTATAGTTTTCTTCATATTAATTGTTATTTGAAAAAAATATGTACCGATAAAACAAAAAAAACCGCGATTTAGGCGGTCATTAATCGGCTCATATTCTTGGCATCCGATAAGAGGATGACCCTTTGATTTCCAAACGAATACCTCCTGACTTTTACAAACCGTTAATCAGATCAGCTTCTTCCAATATTCACGGCTTCGGGCATCCATCTGCTCCAAATCGGACAGTTCGAAGCGGCGTCCTTCATTGTCCGTTACCATCCAGCGGCTTTCCGTTACGGGTTGGATATTTTCATGAAGGTTATCCATGACCAATGCTGCCGGGCCATAATTCGTATCGACCTGCATATACCACTCGCTGCCTCTTTTTCTAACAGTCAGGATTTGTTTAATGACAGGAATCATATAATTTCGGTCAAGCTCTTCTCGTACCGCCTGAAAGCTATCTTCCGCGAGAAGCTTCACATCCTGTATCATTGCAATTTCACGCCCTTCCGCCGAGCGAACCGAGATGAACCTGTCGGGCATTGTATACGGAAAACTGCGAATAAGTGTTACGCGGGCAACCCCCTTACCTTCCTGCTCCAAATGCAAAATACCTTCAGAAGATCGGAACAAACGGATTTGACTCAGCTCCGAGCGGCTTAAAAAGAATAATGGGTTCATCTTATCCGACCTCCGATGGTATTTTCGCTGTTTGTTTTTGCGATTCGACCAAACGATAATAATGCATTTGTTTCGCGTAAAGCTCTTCATGCGTCCCCATTTCAACAATGCGGCCTTGGTCGAGGACTACAAGCCTGTCTGCATGACGTAAAGTGGATAGGCGATGGGCAATCGCGATAGTGGTTCTTCCCAGGATTAAGCGGCTTAACGCTTCTTGAATGAGCCGCTCCGTCTCCGTATCAACAGATGCTGTCGCTTCATCTAAGATCAAAATCTCAGGGTCAAGCAGCAGCGCTCTCGCAATTGCGATACGCTGTTTCTCCCCGCCCGATAAACGGTGTCCACGTTCCCCGACACGCGTATCGTAGCCTTCCGGCAGACGACAAATAAAATCGTGGGCATTCGCGGCGTGGGCAGCTGCGATAATGGTCTCCGGCGGACTATCCGGACGGCCGTAGGCTATGTTCTCGGCAATCGTACCATCGAACAAAAACGTTTCCTGAAGCACGACGCCAATATGCTTCCGGAGACTCTCCTGCCGGATATCTCTCAAGTCGTGCCCGTCAAGCGCAACGCTTCCAGCATTCGGGTCATAAAATCGGCAAATCATGTTTATGAGAGTCGTTTTCCCTGCACCGGAGCGGCCAATCAGCCCGATCATTTCACCGGGACGTATAGTGAGGTTAATATCTTTTAGCACCGGTCGTTCCACTTCATACCCGTAACGTACACCATGAAAGCGGATCTCGCCTGAAACGGAAGTAAGCTCTACCGCGTCCCGCTTATCAGGGACATCAACCTTCGCATCGATGATTTCGAGAATCCGTTCGGCCGATCCAAGCGAGCGGTTAAGCCAGCTTAATAGCTGTCCGGAGGCTTGAACAGGCCCGAAGAACATGAGCAAATAGGTCGTAAAGGCGCTCAATGTTCCGATAGACATGGTGCCGGACATGACCGATCGTCCTCCCAAATACCAAACAGCGATGCCGAACACAGCCGTCAGTACCGTAAAAATCGGAGATACGCCAAGCCAAAGATTACCGAAGGAAATCGTACGATTGATCCAATGATTATTCACCTTGTCAAAACGGTTTTTCTCAGCATTTTCCTGCGCAAAGGCTTTAATGACTCGAATGCCTTGTAGCGCTTCGCCAATCACATTGTTGACATGCAAAGCAGATTGCCATTGCGAATACCAAAGTGAGCTCAGCCTCTTCCACAGCCAATAGAATCCGGCAAACAAGAATGGGGTCGGGATCAGAATCATCGCTGCCAGCTGCCAATTCAGATGGAATAGCATAAACAGGATACCTACGGCGAGCAGCATCTGCGTGACTAGATACACCATGCCGTTTGTCAAAAATTCTTTTAATTCATCGGTGTCATCCTGGATACGGCCGATAAATTGAGAGACCTGGCGTTGATCGAAGAAGCGCATCGAAAACTTCATCAAAGCGCCGAACATATCCCGGCGGATCGCCCCTACCAGTTTCCCGCCTATTCGAACGCCAAGGTAGCTTCGAATGACTTGCATCGCAGCAGATAACACCTGTACAAGGGCCAAACCGCTTGCCAATGCAAAAAGCACGTTCAAGCTTCCAGACGGTTTGGCCACTTCATCCACAATCTTTTTGATCAAATAGGGTGGGATCACTTCAATAATTACGGATAAAACAAGCAGCAGCGCGCTTACCAGCATGGGGCTTCGGTACGGGGTACAATAAGCCGCCAACCTGCGCAGCATGGACCATTTGCTGCTGCAGTTTAAACACTTGCTTGTACCGGGAGAGACGGTTTTGTCGCATTTTGAGCATCTATACGTTTCCGTACTTTCTTCTAGAGCTGGGAGGGCTAGACCTCCAGTTTCGTCCCTTTCCGCCAGCCAGTTCCTTATCGCGGGAACAGCCTGTCGGAAAGGTTCAATGTACGGAAGCGAGAATCTCGCAGCTTCTATCTCGCCATCACCGGTTATAATAAAAAACGATGCTCCGCCAAAAGCCTCGCGAACGGATACATCGATCATGTTATTCTTATGGAAGGTCATGATGGTTTTCCCTTGCCCGTCCACCATTTCCATGGTTAAAGTCTTGAAAACAACCTCGTAATGCCAAAATCGTCGTAGTTTGAAATCCACATCTGCCCTTATACGGAGCCATGGATTCTCCGTATCCTGTTGTTCGACTGCGACGCCGTTAACAGGTTCACCAGCTTCCCGCTTCGCATTCTCCGTTTTCAATTTAAAATACTCCTTTTTTAATGTCACTCTCCGGCAGTTACATATAACGCTCGTTTCTTACTGCGCACCATCGAATCACTTTGTGCCATTTTGGTACACGCAAAGCCAGTAAAGCAAGCAGCCTGGATCTCCAATGATTCGCAGCTTGAAAATGGTTGTTACGGCGAACGCCGGACCATCGACCCAGAATGCTAGTGAACGGTACGGGATCATCCGGCTCATAGCATGTATCTCCCTTGAAGGTAAATAATTCCTTTGACCCGTCCTGCTTTACGGCGTACAGCCGGTGTCCGATCAACGCACCTTGGTCCGTAACAAATAAACAGATATCGCCAATTTTCAGTTTTTCCCGTTGCACGGACAAGAAAGTGCTTACGTTTCCTTCCTTGATCAAGGGATACATGCTGATACCCGCAGAGGGCAGCTCGATCTTTCCGGTTCGCTGGATTACTGCTGACATAATTGGCGTCAAATCATGCATTTATTAGCAGTCCGGCCTCAATCAGCATTTCAACAAACGCCTGAACGTCATCGAGGACAACTTCCATCTCAACGCCATATTCGGTATGTACTTTTTCGGCCAGCTCTGCGACAGTTGGAAATTCGGGAAGAATCGACCAAATATAACCTCCAAGCTCGTTCACTTTCGTGATGGCGTGGGTGTCGATGTTCAGCAGCAGCCACTCGCCATCCAGCTCAGCCGTCTCGATATTTTCCCGTCGCAGCAGTGTTTGGTTTACCATTATCGTCATGATATCACTCCCCAAAAGGTATCGTTTTTCTGAAAATATAGCTCATAAGCCGGTACGCCTTCTGCTGCCTGCTTGCAAAGTGCAATCATCTTTGCCGTTTCCAGCTTGTTATGCTCCCAATAAAAAACCTTATCCAGCAAAGAAATCAGCGCGTCGCCTTTGCGGATATCTACCCGCCTTACATCCTGCGATTGGATCAGAAAATGAATGCCTGCCAAGGGACTGCTTGGAAGCTCGCATGCTTCTTCCATTTCGCTCCGAAATGGGGAATCGTGGATTGTAATCGAACCATCCGGTTCAAACAATAGGAGCGTAGCCTCATCGGAAAGAATAGGACGGGGAACGGAAAGATCAGCTACCGTCGACTTGCCTGCTCCCGATGGCCCGGCGAACATCCAAGCGCGGTCATCCTCCACCACGCATGACGAATGGATGAGCAGCCCTGCGCGCCGATAGATCAGCCAGGCGCTGTAGAGATTGATTAAGGCGTGCTTGAGTGCAAGGTCATCGTGAACATAAATTTTTGCCTGACTGTAATCAGGTGTTGTCACCAGCTTATAGTCCGCACGGATATAGATATATTCGCCGCCGTTCTCTTGAATCTCGACAGGACCGTCGTCGAAAGGTTTCCCGTAAAAGTCGTAGACCTCCACCTGAATGTCAGGCGCTTCAAGATTTCCACTAGCATTAAAGGAACGAAAACGCGCGGTCAATTCATCATATAAAAAGGTAGTTTGAATTTGAAAATCGATCGAACTCCTGCCGACCTGTGTATGCAATGTGTACGTCATTATGCGCCGCCCGTTCTTCAGAAGTTATTCCTGAGAATAAAAAGGGAGCAAACTCGATCGTTAGCTCCGCTTCTCTGATAAAATCTATCATTGCTTTCTAGTTAGCCTCCAATATAATGCCTGCAAAACATAGGTTTAAAATTACGTTTTTGGCACCATTCGTAGCCACCGACTTTATCGCTTGGTCTCGCTGTTCCAAATTCGACAATATGCTGCGTAAGTACTTTAGGAGCTTCATATTTTTTCATTTCATTCACCTCCTTTCAAGGAATTTATGTCATATTATAGTGATAGTCAATGATATTTATGAAATTTAGTAAAATAATACTATGATAAAATGTATTAATACCTGCTTTTTGTATATATAAAACAAGAATATTCGATTTAATTCTTCTTTTGTTTGGCACGAATGGTTCGAATCCAAAATTGTAGTCTTCTCTTATAGATTTTGGCATAGATTTTGCTCATCGGCTCATTCGAATCCGGGACATCTGATCTATTGGCATACTTTAATAGGTCTAACGCATAATCTCTTGGCGGCAGCAGTAAATAACGCAGATGCGCCCACTGTTGTTTAACCGAATCGTAGGCGACGAAGGCAGAAAACAGATGGAAGCCATAAAATCGCCAGTTTCTGATCCCGAATTGGGCATTTCGCATCAGTTCGATATTCCAAAGCGGCCAGCGTCTCCGTACGTTTAGCGGCTTGGTTTCATGCAGCTCGGGAAACAAGTCATAGACAATTGTCAGCGCAATAAGTACTTTGGCATAGTTCCCATCGCTCTTTGCCTGTGCAAAGAGCTGGCCATAGTCTATTTCTGCGCTGCAGCATCTCAGGACGTGCAAAATATCGATAACGTACTTCAGTGATAACATATTATGGTTATAGCCATGAAGGCATAGGTAGTAAAAGGTGTCCTTGGCCGAAAGCTCCTTCACCAATTGATAGGGAGAAATCGGTTCTGCATCCATCCAAAAGCAGCTCATATCCGTATCCGAGACATGTTCGCGCAAAATATTCCAATGCAGCTCCACCCCGAGCAGCGGGAAATCCTCATTCGCATAAAATTTATTCAACAGCATATGGAAATGATCCGCATCGTCTTCTATATACCGGATAAACTCATGGCGCTCCAATAGGGCAACCGCCTTATCCAAATCTTCTGGACGTACAAGCAGATCGATATCGGATGTTCCCCTGCCCGAAAAATGTCCAAAAAAACGTTCAGACAAACGAATGCCTTTCAGCACGATCACTTGAATTCCTGAACGCTCAAACGCATCAAGAAGCTTGTACATCTCGGAGCGGATCAGCATGTTTTGAAACAAAACAGCATCCACGCCCGATTTAATCCTGCTTCGGTGCTCGGAAGGCACGGCCTCCAATAAGCCGCTGCTCTTCAATAAATAATAAACTTGGGGAGCGATTTGGAAAATATCGATATCGTCAATTGCTGCTTTAGCTGTCTCCTCGGAATCAAATAACGGATGTTGGTTTTGGTAGATCCGGCTTATAAGCGTTACTGCTTTCGATTGTTTCATGAGCCGCTCCCTTCACTTTCGTTAATAAACTAGTTTCGGATTTATAATGTCGATTGTGGGGGTATGCGTACGAAGCCAATTGAGAAAATTTTCTAATCTTCGAAGATAAATCGATTATTCGTTGCAAAGATAAAGCGCTTGTCTTCACCGCGCAGTAATAGCATTTCACCACCTATAAAACGAAAAGACCCTCCAAAAAAAGGCAATCAGACTATCTAGACAGTCTTCTAATTCCGATCACCTGTTTGAAGGGAAGAAATAGTATTTTCGTCGCCGTTTGAATCCATCATTCCAACTGGATTGTTTCATCTGTCTTTGCAAATACTTCCCCTCCTACGTTCCTCAATATTCAGTGATGTTCCTATTGAGAAAGCCCACTCCCACTAATAGGTAACTGCATATGATGGGTTTGAGCCTAATTTTAAGGAGTGAATCTTTTGAATAGAATAAGTAATAGATTAGCATGGCAATATCATTTGAAACTGGCTTCAACTTACAAAATGCTTGCTGATAAATATGAATATATGGACCATCCATTGCATCTCTACTATGGCGGCGAATACCGCAAACACTTAAATGAAGTTGAAAAACATTTTCTTGCGTTAAATCAGACACAAAATCCTTCTGAAGATATGATGTTTATTGGTATTGGAGAATTATCAAAATCTTTAAATGGAGAATATTCTGCCATTTACTGCTATGAACAACTGGCAAATCAAGCTCCAACCGCTGATATTAAAAATAAAATACTCGAAATAAGAAATGATGAAATTAGACATTTTAACATGTTTTCGCAAATATACACATGGTTAACTGGAAAACAACCAATTCCAGAAAGAACAGAGGAATGCCAAACAGATTTTCAAAAAGGAGTATCTGTAGCATTTAATGCTGAGCAAGAAACTGTTGATTTTTATCATGAGATAGCAAGAAAAACTGATAATCCTGTTATTAAAGATTTGTTTACACAAGCTGCAGCAGATGAACAAAATCATGCAGTTTGGTTTTTGTATTTTATGAATCACCACTAATTAATTTATCAGAAGCCGATTCCTATTTCTGCTTTTCTTTTTACATGGTTTGGTATCTAACATACAATCCCATATTCCACTTGCTCCTTGTCAAGTTTCTCCGTAATTACGCTGATGCTTGAATCAAAGTAGTAACTCCTTACCTCTTTAAGGCAATAAATAGAGTGATTACATTGCCAGGGTAACAAGCTAATCTAGTCAGCCCATGTACATCAACTATTCATCGAGTTAAATCAAACTAGGTACCTCTTCCCACATTAATTGCATATGTTGTGAGTATTAAGGAATCCTTTAACTTTTGATCTACGCAGGGAGAGAATGACTATGAACAACAATAAAAGCGAATTAAATGGAACATCTGATACAACAGATATTCAGGTTGCTAAACTTGCATTTATTGGAGCATCCATCACGACATTAGGAGATAGTATAACAGCAATCGCTGCTGGTCTTGCCCTAGAAGCATTAGTGAAATCCAGTAACAAGAGTTCTCAAAGCCAAAATAAACATTTAAAACAGTTAGAAACATCGCAAAAACAGTTAGACCATTTATTAACTGAATTAAAACAATTCAAAAAAAACATTAAATAATGCTTTTTAATTTCATTTTTCACAATCCTTATAATTAAAATAGTTCAATTTGTTTCTCATGGAATCACTGGCCTGTCTATTGCTGCAGTAAAAAAGAGCCAATTCTTGATGACCTCATTGAATATTTTTTGTTTAATAGCACCTATAAAATCAAAAAGTAAACAATTTGATATTGTTTATACAAAAATAGCGAGTAAACCAACTTGGTCTACTCGCTATTTTTATTTAATTCATTATGATTTTCTAACTCTAACTTATCGATAAGTTCATTAGCATAAGCTTCTGCCCTCTTATTCATGAAGGTTCCAAGTCTGCTGTTTTCTGCTTCAGCTTCCATCTCTAGTGCTTCCCACTGTTGATCAGTCAGAAACAAGGAGATTTGCCGTTTGCGTTTATTAATTCCTTTTTTTCGTCCAGCACCTATTCGGGTTCCGCCCCGATTCTCTTGTTTTTCAGTCAATTCAAATAACCACCTTTAATCAGCTCATAACCATTGAGTATGTATTCGCTCATAATTGTAATGGGAACGCGTACCGATTGGCGTTCGCTTCAGTCTTAGGTGTCCCTAAGTCAACTATGACTTTTGAGACAGCCCCTTCCTTATTTTTTAGTTATATTACTTATGCAGTTTGAGTAATTAACTGGTAATAAGCAACGCTGCGACAAATGCTTTCTCAGTTTTGTGAATGTCTCTCTCGGAAACCGTCCGGTGCTGTTATAAAATTCAGGCCCCCCGGCTAATTTAACGGGGGCCTGGCTTTAAAGAGGGATAAAGCTTTAATTGCTGGATATCTCGAGCGCTCTAAGCAGGATGACTGCTGCTTGTGCTCTCGTTGCCGTTTGGTTCGGCGCAAATTTATTTCCACCGATGCCCTGAACGATACCTTTCTCAACCGTTGCTGATACTGCCGCTTTCGCCCATGCCGGAATGTCGGCATGATCCGCGAACGCAGTTGCCGCATTGGCTTTTGCGGTCAGACCCTGCGCATTAGCAATCATCGTCACCATCTCGGCGCGGCTGATCTTCGCGTTCGGCCTGAAGCTACCATCGCTATACCCGTTCACGATGCCAGCTTTCACGGCCTGTGCGATGCCTTGCTTCGCCCAGTCGCCGATGCGTTCCTTATCGGTAAACGCCAGTACTGCTCCATTGCCTTCCAGCTTCAGAGCACGGGCCAGCATCACCGCGAATTGGGCGCGCGTTATCTCGCCGTTCGGCCTGAATGTTCCGTCAGCATAACCGTCGACGATGCCCTTCGCAGCCGCTTTCTTGATGCTTGCTTCCGCCCAGTGGCCTGTTACATCGCTGAACGTTGCGCCTGCACCTGTGTTTTCTTCAGGCTCTTTCTTCGCTACGGCGAATACAGCGAACTTCGTGAAGTGATCGACTTCCGCCGTAATCCGATTGCCGCTTACCGTCCCTCCGATTTCCACCCAAACCTTCTTCACCTCATCGTAATAGAAGAGAGAAGCGATCTGATTCGCTCCGACTGTTGCCGAATCGAACGTTATCGTGATCGTGATCGGTTTCAAGAAGTTTTCTGTAAAGTTTTTCAGAATTTCATAGACCGGGCTAAGTAGAATGTCCTTGTTCGTTACGAGCTGCGAGGTTTGGATCACCTTCTCCACCGTAATCGTCAATTGCTTCTCCGATGCTCCGGCTGGAACCACGATGGTGACGGCATTTTTTTCGAACTGGGCCGTCCCACCTGTGCCCGCAGGCAGTGTTTGTTTGCTGTCAGTTGCAGGTGCGGTCGTTCCTCCTCCGCCTGTCGTGGCAGCGGCGCGTTGTACGGTAATCGTGTATACTTTCTTCGTCGCTCCGTCTTCTGCCGTTACGGTTACCGTTACGGCATTGTCACCGACAATCAGGCTGTTGCCGCCTGCGACAGCGACAGTTGCCTTCGAGTCGGACCCAGTTGCCGCTACCGTCACGGAAGTTTGACCATTCGGCACATTCAACGTGTAGTTCAACGTATTGGCGTCAAATCCGTTTATTGTCGTGCCGTCCACTTTCAAATCGCTCAGTTCGGCATTGGAAGACAGCTCCGCTGCCCCGCGCTTTGCGATAACCGTATAGACCTTCGTTGTTTCTCCGTCTTCCGCCGTTACAGTAACCGTTATCGTGTTGTCTCCAACAACCAGGTTGCTGCCTCCTGCGATAGCGACAGTTGCCTTCGTGTCAGATGCATATACCGCTACCGTCACGGAAGTTTTAACGTTTGGCACATCCAACGTGTAGTTCAACGTATTGGCGTTAAATCCGTTTATTGTCGTGCCGTCCACTCTCAAATCGCTCAGTTCGGCATTGGAAGACATCCCCGCTGTCCCGCGCTTTATGATTATCGTATAGACCTTCGTTGTTTCTCCGTCTTCCGCCGTTACAGTAACCGTTATCGTGTTGTCTCCAACAACCAGGTTGCTGCCTCCTGCGATAGCGACAGTTGCCTTCGAGTCGGACCCGGTTGCTGCTACCGTCACGGAAGTTTTTATGTTCGGCACATTCAGCGTGTAACTCAGCGTATTCGCATTAAATCCACTTATTGTCGTGCCGTCCACTGTAAGATCACTCAAATCCGCGTTCGTCATCGGTTCAATTTCGAATTCAGCCGTCAATGAAACCGGGTTTGCCGGCATCGTAAATGTCAGTGGATTTGTTGTGTTGCTTCCATATGCAAGCCCTGCCGCACTCCATTTTACAAAGCGTTGTCCGTTTGGAACAGCCGCAGTTACTATAACCGTCGAGCCTTCCTCAACCTGTGCAGAACTTCCTGCGGCAGCACCGTCTACTTCAACCGTTCCACCGGTAACAGTTAGAGCAGAGATTGTTCCTTCTTCTTCCTCACCAAGATTAAGCACTCGAGGCACGGGAATGCTGTTCGTTTCATCCCAATACCATACGTTCGTAAAGTCCCATCCCAAGGCTTCGAAGGTTGCTTGCTGCGCAAAATCAGCAGCCGACTTTGAAGCAAATGCTGGGATAATCACTGAAGGCAACCCACTAGTGCTTAAACGCGCTCCGTCATAGTAATTGACTTTATTGGAGTCCACGATTGGCCTGCTGCTGGACCAATACCCTGCGATTGGACCAGGAGCAGGTCCATTAATTGCATTGGCTACCACATTGCCATTTAAGGTTTGGAGCAGATTTCCAGCAGAACCGCCCATATCGCCAACCATTGCACCGGAATATGTGCCAAGCTTATTAAACGTTCCACCCACATAGTTATTCAGAATGACGGTTGGCGAAGTCTCATATCGAACGGGAATAGGCGAACCTGCACTGTTCCAACCTGTACCGCCAATCAAGCCTCCAACTGTTGTTCCACTCACATCTGCAGATACGAAGGAATTTAGCAAAGTGGCTGCATGGAGCGTACCTACAATACCGCCAGTAATGCTTCCACCGGTGACTTTACCACTCACATAGCTGTTTTCAATCGTGCCCATGGAAGTTCCTGCAATAGCACCTGTGCTATTGCCACCGGTAATATCGACATTCACCAATTTCAGATTTACGACTTTGCCTCCATTGCCGATGTAGGCAAAGAAACCTGTACTGCTGTTTGTCGTTGAAATTTTGAGATTGCTTATCGTATATCTTTTTCCGTTGAACGTGCCTATAAATGGCTTTGATGTGTCTTTTCCGCCGATCGCGGCAAACTCCACATCCTTCATATCAATATCCGCCGACAACTCGTAATTCCCATCATACGGATATTCAGGCGTACCGAAATTCTGCGACAATGCAACCAAATCGCTTGAAGTTTTGATTGTTATATTATCCGAGCCCCCGCCAAGATCAAGAACGCGAGGCACGGGTGCGTTATTCGTGGCATCCCATTTCCAAATGCTCGTAAAGTCCCAACCCAAAGCCACGTAAGTTGCTTGCTGTGCAAAATCAGCTGCCGACTTCGCTACAAAAGCAGAGACGGTTCCCGAAGGTATGCCGCTTGTGTTTAACTTTGCGCTGTCATAGTAGTTCACTTGATTGGATTCAACGATCGGCCTGCTGCCTGACCAATAGCCTGCGAGCAGCTTCGTAGGATTTCCAATAATTTCAGATGAGAATGTATTGCCATTAAGGGTCTGAAGCACGCTGCCCGAACCGCCGCCCATATCACCGACAATACCACCGGTATATTGAGTTGCACCGATTCTTGCAACCTTACCTCTCACATCGTTATTTAAAATTACATTTCCAACTGTTTGTTGAATAAGCGACCAACCAGAACCGTTATAATTGGTGCCTCCTATTAAGCCGCCTGCTGTGGTCCCGCTAACATCTGCGTTCATGACCGTGTTTTGCAATGTGCCCGCATAAAGCAGCCCTGCTATACCGCCTGTATAACCGGTACCGGTTACTTTGCCGTCCACATAGCTGTTCTCAATCGTACCGCTGGATACCCCTGCAATAATTCCAGTTCTATTCATACCGGTTATGTCTACATTCGCCAAATTTAGATTTACTACTCTGCCACCAGTTCCGATATAAGCGAAGAAGCCCGTGCTAGTGTCAGTGGACGAAATTTTGAGATTGCGAATGATATAACCTTTTCCGTTAAATGTCCCAATAAATTGTTTTGGAACCGTGTCTCTGCCGATCGATGTAAACGTAACATCTGTCATATCAATATCCGCCGACAGTTCGTAATTCCCGTCAAACGGATATTCAGGCGTGCCAAATTTCTGTGACAGTGCAACCAGATCGTTTGCTGTTTTGATTTTTATTTTTGCTGAGCCGCTGCCGGCAAGCGGAGTGACCTTGCCTGTGGCTGTGCTGGTAACAACTCCGTTATAAAAACCTGTTCCCGTTGCAACAGCTCGCAAATATGAACCTACGTCCGCCGCTTTGATCGCGTAATTAGCAGCTGTTGCTCCTGCGATAGTCGTCCAAGACGTACCGTCCTTCGAGATTTCCCATTTGAAGGATGCAGTAGCGCTCGCCGGCGTAATCGAGGCATTCAATGTTTGCCCTTCTTTGGCAAACCCGTTGACGGCAATATTCGTGATCGTAAATTCATCGACTTCCTGCGGAACCGCTGGATAATTCCAGGCATTCAAATCATAAGTACGTGGTTTATTGGTAACCAGCACGTCAACATCCCCGGTTTGCAGTTCATCGTTTTTATCGAAACCTTTGCTTGTCACTCTAATTTGATCAGGCGAAATCGAAATATTGGCAAATCCCCGTCCGACTTCTCTAATATCGACGTACGCAATGGCAGGATTTTCTTTGTATAACGATCCACGGTTGTCATTATTTGCAGAGTAATTCGTTAGATAGGTTGTCCCGTCGCCGTACTCTGCAACGACTTTGCCGCTTGCGAGAAGCTTGGTGCGGGCATAAATATGGTCATGTCCCATCAGCACCACATCAATTCCCGCTTCATCAAAAGCGTTCGTCCAGGAGGCTACAGGAGAGGCCATCCGATATCCGAACAACGTTTTGTGAAACATTCCAACGCGCCATTTGGTCGGATTTTGTTTCACGACAGCTTTCATCCAGTCTTGCTGTGCTTTGATCTGCGCAGCGGTGCTCTGATCCTGATAATCCATCACCAAGAACAGCGTGTCGCCATGTACAAAATAATAGTTGCTGGATTCGAGTTGTAATTTCGTCATACCCGAAACCATTCGTTCCGTGCCTTCGCCGCCACCGTAAAAGGATGCGCCATTTTTAGGCGGATTGTGGCGGCCCAAAAAGTTCTGCAGCGTAGGGTCCACAGGAGTCCAGCTGTTGTTGGCCCAGCTGTTGCCCGCTCCATCGAACTCATGATTGCCCGTCGCCATGTAAAGCGGCACTTTCGAGAACAAATCCTGATTGGCCTCAAAGAATGCATCCCATTCCCATGTGTCGAAACCAAAGTTGACCTGATCGCCCGAGCTCAGGACAAACGCAGCATCCGGAAAATCTGTAAAGGCTTGCGTCAGCGCCTTTTTACTCATTTTATTATAACTATCGAGCGTTGCTGCATAACCTCTGGTATCGTTTGCTTGGGCATCGGAAATCCAGTTGAAGTTAAAAGTATCGATGTTGCTGGCAGGTGTCATGAAGCTGGCAGGCGCTGTAACGCTCGTCACATTTTGAACGCCGTCACCTACGCTGTACACATACTCCGTCCCCGGCTCGAGGACAGCCGTTTGTGCTTTATGGCTTTGGACCGGGTCGACTGAGTATTGCGTCCCTGCGCCTGTATACTTCAAATTCTCAATATTGCTCCTCAAATCTACTGTGAAATTGGTTCCCAAAACAAAATCCGTGAACTTGCCGCCGTTGCTGTCAAAGTCGGATTTTTTCGCATAAAAGAGCTGCGTCGACATTGTTGTTACTGGAGTTACCCAGTTAAAGCGGGCAATGTACTTGTCTTTCACCGTCTTGCGTGTATTCTCATTGAAGTTGTCGAACATAAATGTCACCGAGGCAGGCACTTTGCCGCCGCCTGTTGGCTGGGAGATCTCGTTCCCCGATTTGGTAATGGTGAATTCATCGATGACTCGGAAAGGCTTGTCAGAGCCTGTCGCTTTATAATACGTTTTATAAATGATTGAATTGCTTGTAACCTCAGCTCTGCTATATACACCTGGTGAATAGATGGATCCGCCACCTGGACTTGTTTTGTTGATACGAAGGTCATAGAAGAAGTCGTTCCATGAAGTGTCTTTGGTAGCATTCAAGCTGTACGCATAGTTGTACACCGATCCACCTATGACATAGGTCGGTGCTTCGCCAAACTTCGCTTTTTGAATGCTTCCTGTTCCTGCCGCAGTTGAGATTGTCTTTAATGTGGTTCTGGCATAGGCATGCTCGTGACCGGCGAGAACCAGATCGATACCGGCATCGGTAAACTTTTTACCGATTACATTGTCCACTGCATAGTGGCTTGAGCCCGGGTCATAAGGCGAAGCATGAAGATTTACGACCTTCCACTTTTTGGTCGATGCTGCCGTCTCATCATCCAAGAATTTCCATTGTACGGCGTCATCACTGGAATTCAGACCAAACGAATTAAGAGAGATGAACAAAGCGTCTCCATATTCAAAGGAATACACAGTTCCAGCAGCAGCCGCAGACAGACCGCTTGGTCTCTTCAGAGTTGTATAATTAAATCTGTTTGTATACTGAATGGAATCTTTGTCATAGATTGAATTGTCATGATTACCAGGGGTAGCCATGATCGGCATCGTACTAGAAAGGTTTTGAGCGGCATCAAAGAAATACTGCCAGTGGTCTGAAAAACTCGCATCCTCTACTACATCGCCATTATGGACGAGAAATGCGGCATCCGGATGGTTCGCCTTGATATAATCGTACAAGTCGGCGGTGTTTTGATACGTGCTTGGGGATGTTCCCTGCGTATCAGGAGTGATCAAAAAAGAAAACGGTTTCCTAGCCGCAGGATCTGCAGGCGCAGTAAAGCTGGAGACCGCGGAATAACCGTTGGTTGTGTTTCCTACTTTGTAATAGTATTTGGCTTCTGGTGTCAGATCCTGAACAACTACACGATATGTACGTACCTCTTTAACGTTAACCAGCTTGTTGTCCGGAACGCTGCCAGTCACAGTTGAAGCATTGACTGTGGCAACTTCGGCGCTTTTTGTTGTACCGCCGGCCAAGTCAGGAGAAGTGCCGTAAACAATTTCTGATGTGTTTACCGTCGCGTCCGCAACCCAGTTGAAAGCCATAGCCGTTTTACCATCGGCTGCGCCTCCGCCTATAGCCAGTGTGATTTGCGACGGAATGGCCGCGGGTGGAGCTGCTTGAGCCGGCATAGGCTTTACAATTCCAGTGGCAGCTACCAGCAATACCAGCATTGCCGTCATCCACCTTGACATTTTTTTTCGTACTCTACTCATTTAAAACAAATCCCCTTTCGACAAAGTATGTTTACTTTAACTGAGATTTGTTATATCTAATCGCATGCAACTATAAACATTTGTAAAGTTAAAACATGACCTATGCAGTTCGAATCATTAACTGGTGCAAAAGGACAGCAAGCGCTCGGAATAGAATATCCCTTCCTCCTCTTGTGATGACTTGTGGAATCTAGATCCGGATCGAACAGTTGCCGCCGCATCAGCGGATCATACGCGAACTTAATCTGACTAACGATGAAACGATTGAATTCGCTAAGGTAAACTCCTCTGTCGTGAAGCCATCGATATTTCGTTCATCCGCAACTACCTGACAAAGGATCTAGTTAATGATCTTGATCTGTACATTTTCGAGAAAAAGGCCCTGAGTGGAAAATTACCGATAAGTCGTGGAAGAAAATTCGCGATCAGCTTGTTTATTCAAAAGTAAACGGCGGGTTTCCTTGCTTGATGGTTAAGGATGGCGATTTTAATCGTGTCGGTGAGCTTTATCTTATTCATGAATATGAGGGTATGGAGCTCCATCTGAAGTATGTGGAGCGTACGCTGCCACATGTCGTTCAGTTTTGGGGGAAAACGTTCACCTGGAGACTTTTGTTGAGGAAAAGAAGATAGTGTAGTGTTCAGCTGTGATGGGAAGAAGACGAGTCGGAAGTTTGTATGAGTTAAGAGGATAGTGCTTCTTAACCCTGATTTGAAGAGCTATCATGCATAATACAGAGACAAACAACCCGATCTTACTCGATCGGGTTTTCTATTTTCCGGACAGAGGGAGCTCCCTTTAATACAGAATATTCACTGCCTTATTGAAAAATACAATAACGAGGTACGGTAATTGCGCCAAAAGATTGAATGGATCGAATGATTTTTATGACTCTGTCGGTAATCACTCCAAGCAAATAAAAATTCATCTATATCATCGTTTTGTGCAATTGTTTAGACAATGAACGCAGCGATGATTTTATAAAATATAAAATAATTACTTATGAGAACTTGCTGCTCTTAAGAATTCCTCGATTTCCAATTTATTCGGAATACTAGCTAGAGCACCCTTTCTTGTAACCTTAATTGCCGCAGCAGCAGAAGCAAATCGCAGAGTCTCTTCCGAAATATCCTTCGAACCAGTCGTTGCAGCCAATACTCCTATGAAGGTATCCCCAGCTGCTGTCGTATCAGCGGCTCGTACGTCGAAGGCTGGGACATGCGTAACCGTATCGTTACTATCCGTAAACAATGAGCCTTTATTTCCTAATGTCAGTACGACTTTACCAACTCCTTCATCTCTTAATTTTGCAGATGCTTGAATGGCTTGAATATTATTAGATACGGCAATTCCAGTTAAGGTTTCGGCTTCAGATTCATTCAGAATTAACACATCAATGAAATGAAATATATCCATCGGTATTTGTACTGCCGGGGCGGGATTAAAATAAACACTGACTCCCCGTCTATGTGACTCTTCCATCACATATCTCGTAGTTTCCCAATTTATTTCGTTTTGAAGCATCACAATATCGGCAGAATCAAACAACTCTAGAGAATCTTTTATATCATTTACCGTTAACAACCCGTTAGCTCCCTCAGTAAGAATAATATGATTTTCTCCTGATGCATCTACTGTAATTGAAGCTAGCCCCGAGTTCCCATCTTTATTAAACACAAAATCAGACTGGACTCCAATTCCACGGATTGCAGACAATAACTGCGAAGCGAATGGGTCATTTCCAACAGCTCCAATGAATATAACCTGAGCGCCAGCTAGTGCTGCTGCTGCTGCCTGATTTGCTCCCTTTCCTCCAGGATTATAATCCGTTTTCAAGCTCTTAATCGTTTCACCAGGAAGAGGATGTTTCAACACATGATTTACTACATCCATATTAATACTGCCTATTACAAGTATGTTTGCCACAAGGACACACCTCAAATCATTTTAGGATTCTTTCAGCAGCTACAACCTATTCATATCCGTGTTTTCGTACACATAAAGCTCACTTGGTTGAATCCGATGTTGGCCGGTATGCAGCAGCTCTGGCAAACGCCCCATCCGTTCAGTCAAACGGGAAAGCTTTTGCTCATGAAAATAAGATAACCCCGTATGAATCCGATCCTCAAAAGGCTCAAGCCATCTTGTTTCTAAGCTATTAGAACCAAAATAAACACCTAGCAAAGACCCAGCTGTTGCCCCAAAGCTGTCCGTATCGTTGCCTTGCATCACCTGCTTGCATATCCCATCGCCGACATTTTCTGCGAATCGAAACGTATTAATTAAGGTCCCTATTTCCTGATAAACCTGACAGTGGGAATAATTCGCATACTTATGGTTAATACGCTCATAGGCTTCCAGCCAGTTATCTGCATTTGCAACCATCTGTAGGCAATCCTGAGCAGCCTCATAGAATCGGCTCCTTCTAGGTACGAATTGCAGTGCAGTACTTATAATTTCAATCGGATCGCGAAGCACATGTGCGACAGCAATCGCAGCAGCAATGAACATGGTAGCGTAGATACCGGTACGACGGTGTGTAAAGCTTGCATCCCGCCATGCCAGCTCGGCAGCAAGAGCTGGTTGACCGGGGCAGGCATAGCCGTAAGCATCTGCGCGAATCGCTGCTCCGCATAGTTCCGTGTCCTGTACCAAGAAGTCAGGCCAAGCTTCTATTTCAGCCTGATTGAATATTTCCCTATCATGCTCCAAATAGCTAAACCCAGATCGTAGTAGGATGGCTCTCTCCGGACCCCAAGTTGTACTTATCGGAAGATGATTTATCCATAAATCTCTTATATTTCTTTTTGTAAAGCCTTCGCCGAATTGCTCTAGCACCATCATTCCCATTATTGTGTAATTGATATCGTCATCAGGTGCCACGTAACGAATTTCCCCACGAGCCGTCTCATACCAAGACCAATGACGACGGCCCAACGCATCTAGCATTTCATCAGAAATATAATCGTTCAGCGGCCATTCCCCTACCGATGCAAGCGCTTGATGCAATTCCGAAAGGCTGGGGTTTACCTCAATAGGCTTGCCCAGCATTGAGCCGCATACGGAAGCTAGAAAAGCCGCCTCTACCCGCTTAGAACTGTCCTTTAAATTCAGGATTCCGACCTGACCGAGAGGCCTTGTCGGATCACACTCCTGCCATATCTCCTCTAAATCGTTTGGCTCATAGTAAGTCCAATTATCCCTCATTGGAATGGCAGCCAAACTATGGGCGAAGTCCAAATAGGCGTCATAACTTTCGGGAAGCTGTTCCAGCTTGGCTAAATAACCCGATGTTTGATGACCCTGCTCGAATTTATTGCGTAGAATTCCTTCCAATTGACGTTTAAGAAATGTGAGTGATGGCAACATAATTTTTATCTCCTTTGTCCAATTATTGATCTGCATGACATATATACTCAAATGTGAAGTGCCATTAGTATGAAAACGATAGCAGATGAAAAATCAGCTTACAAGACTATTGGTTATTCCTTTACAGATCCTAACGTAATCCCACTAATAAAAAATCTTTGCAAAAACGGATAAATAATTAAAACAGGTATCATCGCAATAAAGATTTTGGCTGCGTTTAAGGTCTGATTAGAAAGTTCACTCATCTTTTGAATTTGTTCTGCAGTCATCGTTTGCGCATCAATGATGACGACCAATTGTTGGATGTAGGTTTGCAGCGGATAATGATCGGCATTGGACATGAGAACAAGACCGTTAAAAAATTCGTTCCAATGATAGACAATACTGAATAAAGTAACTGTCGCAAGCACCGGAACAGCCAGAGGAGTGAAAATTTTAATAAGCATTTGCCACGGCCCTGCTCCATCCACTAACGCCGCCTCTTCTATCTCCTTAGGCAGATTGCGAAAATAGTTTATGACGAGAATAACATTAAATACCGGTACGCTTTGCCCTAGCACAAGCGCCCAAATATTATTGATCAAGCCGAGTGATTTAATCGTTTGATACCAAGGAATCAGGCCGCCGTTAAACAGCATAGTGAAAACCAAAATCCACATGAATACATTACGAAGAGGCAAATCTTTGGCATTTTTGGATAAGGGATAACCTAATAGAAGGATAATGACAAAATTAAGACTTGCTCCTAATGCAACACGCTGAATTGAAATCCAAAACGAATTAAAAAACTTGCTGTCCCCCATAATTTCTTGATAGGCACCGAAATTAAACCCCACCGGCCATAATCCAACCTGACCTGCGGAAGCCGCTGCATTCTCACTTAACGAGATTACAAGCGTGTACCATAAGGGAAGTACACACAACAGTGCAATACCACCCAGAAGCACGACAAGCAAAACATCAAATGCCTTGGAGCCAAATGTTTTTTCTATAACCATAGTAATGCTCCTTTATATTAAACATGTCGTCGTGAAATTCGGTTCGTACGTTTAAAAAATACGATAATTTGCAAACTTAGCAGCCAAGAAATAGGAAGTCGCAATTAAAGTAAAGCTGATAACAGATTTTAACAGCCCCATTGCCGTTGCTAATCCATACTGCAAATTCAACAACCCCGTTCGATATACCCAGGTGTCAATGATATCCCCGCTAGAATAAACAAGAGGATTATAAAGGTTAAAGATTTGGTCGAATCCCGCATTTAAGACATTTCCAAGACTTAGCACAGTGAGCAAAATAACCGTTGTAATCATGCCAGGCAGTGTGATATTTCTCAAACGCTGCAAGCGCGAGGCACCATCGATCGCAGCTGCTTCATATAAAGAGGGATTGATTCCCGTCAATGCCGCCAAAAAAATAATCGTATTAAAGCCAAACTCTTTCCAGACATCGCTTCCAACAATGATAAAGGGGAACAAATCCGCTCTGGCAAAAAATAAAGTAGGACTTATGCCGAATACAGACATAATAGCGTTAATCGGTCCATTAAAAGAAAAAATATCCAGAAGAATACCAGAAAGAATAACCCAAGATAAAAAATGGGGCAAATAAACAATCGTCTGAATCCATCTTTTCAAGATGGTTACGCGCAATTCATTCAACAACAAGGCAAAAGTCAGCGGTACGATCAAATTCGCTACAATTTTCATCACAGCAATGAAAATGGTATTAAAAAATATCGTTTTACTATCATTAAGCGTAAACATATACTTGAAATTTTCCAAACCAATCCACTCAGAATGAAAAATACCTAAGCCAGGATTAAAATCCTGAAAAGCGATAACAATCCCAAACATAGGAACGATACTGAAAAGAGCCAACCAAATAAATCCGGGTAGGAGCATGAGATAGTAATGCTTGGCATAACCCTTGGTTTTCATATTGTGAATCACTTCCATTCTCACTTGATCAAGGTGAAACGGCTGTTGCCGTCAGTTGGCGGCGCAGTGCGTTTCATTCCGAGAAATATAAGACTTCTTAATCATTTATAAGCTAACAAATTTATAAATTCTTATATTTTTAAAGAAAGGCGACAGATTTCACTGACGCCTCTAGGGATTTTACTGTTTTGCAATTTCGTCTACTTCTGCTAGAATCTGATCTCCGCCTTGCTTCTTCCAATCGAGTACAAACTGATCAAATGAATCTAATGGCGCAGCACCCATAATAATTTTGAGGAATGTTTCTTTTTCCAATTTATCTAATGCAGCCCATTTTCTTTCCATCGTTTTTGTCTGTGAATAGGTAACGCTATAAGTTTTCTTATACGGCTGCTGCAATGGCGATATACCTACAAATGTAGAATACATTCGTTTCCATACGCCTATATCCGCATTCGGATTCCAATATTGAATATCATAATTGTCGTAAGGTTCTAATTTAACTTTTTTGATATTTTCAGCATCAGCCTTTAATAAATTATATCCGGGAAGATCTAGCTCTTCCGGTTGTTTCGTACCTGCTAAAACCTCTTTTAACATATTATAGGTAACATCCATTACATCCATCGAAGCATAAACCAAACGCAATGGATAATTGCTAATCGCAACATTCACATCGAATTTTGATTCGTCGCGATACAAAAGATTTTGCATTTTAATTGCTGCTTCAGGATGCTCGTAGCCCTTGCGGACAACAAGATATTGATTCGACGGGTTACCCATATGTGGAGTGAATTCACCCTTACTATCAAGAGGTACAGCATAAGCCTGCCAGTTAGCTTCTGGGTTGTTCTTGATCGCATCCGCTAACGGGCCGTACCCGCCTGACCACCATACACCAAAATAAATGCCCGCGGTTCCATTCTTGATCAATTCCTGAGCATTCTTACGAATACTCATTTCCTTGTCAATTAAACCCTTTGCATAAAAATCACGCAGTTTAGAAAGCGCCTGCTTCGTTTCTGGCTGAATAGAACCATACGTTGTTTTCCCCTCAGAATCCTTCACCCAAAATCCAGGATAGGAATGAAAAGAAGCGAACACGGGATCAAACCCATAATTGTTATTATTCGGATTCATAAAATCCGCATTGATAGTTCCTCCCAATTGCGGGCCCGAGATAGCGACCGTATCTGCCTTTCCATTACCGTCGGGATCCTGTTCCACAAAAGCCTTAGCCACCTTTTCCAGATCATCTATCGTTTTTGGCGGCTCTAGACCTAGCTTATCTAACCAATCCTTGCGGATCCACATGTAATGGACCATATCTGATTCCGGTGTTACATTTGGCAAGGCATACATTTTCCCATCTACTGTAACTGATTTGAGTGCGAGCCCATTCGTTGTTTCAACGATGCCTTTAATGGTGGGCGAAGCATATTTATTATAAACATCAGTTAAATCCTCAAGCTGGCCGCTCTTTACCATTTGCCTAAACTGCGTCTCTTTCACAACCATCGCATCAGGCAAGTCGTTACTGGCAATGGATAAATTGATCTTCTGTTCGTAATCTTTGCCTCCAGCAGCCTGCCAAACAATTTTCGTATCTATGTTCAATTGTTCTTTAATATAACGGGTATACTGGTTGTTCTCAGGAGATTCCCCGTCTGGCAAGCTTTTATCCGACGCATCAATTTCTTTTCCAATTCTAATTGTGATAGGTTCCTCGGATTTTCCAAAAGGATCTGCTTCTTCTTGTATCTCTTCAGTTTGTGCTCCTTCCGTTGAAGGCTTTGATGGTTCTTTGGAAGTGCCTGAATTACTGCATGCCGGTAATACAACTAACATAGCTGCAAGTAACATTTGAATGCATTTTTTAGACTTGCTCATGCGTGTTCCTTCTTTCACTTTTGAATTTGTCCACACCTAAAAGGTAACACACAAAAGCTTCTCGTTTAGATAGACATAAGTACCACGTTTAGAGAGGTAAATGACCGAAGATTAGCAAGGTTTTGTGGTTCTTTTCTTAGCTATTTATCATTTCTCCTCCTATTTCCCGGTCATATCTCTACCTATATCATGCGTTTTATCATACGCTTGTCGGTATTTACTCGGAAGCATATCCGTTTGCTCTCGAAAGGTGCGGCTAAAATATTTTTCATCCATATAACCAACGTTTTCTGCAATCCAAAGAATGGTCTTGTTGGTATAGAGCAGAAGCTCCTTTGCTTTCTCGATGCGAACCTGTCGTAAATAGTCGCTAAAATTCATACCAACAATTTCTTTAAAGCATTGGCTAAAATAGCTTCGACTCATGTTGACTCTTTTAGCAATGTTAGCCGCAGTAATCTGCTGATTCATCTCTTCATGAGCGATATGAACAGCTTTAATGATGCATTCCACAACCTCTTGGGAAAATGTGGGTTTAACAATGGCGCTGCGGATCATATTACGTATGGTTATAAACCATGTATCCACTTGATCCCAGGAATCAAAAGAAACTGGCAGCTGAATTTTTAATATGCCCACAGGAGAAAATATAAGATTCCATTTATCGATTAACGAATACAGCAGCCCAAGCAGCATCGCCTGAGGCAGCCGCATCATCTTCAAAGTATAGAGTTGATGATTAAATAGACTGTCTTGATAAATCCATTTATAAGACGACCATTGCTCCTTCGCATGATTCATGCTTTCTTCAGACCTTGCTTGCTTGTGATTGTCCCCCTCTTGCAGCAAAATAGACTGAACGCTAGAATGCGGATCATAGTCGTAAAAGAAATCCTTCTCTCTATATTCTCTTAGCCGACGATGTACATCTTTATGACATTTACCATAAAGACCATTAAGCTTGATTAGATTCCAACCCGGTTTAGTACAGATGACCTGTGAAAGCCGTTCCAGCCATAATTCGTTGGATTGCTCTAGCGGTTGCATCCAGAACCAAAGATTAATATCCACCTCAACTATGGATTGGTCTGTCTTATTGCTCCATTCTTTTACCCAATACTCTCCAACAGCCTTGTTATTAGAAAGCAATGCGTAGCCTCGATCCATTGAAAAAAGCTCATTTGCATTTGGATCTCTTTTTTGTTCCTGCATAATTCGGTTGTAGATTCTTTCAAGTACTTCCTCAAAGCGCTCTTTTTCAAGCTGAACTTTAGCAATGTAATCAATCGCGCCTAATCTAAGCGCCTCTTGGATGTACTCAAAATCCTGATGAAGCGTCAAGACTACAGTATAGATATGAGAGAACTCTTTACGGACCCTTTTTATTAATTCAATCCCCGACATCACAGGCATAGCTAAATCAGTAAGCAGTAAATCAACACGATTGGATTCCAAAAATTCCAATGCTTTTTTGCCGTTACTTGCTTCACCTACAACCTCCATATCGAAATTCTCCCAAGGCATTGCCGAAATAAGTCCCTTTCGAACTAATTTATCATCATCAACAATCATCACTTTAATCATGAATTGGTTCAACCTCCAAGAGGGGCAAGCTTAAGAAAATGCTTGTCCCTTTCCCTAGCACACTATTAATTTTCAACTCTGCCCGCTCGCCATATTGAGATTCAATCATGCGCTTCACATAGTTCATCCCTATGCCCATGCCAACCTTATTGTTTTCAACTTCTGAGCTGTTTAACAACTTTTCAATGGTTTCTTCTGACATCCCTGACCCGTTGTCATGAATGGAAATATTGATCATTTGTGTTAATTTCACATCAACTCGAATGAAGCCCTCATCACTTAAGCCATGATAAAGGGAGTTTTCTACGAGTGGTTGCAGGATGAACCGAGGAATCGGCATTTTCAATACCTCTTCATCCATATGAATCTGCACATCAAATTGAAAATCATAACGAATTTGCTGCAAAATAAGGTATTGCTTCAACGCCTCTAGCTCCTCTTGAATCGTTGATGATTGTCCAAGCTTCCCCAAATTATAATGCAGCAGTTTATTTAATGACGATACAAGACGATCAATCTCGTTCTGCCCGTTCATGACAGCCAGCCAGTGCACCGTATCCAACGTATTCATCAAAAAATGAGGATTGATTTGATATAGCAGCTTCTCGACCTCAAGATCCGCTCTGCGCCTCTCCTTCTGTTCAACCTCCGCAAACAAATCCCAAATTTGAACTTTCATTTGCCGAAATTGATCCAGGAGGAAGTCAAACTCTGGTATTCTAGTTCTTGCTATACCTGTCTGAATTCCATTTTGAGCCATCAGCTTAATTTCTTTATTGAAACCGCTCAATGGTCGATACACCATTTTCCACAATAGCCATGCCATGAATAGACTCATCACCAAAAAAACAATCGAAAATAGCAGGATTTGAACGAACCATCGATTCATCTCCTTGTTATAATCGGCTTTAGGGATCACGGAAACAATGCTCCATCCTTGACTGCTTACTTTCCTAAACCATTTATATCCATTATGTGTTCCGAAAGGCTTTCCCTCTTCAATGCCAGGGAACGTTGTATCTATTACAAAGGCATCCGGTAATTCGCTATAGGCAATTCTACCATCATTATCAAGAAATATATGGGAGTTATTCCCACCTGTTTGATCATTGCTAAGGATGCTTTGCGTCAAATGTAATCCTGTTTCTATGTAAACATAAACATCATTTCGATTAGGCAGATCGACTTTTCTTAAAGCAGACAGCACATATTGATTTTCGAATCGGTTATTGCTCATATGCGGTCCATAATAGGAAATTCCAGAATACTTGGCAAGTAATGGCGATTTTTCTGGGAAAAAGTTATCCTTGACTCCCAAATTTTCAAGATCATAGGAATGATCGTTTTGGAAATAATACAAGGTTAATCCGATACTCGGATTCGTAAAAGTAATGAGGCTTAATTCTTCCTTCAAATTGCTTATCATTTTGTAGCGCTCGAATGGTTTGCGATCCGCACTTGCTAAAAATTCATCTAATTTCTTGCCTACACTGCCTTCAAAAGCAAGCTGTTGGGATACATGATTTAAATTACTGATCGTATTCTCTAACGAAAGCTCTACTTGATTTAAGTTGCTTTGAATGCCACTTTGAATTTTATTGGTAAGAATGGAGTAGATGGTATAGTAAGAAATCAGGCCTATACTAATAAACGGAATCAATGAGCTAAGCAAGAAGATAATAATAATCCTCTTCTTCAAGGTCAGGTAATCATAAAGAAATGCTTTGAACTTTCTCCTCATGCTGAAAAACATCGAACTGCACACTCCCAAGAAAATAATAAATGCTTAATCAATCAAGTTTAAAGTTCCTCTTTACTATACTCAATGATACCATGACTGATTTCTTGTTATCTGAAATAGAAACTCCAGCAAGGCTAAATTGAAATAGGCAAAGCCTTATTTCTACAGCTTTGCCATCTTTATTTAAACTAGGTGTTTTGCTCTTCGAAAGCCATTTGGCTAATACTAGCTATTAAGGTCGGGCGGAGGTTCCGTCTGGCAGACGAGCCAGCGTCCATGCGGGAACCACGTTCTCACATTGGAATTTAGCAGCCATTTTCTCATCTATATCAATACCTAGGCCTGGTTTCTCGTTCGGGTACACATATCCATCTCTAGATTCAGGTATTCCTGAGAATACTTCGTGAATCTCGTCTTTAAAACCATTCCATTCCTGTATACCGAAATTGATGCTGCTGACATCCAAATGTACGTTTGCCGCATGTCCAACCGGGGAAACATCGCCAGGACCATGCCACGCCGTGCGAATGCCATAAGCCTCACAAAGCGAGATCATCTTTTGGGCTGGTGTGATCCCGCCGATTTGGCTTACGTGGATACGAATATAGTCAATCAAACGTCCTGAGATCAAAGGCATCCATTCGTTCGGATTGTTAAACAGCTCGCCCATCGCGATAGGTGTCGTTGTGTGCTGTCGGATCAGTTTAAACCATTCGATTTGCTCCGGAGGCAGTGCATCCTCCAAATAGAACAACTGGAATTTCTCTAGCTGCTTAGCAAAGCCTACCGCATCGATTGGGGTCAATCGTTCATGGATATCATGGATTAGCTCCACATCCCAACCTATTGTGCTTCGTAAATGCTCGAACATTTCAATAATACCTCTCCTATATACCTTAGGATCATAGTAAGCACCATCCAACGCATGATCAGGCTTCACGATCTTGTGATCACGTCCACCGTACAATCCCATTTGACATCGCACATAACGGTAGCCTTCCTCTAGGCAGGCGCGCACATTTTTTTCTACTTCTTCTTTACTGCTGCCATCGGCATGCTTATAAATTGCTGCACCTTCACGACACTTTCCGCCTAGCAGTTGATATACTGGCAGTCCAGCTATTTTCCCTTTAATATCCCACAAGGCCATATCGACCCCGGACAAAGCATTATTAAATTCCGGTCCATTTCTCCAATACCCGCTGACCATTGCTGTCTGCCAAATATCTTCAATACGGTGCACATCCTTACCGATTAAGAATGGCTTTAAGTGGTCTTCGATTGCCGAAGCTACGGTCAAATAACGCTGTGTAAATGTAGCACAGCCCAAGCCGTACAAGCCAGGCTCTGAAGTTTCAATTTTAACAACAACCAGATTAATTCCCTCTGGTGCAGTCAGTATTGCTTTGACATCACGAATTGTTATCATCTATTTTCTCCTTATCCATCACCATAAAAAATGTCTAAATACATCTTAATTTCACTTTAGAATTTGCTACATCAAAAAGGTAACACAAAAAAGCCCACCGCTGGGATAGACATAGGTAGCACGTTTAGAGCGGTAAATGATCAAAGGTTAACAAGACTTCGCTATTCTTTTCTCAGCTTTCCAGCATTTCTCCCCCTATTTATCGGACATATCTCTACCTATATCCAAACAAAAGCGACCATGCTCAGATGTGCATGATCGCTTAATGGTTTTCCTTTAATTCCTTACTAAGCATTATTATTTATACTTAGCAAAGTCAAAATCACATGGGTTAGCACAAGATCATTAAGATATTTATTGCCATTCCAATAGAGGCGGTCGAACAGTTTATCGATGTGATCCTTGCCATTCAAGAGCATGTCGATCCGACGCTCATTAAGCCTTATCAATTAGATAAGAAACGTTATATCGAAATGGTGCAAAAGGACAGCGAGCGCTCGGAGTGGAACATCCCTTCYTCCTCTTATGATGACTTGTGGAATCTGGACCCGGA
>NZ_JBFREL010000045.1:0-37028 GCF_052114265.1 Paenibacillus sp. MCAF9
CCGGTTCAAAAAGTTATTTGGGAAAAAAATAACCCATAGCATGTCTCGCGTAGGGAGATGCATCGATAACAGTCCCATAGAATCCTTCTGGGGAACCCTGAAGTGCGAAAAATATTATTTGCACACATACCAAACTTTTGAAGGGCTTGATACATCCACTTTTACAAYAACGAACGATTACAGGCAAAACTAAACGGCCTCAGTCCAATGGAGTTTAGGACTAAGGCCGTTTAACAGGTTTTATTATTTGTATTGTCTACTTGACGGGGTGCAGTTCAATTCCTTAGCCTCTTTATCGATTAGAAGCCGGAAAATACCTATTAGATAAACTAGGTGTTTTCCGCTTTTTTATGTTAAGGGAAGAGAAATGACTTTCATTTTTTGAGAAAAAAGGGATGTTGTGACTCTATTCGTAGTATTCAGTTAACTAGAGATTTCTGATTGGCATCTTCTATTTGTTGTAATGTGATGGCGGCTAGGGAGTCTTATGTCGTATTTACCCGGATCTAATGTCTTTTTTACCCCTGTTCGTGTGTGGGCTATTGGTTATAATGAGTATTGTGTAAGGGCTTCCAATTCTAAAAAATTGTTGAAAAGAGGAATGCACTTGAGCAAACAGTATGACATCGCGGCATACATATGGCCAGCTTATACAGGGGACGAACCAAGAACTAGGATGTTCTGGCCGGAGGGGATGGGGGAGTGGCAATCTGTCAAGAACGCCGTCAAGAAGTTTCCCGAACATAATTGGCCGCGCAAGCCGCTGTGGGGCTACTGCAACGAAGCGGACCCTTATGTGATGGAGATGCAGATCAACGCGGCGGCGGACCACGGCGTCAATGTATTCATTTACGATTGGTACTGGTACGACAAACGCCCTTTTTTGGAAAATTGCCTCAACGACGGCTATCTGAAGGCGAGAAACAACGATAGAGTAAAATTTTATTTGATGTGGGCTAACCATAGCGTTAATAATACGTGGGATATCCGCTTGTCGCATGATATGGAAGGCGCCATGATCTGGGATGGCGCGGTCGACCGCAAAGAATTCGAGATCATCGCCGATCGCGTGATCAATCAATATTTTAAGCATCCGTCTTACTACACGATTGATGGCAAACCAATTTTCAATATTTATGATCTTGCCAATCTGATGAGAGGTTTGGGCGGTGCGGAAGAAACGAAGGATGCATTCACTTGGTTCAGAGCCAAATGCGTCGAAGAAGGCTTGCCTGGCTTACACCTGCAGCTCACTTTGTGGGGAGAGCAGAACTTCAATCTCAGCGGCGTTGACGGCGGGGAAAAGGTAACGGCGAAAGAGATCGTGAAGCTGCTTGGCTTCGACAGCTTGACCCACTATCAGTACGTTCATTTCGTTAACGTAGACCGTGATTACAACGAAATCATGGTGGATGTCGTACAAGAGTGGTCCCGCATTGACGCAGCCTACGACATTCCGTATTATCCGCACATCTCGGTTGGCTGGGATAATAATCCGAGGTTTAAGGAACGTGTTCCGCTTGTTGTTCAGAACAATACGCCAGACAACGTTCAGAAGGCGTTTGAACAAGCGAAGCAATATGCGGACGCACATCCAGAGCAGCCTCCGCTCATCACGGTGAACAGCTGGAATGAGTGGACGGAGACGAGTTATTTGTTGCCGGACGATTTGTACGGGTACGGGTATTTAGAGGCGATTAAGAAAACATTCGTCAAATCGTAAGCGCGGAGAGCTGACCTCCTCTTTGGGGTAATCAGACCCACACGAAGTGGGTCTCTTCTCCGATTTCAAATCATGTCTGCTGGAAGCTTGTGGCTGACAACTGGCAACCACGGCAAAGGAAGGTGTAGTAAATACCTTCACTATTTCCGACTTGCTCCATGTCCAGCTGGGCAATGAATACCATTGTTTGCTCACAACTAGGGCAAGACGGGTATTCAGCATCCTGAATCCAAGTCGGATGCCCTCCAATTTGTGTGGCAGGTACTTCAAGGGTCCAGTACGAAGCTTCATAACTGCCGCTGGGCTGGTCTACCATGTGTAGCAAATGGACAGGCTCTGTTTCCTCATAAATCTCTCGAGAAAAATGCTTCGGCTGCTGATTATAGGAACTCCAGCTCAAATGACCCTGATAATCAATTTCCATGAACTGCACACCATAATAAGCAGCGCACCGCATACATGCAGCCAATCGCAAACGTTCACCTTCAAGATTCAGAAATTGCAGAACCGGGTCGAGGAGATTGCATTCAAATAGTACTTCTATTGGGCCGTCGCACCATGGGCAGGTATCATTACTGTCCTTAAGCGCAAGCACTGCTTTATTTTCAGTAAATTGATCTTCAGCCTTAAATGCATAGCGAACCGAATGGAATAATGTTGTCTTGTTTCCCTCATCATCCAGCTCCCAACCGGCTTCATGAGTATAGCTTTCAGGGGATACATAAAGTTCGCTAGCCCAACGTGGAGCTGATTTTGCCCAGCTGTCAAACTGACGCACAATCTCTTCATCTCCGATCCAAGCAAGGGCTGACAGTAGATGGTTGCGATTCTCCTTATCGTGATGAATCCGTTCCATGATTTTGTTTCTAATGGAAGGCAGAGCATCTTTGAAAAGAATCTCTGGATAAAAACATTCTTTTTGCACTAACGCATCCAAGCCAAGATGGATGGTTGCCTGAGCAAAGCAAACGAGCGATAACAAAATCTCTTCGGCCTGATCAAGCTCCCCCTCTTCAATAAGTTGTACAGCATACGCCTCCATTTGAGCGACTTCCTTTGGAGTGAGGTTATGATAGAGTTCCTGTTCGCTTTTTGGGTAGGAGAGAAGGACCTCGAGCGGATCATGTTTTTTAGGTGTATGCATGATTTTAAGTATTTCAACGGGTTCGGTAATATCTTTATAAGGATCGACGAATCTACGATTGCGGGCAATATAGTCTTCCTTTTCCAATCGAAGCTTTTTTTGTTGGCAGGGCATACATATTCCGCCTGTCTTGGCTGCGGTAGCTGGTAAAATAGTTGCTACGCAGCCTTCTGTTTGGCAGGGCAGACGTTCCGTCATTAGCTCACCTCTAGAAAAATGGAATTTTGTTTTCTATTTTTATTATCTCTGTCATTGAAAAGGTTGTCACTAGCATTTAACCGAATTATTACGGGAAGAAGCATTAGTAATTATCGAATAATGATAGGAGGATTAAGATGCGAGTCAAACGGATCGTCACGAATATTGAAGCGCAGGATATTACCGCTGCAAAACGTTTTTACGAGGATGTACTCGGTCTTGAGTTATGGATGGATCATGGTTGGATTAGAACTTACGGTTCGAGCGAAGAGATGAGCATACAAATTAGTTTTGCCACAGAAGGGGGATCTGACACGCCTGTGCCTGATATGTCGATTGAAGTCGATGATCTCCAAGCTGCATTTGATGGCATGAAAAAAGCTGGGTTTCCAATCGAATATGGCATTGCTGTGGAGCCCTGGGGTGTTCGGCGTTTCTATGTACGCGACCCATTTGGTAAGCTTATCAACATTCTTTCTCATGAGCATTGAGGCAAGGCGAAATTTATTGTTTACAGCATAAGATAAACGAATAAAGCCCGCCGACCTACAGGTTAGTGGGCTTTATTTTTATGTGGTGCATAGATGGAAATAACGTTCATTCTTCTACTGAATTACTGACCGTGAGCGGGTGCTTCTTTAAGCTGTGCAAGTATGATTTCTATCGTATTATCAATAAATGATTGTTCTGGACGTGCTTTCAATATTACCGTTAGCCCAATTAAAGATACGATTAGCGACTGCGATAAAGCTTTCGCGTTTACTGAAATTTCGAGCTCACCCGATTGTATGCCCCGTTCAATGGTCTCTAGAAATATGACGGACAGGTACATTTGATGTTCTCTTGTGAGAATTTCGAATTTTTCATCATGCGGTGCAAGCTCGACTATCGTATTGATGCTAAAGCATCCACGGTTGCGATTTTCTCCGTATTCCTCTGCAACAACCCCTTCAAAATAATGGCGAAAGGCTTCCTTAACAGAGGAATAGCTCTGAAGCTTGGTTCGAACGAGAGCAGCGCGCGACATCGTATATCTGCGCAGTGCAGCTTCGAATAATTCTTTTTTGTCACCAAAAGCTGAGTATAGGCTAGGCCGTTGGATACCCATTCTGGAAGTTAAATCGCTTAGTGAGGTAGCCTCATAGCCCTTCTCCCAAAACAGCTGCATAGCTGCATCCAATGCTTTTTCTTCGTCAAATTCGCGGGTTCTTCCCATAGTCAAAACCTCTCGGTACTCTTTATTTTCTAGTGAATGAATCAAATACAATAGACAATCGTCTCTATTTACGTACCAATTGGTATAGTATTATTGTATAATTTGCGATTTGCAATGTCAAATTAAAGATCTGTTATTCACAATATTTGCTTGATTTTTAACCTAAAACCATGTGAAAACATTTTTCCGTTGACAGAGATCGTTTTTATGCGCTATATTTACCGAGCGATATAACGTACCGATCGGTACACAAAAAACAGTTTTTAAAATGAATAAAGAAAAGGTGAGTTTGGAATGGAGGAGCTTAAAGAAAAAGCAGCAGTTTATAACAAGGTAAGGATGAATTCATCACAGGGAACAAATAACGATCGCGTTTCCGTTCAGGGTTCCTCCATGTCTCGCTTGGTCACACTGTTGTTTGCGGTTGCCTGCGGGATGTCTGTTGCAAATATCTATTTCGCACAACCGCTGCTCGATCATCTGTCGATGGCATTTGGCATTGGCTATTCAACCATTGGCATTCTGATTACGATCACCCAAATTTTTTATGGATTGGGATTGTTATTGTTGGTACCGCTTGGAGATTTACTGAACCAGCGCCGACTCATTATCGGTCAGATGTTGTTTTCCGTTATCGCCCTAGTTATCGTTGGGCTCGCCTCCTCCAGCCTGATGCTTTTCGCAGGTATGGCCTTGGTGGGACTGCTTGCTGTTGTAACCCAGACGCTTGTAGCATTCGCAACGAACATAGCTGCTCCTGCCGAAAGAGGACGTGTCGTTGGCGTAGTAACAAGTGGAATTGTCATTGGCATCCTTCTTGCACGAACGATTGCAGGAGTATTAACAGATATAGCGGGTTGGCGTTCCGTATATTTATTTTCTGCAGCATTGATGCTTCTTATGGTTGTTGTGTTAATTAAGGTTTTGCCAAATGTGAAGCGGGAAGTGAAATCACTGTCCTATCCTGAGCTGCTTAAGTCGGTGTTTATGTTGTTCGTTCAAGAGAGGATCTTACGTATCCGGGCGGTTCTGGCTATGCTGATTTTTACGGCTTTCAGTATATTGTGGACTTCATTAGTACTTCCCCTTAGCGCATCGCCATGGTCACTTTCTCACACCGCCATAGGGGCATTTGGCCTCGTGGGTGCTGTTGGAGCGTTAGCTGCTGCAAGGGCGGGAAAGCTTGCCGATCAAGGTTATGGACAGAAAACGACGGGCGTAGCTTTGATTCTATTGCTCCTATCATGGTTGTTAATCAGCTATACAGATCAGTCGCTATTCGCCTTGGTTATTGGCATTGTTCTTCTTGATTTGGCTGTGCAAGCTGTACATGTCACGAATCAGAGCATGATTTTCGCATTGCATGCGGAGGCTCGCAGCCGACTGGCAGCGGGATACATGGTTTTTTACTCCATTGGGGGTGCCGTTGGTTCGATCTCATCGACGCTTACCTATGCCCATTACGGCTGGGACGGGGTATGTTTGCTTGGAGCATCGGTTAGTACATTCGCTCTTCTGTTTTGGGCAATGACGAGGCGTACTGCCTCTGCAGCATGAAAATAAATAATTTAACAGGAGAGATTGAGCATGGAAATAGGTATAACTTCGTTTGTAGAAACAAAGCCGTATATTCATACGGGTGCAGTAATAAGCCATGCGCAGCGATTGCGTGAGGTTGTCGAGGAAATTGTTCTTGCCGATCAGGTGGGACTTGATGTATTTGGCGTAGGTGAGCATCATCGGAAGGATTATGCAGCATCTTCACCTGCAGTTGTGCTAGCTGCAGCTGCATCACAGACAAAACGGATTCAGCTAACGAGTGCCGTAACGGTACTTTCTTCATCTGACCCGGTACGTGTTTTTCAGGATTTTGCTACGCTCGATGGTATTTCAAATGGACGTGCGGAGATTATGGCTGGTCGGGGTTCCTTTATCGAATCTTTTCCACTGTTTGGCTATGATTTGAATGACTATGACGAGCTGTTCGAGGAACATCTGGAATTGCTCTTAAAAATACGAGGGTCCGAAAAAGTAACCTGGAAGGGCGGCCATCGGCCTGCGATTCATGATTTAGGCGTATATCCACGGCCTGTTCAAAATTCGTTGCCGATATGGGTAGGCAGCGGAGGCAACCGGGACTCTGCAATTCGTGCTGGACTGCTCGGACTGCCATTGATGCTCGCGATCATTGGCGGAAGCCCGATGCAATTTGAACCACTTGTACAGCTTTATAAGAAAGCGGCTGCGCATGCCGGCCATGATGAATCGCGCCTTAAAGTGGGGTCTCATTCCATCGGTTTTGTTGCAGAAAATACGGATCTAGCGGCAGATACATTTTTCCCTTCCACGCAAGCAGGCATGAATAAGCTGGGGAAAGAGCGGGGCTGGGCGCATTATGACCGTTCCAGCTTTGATGCCGCGCGCAGCTTTGAAGGAGCACTTTATGTGGGTGATCCGGAAACCGTTGCTCAAAAAATAATTCATCTTCGGAAACATGTAGGCGTTACGCGTTTTATGATGTACGTGCCTTTAAGTACTATGCCGCATGATCAAGTGATGAGAGCCATTGAGCTGTTAGGAACAGAGGTTGCGCCGCGGGTTCGAGAGGAAATTGCCAAGTGGGAAGCGGAGACGGAAAAAGAATCATGATTCTGCTGCAGTTATTAAACAAAAAGGAATCAACAAATTGGAAGGAAATGTAGAGTTACCGACAGCGCGTGCCGATCTCAATCGGTGCGCGCTGTTTCAGTTAAGCTTAAAAATGGTGCAAGAGTTGCTCCCCCACAAACAGCTATAATGAATCATTACCTTGCCTGCATCCATCCCCATTTTCTATACTAAAAACAAACAGATGTCATGGTGGGCTTCGGCTTCACATCGAAAGGAGGCTGCGGCTATGCAAAGGACGAGTTGGGAAAAGTGGAATGGTCATAATGGTTCTATTTTCTGGTTAACGGGTTTATCAGGTTCAGGAAAAACGACGCTAGCTTGCGGGGCGGAGAGTGAGCTGCTGAGGCGTGGGATCAGGTGCGTCATCATTGACGGCGATCGATTACGGCAAGGCTTGAATCGGGATCTAGGGTTTACGGAAGAGGCACGACTGGAAAATATGCGCCGTGCAATGGAGATTGCGGATATGTTTCTAGAGAAAGGTTTTGTTGTCCTTGTACCGATGATTTCTCCGTATGAATCGTACCGAAAGCAGATCAAGCAGCGGTTTGGGCCGGAAGATTTTGCAGAAGTGTATGTGAAATGCTCTCTGGAGGAATGCGAACAACGTGATCCGAAAGGCTTGTATCGCAAAGCGAGAGCAGGAGAAATAAAGGATTTTACGGGCATTGATTCCCCTTATGAGACGCCGATACAACCTAATATGATCATAGACACGGAGAAGTATGGCGAAGCAGATGCTATAAATGCGCTTGTTGCGTACATCGAATCCCGATTGAACAATATCTAGAATAGAGAGGGGGATATATAAATGAGACCGGAAAAAAGCTATACAATATGGTTTTCACAGCGTACAGGGAGTACCCTGCTGAATGAAGCTCTTTCATCAACTGACGTAGCAGGAAATCCTGCGGAATGGCTGCTCTTCAATGATCCCAAGACAATGACGGTGGACAAAATGGAGCAGATGTGGCGGGAAGGTACTTCGTCAAATGGTGTTTTTGGCTTGAAAACAAGTTTGAATAGCGAATGGATCACAGCATTTCGGAACATCTTTCAATTGCCAGAAACGGCGACAAAAGCAAGCGTCTGGCGTGCAGCTTTTCCGAATTGCGATAAACATATCTATATGACGAGAAGAAATAAAGTCCGTTTAGCCGTATCTTGGTGGCGGGCCATCGTATCCGGAGAGTGGCATCGGCAGCATGGCCAAAAACCGCAAGAGCATGATATTGCCGATAAGTATAATTTTGATGCAATCAACCATTTGTTCATCGAAAGCTCGCTTCGGGAAGCGGCGATGGAGGACTTTTTTACAGAAGAAGGGATCGTTCCACTTACGATCGTTTACGAAGATTTTATTCTCGATTATGAAGGAACAGTGCTGAGGGTGCTGGATTTTCTGAACATTCAGTCCGAGTCGGTGAAGGTTGCTCCGCCAGCTTTCGATAAGTTAGCAGATGATGTGGCAGAGCAATGGGTGCAGCGTTACCGTCAAGAGCGACAAGCGGGAAGCGAAACAAAAGTGTGGTAATCGCGATTAATTGATGTCTTAGCTCCTAGTATAGGCGCAAGCATTCTCGGTTTTTCCCTAACGCTCGGATACAAGCAACCGCGATATAGCAAGACGGAGCTGCAGCCGCAGCCCCGATTTAAAAATGATTAAGATACCTCTGGAATCTGAGCAATTAACACTTTAACACCTTTGTTCTCAATATCCTCAATAGCTGTTATGCTGGCTTCACTATCGGTAATTAATAGATCCATATCGGTAATGGGGCCTTCTTTTGCAAAAAAATCGACGCCTAGCTTCTCATGAGGAGCTAGACAAATTCGTTTTCTAGAAATTTCGACCGCCGTTCGTCCTAATGAAGCTACTTCTGGAGAAGAGGTGCTTACCCCGTTTTTGGAAATTCCGCCCCCAGCAACGAAGCACAGATCTAAAGTGAATTGTCTAAGAAACTGATTAGCGAGTGTATCGGAAATGTTTCCGGAACTTTTCACTTTTCCGCCTATCAAATAAACATCAATTTCTTCACGATCCTTCAACACATCAGCCACTCTGATTGCATTCGTAACCACCGTAAAAGGTACCTCAGGAAGAAACTTTAACATGCCGTAATGGATGCCTGCACTGCCTATAAATACAGTATCCTTTTCTTGTATAAAAGAAGCTGCTAATTTCGATATGGCATCTTGATGCGGTGAAGCCTCTTTATAACGAAGGTCTGGCGGGAGCGGGGCGCTGCGCACTTTAGAAGCTGGTATTGCGCCGCCATGCGTACGTTTGAGCAGCCCTTTCTCCTCCATAATCGATAGATCTCTTCGGATGGAATCAATCGACAATTCAAACAGATCCGCTAGTTCCTTGGCGAGTACTCTGCCGTTTTTTTGTAGCAGCTCAATAATCTTGTCACGACGCTCATCGGTAAACATATCGAATCGCCTCCTCTGGATTTTATAACCAGTTACAATTCCATATTATTCTGTTTTATTCAGTTTTGTCAATCGGTTTTATTCATGTTAGTTCTGTTTTGTTCACGTTTAAGCTGAGAGGCAGCCATTCCTGTAGTTGGCCCACACATTTCAGTCGGAGAGGACCGATTGACGTTTGATATATCGCCGATGAATCCAGATAATGTAAAGCTAGTAGGCTGGAAGCATATAAAAGGCCCGCAGAAAGGTGATTTACCGCCAAACTGGGAACATATTTTAAAAAGATAAGGTAAAATTTGAGCTTTATAGATGACTAACTATACCGATAGAGGTGTACTTGCATAGTTTGAAGTAGACCTATTTCAACATTACTAAGAAAAGGAATGTGATTCGAAGTGGAAAGAAGAAAAAGAGCTCGTATAAGCGCAATTCTTCCTACTGTAGATGAACCATTTAATGACTTTAGTCAACCGGTTGATTCTACTTTTGAGCCTGGTTTTGAAAGAGCAGGGTCTATGTTTAGTCGAATCGGCGGTATTGATGGAATCATGTCCATGATGGGAAGAATGCAGCAGTTGTTTGGCTTCGTTCAACAGATCCCTCCTACTTTCAAAGTAGTTGGTTCATTTTTTGGACCAAAGGCAACCGTCAGCAATCTATCCAGGAAACCAGCAAGAATAAAAAATAAAAAATACGACGCCAAATCACGGACAGCCGCAACTTCGCGTCGCACTGCAAAAAACAGATAGTGTAACGTAGAGCAATCCTTTATTAAAAGCAATAAAAAAAAGTTAATCATAGCGATTTAATCTAATCTCCCATCTAACTTGCGAGTTCGCTTTTTCGCGAGAATAGTTGGGTGTTTTCTTTGATTTAATCCCTAACTCACGGCTAGTGCTTCATTTTGCTAAAATGCTTTGGCTTTAATCTAGCGATGATAGGCAGCGTCAGCAGCAGTACGAAGCTGGAAGTCCCGTACACAAAAATTAAAGAGGTCGCTTCTTTCAGAAACCCTGAGCAAAACGTACCGATTAACATAAATCCGATAAATACAGGAACCATCACACCATTAACCCGGCCAACGTATTCATCCTGTACGGATTTGATAAATAGCATATTAAGCAGTACTTGCAGCACGGTATAAAATAAACCGACCAGCAGATGGAATGATGCGGTCAACCAAACGTAAGTGGAAAGCGCCTGAACGAGCACTCCCGTCGCCGTTACAATAATAACAACGGTAAATATTTTCCGAGTTTCAAAACGATTGCCAATAGATGCAGCTATTAATCCCCCAGCTAGCATGCCGACTCCGTATAACATACTGAACCATTGCAAATTTTCTTTCGGCAATTGCAGTCTTTCCGTCAATATAAATACATCAAGTGGTTGAATAAGTCCCCAAGACAGACCATCTATAGCAAACCATACGGCTATAACAACCAATATTCTATTTTGACGGAGGTAGATCATACCCTCTTTAATTTCTTTCAGAACAGAGCTGTTTTCTTTTTTCTCTTCACGGGTCTGTTTAGGAAGAAACGAAAGAAAGGAGGCAGAAAGGGCGAATAGGATCAATAAGCTGTATAAGGATACCTTAAGTCCAAAATTAACGTAAATAGCGGTACCGATGACAGGCCCAACAATCATGAAAATCGAGTTCATGCTTTGCGTTAAACCAACAGCTGCTCCCACATGCTGCGGTTCGACATAACGTTTAATGAGCTTAATGGATGATGGCTGAGAGAACTGCGTAATAATAGTGGATACGAAAGTGGCTATATAAATAGCTGGCCAGAAGCCTAGATCCAAAACGCCAATGATGAGCAAAATAGATACGATACTTAATAAGTCAGCTATAATCATCGTTTTTTTGGGATTCCACCGATCAACGAGCGCCCCGCCTACAAGGGCAACAGCAAAGATAGGGAAATATTCGATAACCGTCAGCATCGACACAGCGACCGGGTCGTTATTTGATTTTTCCAATACAAAAAAGAGCAAAGCAATATTCCGTATCCATGTACCTATATTTTGCAATAAATCAGAAGCGGTAACTAATAAATAAACGCGATTACTAAATAATGTTTTCATATGGTTTCACCTATTATGTTTCTATAAATTTAATTCCATGACCATTCCGACAACCGGCCCGTCTGCATCAATCTCACCGTTTAAGCGGAATCCAAAATGTTCATATAGCCGTTGAGCACGCAAATTATGTTGATGGAGGCTCAAATAAATGGTTCGGCTTTCATATAAGTGCTGTAAATATTCGAGAAGTATAGGAATAAACCGCTTGGCATATCCGTTTCCTTGGAATCGGTAATCAATCATAAAGCGGTCAAGCCACACACTCTTGTTCATGTTGTTTTGCCAGCCGTACATCGCATAGCCGACTAAAGTCTCGCCATCATATAATGCAAGCGAAGTTGCGTTTTTCTCAAATAAACATTCGGCTAAAGAAAAGGCGTTGCTTTCGATAAATGGTTGCTGCTCCTTGGACACCGATAATGCGGCTACAGCGCGCCAGTTTTCTGTTGTTACTTCACAAAAATGAAGACTCATTCTGTTCACTCGCTTTCTGTTGCAGTAAATTTCAATACTCATGAAACTATTTTTGTTTTTATAGTTTTCTAGCTGTTTAAAAAAAGAATAAAAGCGTTGGCTTTTATTCTCCCTTTGCAGCTCTAGGCACTAGTCCAAATAGAATAATATCGACAATGGTGGATAAAGCTTCGGAAAGCGTAATCTCATTTTTTTGATAAAAGCGTTGATCGAGTGTTGAGTTTGCTGCGTCGATCATTAGCTTCATGATGACAGATATATTTTTGTCAACTATAATGCCTTCGTGAATGCCTTGTTCAATGACGCTGCGCAATGCAGCCCAGTCATCGGTCAGCGCATCATCAATTTTTTTCCATTGCTCCGGATAGTAACGCTTCATTTGCTCCAAGATCCGTATATCATATAATTCATAATGTTTCGTCAGAAGGGTTACAATACCTCTGATTTTCTCAATAATCGATAAGCTTGCGTCTTGCGTGATCAGTGCTGTTTTCTCATCAAATTCACCTAAAGTTTGCGCAATGAGTGCTTCCAAAATACTTACTTTAGAAGGGAAATGCTCGTACAATGTCCGTTTGCTAATCCCTAGCCGAGAGGCCAAATCGTCCATAGTAAATTTGATTCCTTTATCATGAATCTCTTCGATAAATGCTTTCATAATTCGATCTATCAAGAACAGACCTCCTGAGAGAGAACTTTTAGACTAGAGAAAACTAAAAAAACTAAAATAGTTTTATACGATAATTTTAACCACTTGCCTTGCTATTGTCAATCGCGAACTGCGCTTTGGAGAGCTGCATTTGATTATTGGCGTTTAAGAGAAAGAGGGAATGGGTTGAACATGTATAAAAAAAGGCCACGATAATCACATGGAGGATACCGTGGCAACGATGGGTTCAGCTGAAGTTAATTAAATCAAAATTGGTTGATTAGATAATGGCAGCGGGGCAGGCTTGCCTATTAAATAACCCTGAGCAAGAGTGATCTGCTGCGTTTTACAGAAATCGAGCTCTTCTTTCCGTTCCACTCCTTCTGCTAAAACCGTAGCGCCAAACGATCTCGCACTTCGCACGATGTCTGCAATGAGCTTCTGTTTCTTATCGTTGCTATCGCAGTGGCTTACCAATTCACGATCTATTTTTACAAAATGGGGCTTGAGCTCTTCCAAAACGTCTAACGTAGAAAATCCAGACCCAACATCATCCAGTGCAACTTGAATACCGTGCTCTTTGTATACATTAAAAATGTTTTTTAAATGCAGCACATCCGAAATCTTTTCCGTTTCTACGACTTCAAAAACAAAATCCTGCGGGTCCTGCTCATATTGCTCAATCGCCTCAAAGGTATGACTTAAGCAATAATTAGGATTATAAATGGATGAAGGCAAAAAGTTTATGAACCGTTTTGTTCCCTTTTTGAGGTGCATGGCACTGACTTGAATTGCTGAAATACGGGCAGAGCGATCAAGAAAAGAATGCAGGCCAGTTTGCTGTGCAACCTGAAAGAGTTCATATGGCTGGAAGGCAGGTTGCCCTTCGACAGGGCGCATGAGAAACTCATAGGCGAAAATGTTTTGGCTAACGATATCCATAATGGGCTGCATAAAACTTGTAAAATGATTATCAGCTATCATATGGACGAGGTGATGGTGATGAATGCGTGCGGCAAATAGGTTGAGAGGGAGACGATAGGGAGTCAAAGTAGATCTTGCCTCTCCTAGTTTCCCAAATTCGATTTGAACAGCTGATTGCTCCTCCGGACTCAATTGCTGCAACAGCTTATTCAAATACTCCAAAAGCTGTTCTTTGGATGTGTATTGTATCTGTTCGGATTTCTGCGGGGTAACGAGATTTATCGTACCTTGGTCTTGAATAGGGGGGACAAGCTCACAATTTTGACAACTCATGGTGGCACCGCCTAACCCGAAATATGTTAAAAATTTCATGTTAATTATATCAAAATTATCGAATCGTGTCGAAGTTCATGAACAATTTAATCCTACATTGAGTTGTAGGGCCTATAACGTTTATAATAAAACGATAATATTCCAAAAGAAAAGGTGTCATTCATGAGCATATTAAACGTAGAACGACTAAGCCACGGCTTTGGAGATCGCGCGATCTTCAACGACGTATCCTTCCGTCTGCTTAAAGGCGAGCATATTGGACTCATCGGCGCTAACGGCGAGGGCAAGTCCACTTTTATGAACATTATTACAGGCAAGCTTCAGCCTGACGACGGCAAGGTTGAATGGTCGAAGCGCATGCGCGTAGGTTATCTCGATCAGCATGCGGTTCTCAGCAAAGGAATGACGATGCGGGACGTGCTGAAGGGAGCTTTTCAGTACCTGCTCGATATGGAACAAGAAATGAACGATATGTACGGCAGAATGGGCGATGTAACGCCAGAGGAACTCGAGCAAATGCTTGAGGATGTTGGAACGATTCAGGATACGCTGACGAATCAGGATTTCTATTTGATTGACGCAAAAATTGACGAAACGGCTCGTGGTCTTGGCCTTACGGATATTGGTCTTGATAAGGACGTTAATGATTTGAGCGGAGGGCAGCGGACGAAGGTGCTTCTAGCGAAGCTGCTGCTGGAGAAGCCGGACATTCTGCTTCTCGATGAGCCGACGAACTATCTCGATGAGCAGCATATCGAATGGCTGAAGCGTTACTTGCAAGAGTACGAGAATGCATTTATTCTCATTTCACATGATATTCCGTTCCTTAACAGTGTAATTAACCTCATTTATCATATGGAGAATCAAGAGCTGAACCGCTATGTTGGCGATTATGAATACTTCCAACAGGTTCATGAAATGAAAAAGCAGCAGCTTGAATCGGCATATAAGCGTCAGCAGCAGGAAATAGCTGATTTGAAGGACTTCGTAGCACGCAACAAAGCGAGCGTAGCGACGCGGAACATGGCGATGTCGAGACAGAAGAAGCTCGATAAGATGGAAGTCATTGAAATTGCGAAGGAAAAGCCGAAGCCGCAGTTCAACTTCAAGGACGGAAGAACCTCGGGCAAGCTCATATTCGAGACGAAGGAGCTTGTTATCGGATATGACAGTCCGTTGTCGAGACCGCTTGATCTTCGCATGGAACGCGGCCAGAAGATTGCTCTCGTAGGGGCGAACGGTATTGGTAAAACGACGCTGCTGCGCAGTATTTTAGGCGAAATTCCAGCTATATCGGGTACGGTACAGCGCGGGGAGCATCAGCAAATCGGATATTTCCAACAGGAAATTAAGGATGCAAACTACAATACGTGTATTGAGGAAGTATGGAAGGAGTTCCCTTCACTCTCCCAATTTGAAGTACGTGCGGCACTCGCGAAATGCGGGCTGACGACCAAGCATATTGAAAGTAAAATTGCGGTGCTTAGCGGCGGCGAGAAGGCGAAGGTTCGCCTTTGCAAGCTGATCAACAGCGAAACAAACCTGTTAGTACTGGATGAGCCGACCAACCACTTGGATGTCGATGCAAAGGACGAGCTGAAACGTGCGCTTAAGGCGTATAAAGGCAGCATTTTGCTTATCTCTCACGAACCAGAATTTTACCGCGATGTTGTAACCGATACATGGAACTGTGAATCTTGGACGACGAAGGTATTTTAATTCGTCTAATATACCCAGAAATAGGAGACGAGCCTGCAGGCGCGTCTCCTATTTTGCGTATGGCAGGTGAAACCGGTTCGCTGGTTCATTAAGGCAAGAGTAGACAAGGCTGCATACAGATGCTAGGTTTAAAGCGGATGGATTTGACCTAGGATATTTGGGTAAGGCCAGTTTAATTCTTTTATTACATTAAGCAAAGTAGGTTTAAAAGAATGAATAATAATAGCGATCAGCCGATTTATCGATTTAGCGAAGCGCCGATTTGGGAGCTGCAGCGCGCTTATTTTGAAGAGCAGGGCATTGAGGCGTGGCAAAATGATGAGGTGCCGCAGTACATTACGAACAATCCTGTCATCGCGTCTGCTTATGCGGAGATCATATTTGGATTTTTACAGGATAAAGCAAGGTTAGGCGGTATATCGGAGGAACCGATTACGATCCTTGAGCTTGGAGCAGGCTCGGGTAGACTAGCCTATCAAGTGTTGACGGCATTATGTGAGCTGATAGATTTTGCTGGTATGGAGCTTCCGCCGTTTCGTTACATCATGAGTGATTTGCCAGTCAAAAATATTGCCTATTGGCAGCAGCATGAACGATTGCAGCCATTTGTCCAGCAAGGAATACTCGATTTCGCTAAGTTTGACGCGGTACGTGATACAGAGCTTCGATTGACGGAATCGGGTGTCACGATAAAGCAGGCAGATCTGAAGCAGCCGCTGCTGCTTGTTGCCAATTATTTTTTTGACAGCATTCCGCAGGAGCTCATTTATGTGGATGAAGGTCATATATTTGAATGTAAAGTGTCCTTCGCGATACCTGCTGCTGAGGAGGATGGCATAGGAGTATCGGACATGCTGGTGAGCATAGAGCCCGAGTATCATTACCGAAGAGCAGCCGAGTATGAAGAGCAATCGTACCCTTATCGGAATGTGATCGAGCTGTATAAGCAGCAGCTTGAGGATTCGCATATCCTCTTCCCGGAGATTGGGTTGGATTGTCTTGAACGGCTTGGACGGTTATCACAAGCGGGATTTGTGCTGCTTACAGCCGATAAAGGCGATCACCGAATGGAGAACTGGGCATTTGCTGAGCCGCCCGAACTGATTCATCACGGCAGTTTTTCGCTCACGGCCAATTATCATGCGATACAGCATGTTTTTGAACAAAAGGGCGCATTGTCCTATTTTACTAACCATCATTATAAAAATTTGAATGTCGGCTGCATCATCATGCTGGAGAAGCCATCAAGTTATGCAAATACACGCTTAGCTTATCGTCGTTTTGTTGAACGTTTTGGACCGGATGATTTCTTTAGCTTGAAGCTATGGTTTGACGAGCATTTGGAATCGCTAGAGCTGTTCGCCATTTTAGCTTTCTGGCGACTGAGCCGCTACGATGCGCAATTGTTCATTCAAAGCGCTGAACGCATACAGTCGCTGCTGCCAGATAGCAGCGACGAAGAAGCCGATGATCTGCGGCAGGGCATGCAAATGATGTGGGCGGGCTATTATCCGATGAATGAACAGCACCATTTGGCTTTGGCTTGCGGAAGTCTGCTTTATGAGCTGGAGCTGTATGCGGATGCGAGGCTATATTTGGAGCGTTCGATGGAGGCTGGCAAGACGACTGTGGATGCACTCTACAAGCTGGCGATTTGCTGCTATGAAGAAGGCGAAGAGCCAGAAGCATTGCAATATGCACATCAAGTTTTGGCGATGGAGCCAGAACATGAGGAAGCGAAGTCGTTGTTAACCGCCTTCAAATAGGAGGAGGAGCAGCCTTTTTCAATGTTCCGCGCACGTCGAATTGGTGTAATAAGCACGTATGTGTGCTTATGGACGAGCTACATAGGCTATTTTGAGGCTGTAAGCGCAAATATGTGCTTACAGCCATTTTTCGTTATTCCGCACACGTCGAATTGGCGTAATAAGCACGTATGTGTGCTTACGGACGAGGTGCATAGGCTATTTTGAGGCTGTAAGCGCAAATGTGTGCTTACAGCCATTTTTCGTTGTTGCGCACTGGGGTGGTCATTTCTCTGACTGAGGCTGCATGCGGTAATGCTTTGGACTGGTGCCATAGAAGGCACTGAAATGGCGTGTAAAAGGATGGATAGAGGCATAACCAAGCTTCTCGGCAATGGCAGTCACGCTCAGCTCGCTTTCGAGCAAAAGATGGGAAGCGCGTCTCATGAGCAGCTTGTGATGGTAGGCCTTTGGCGTGAGTCCGGTTTCTCGTAAAAACAAAGCATGAAAGTAGGTTCGCTTCAGCCCGCAAAATTCCCACCATGTCTCGACGGACTCGCGTTTCTCAGGATGAGCGTTTAGATGCGTGAGCAAGCGGACGATGCGATAATCGGTAGGCTGGTGCGTATGTATCGTATCATACCAGTTCAGAATCCAAGCATAGAGCAAGCTGTTCATCATCTCTGTTCGATAAAATTGCGAATCGTTATACAGCTTAGCGAGCATTAAGAAGGAATCGTACAGCTCTGGATAAGACTGCAAGGAAAATACGCATGGCAGGCTGTCGAGTTCATCACATGCCATGGAAGGGGCGACGGTATTCAGCTCGAACGGCTCCGGGGCGTAGATGAACGTTCGATTGGCAGAGACGGGATCACTCTGATTCCAGAGATCACAATACAAATTGTAGGAGGACAGCGGATGGTCGGATGAAATATGGAAGGCGTGAGGCTGCTCTGGCCTAAGAAAGATTAGCGTTCGATTGTTGATAGGGTATTTCTTGCCGTCAATCTCCATTTCTCCGGGACCATCTGTAAATAAATGAAAGGCATAAACACTGCAAATGCGCAGCTTCTCATTGGAGCTGCCATCATAAAGGTAATACATGGAATCTCCGACATGAGGCGTGATCTCGTTCAGCTTCTTCAAGCGAACACCCTTTTCTTTGGTATATTCATATAAAATTTAGCGGATGAATTGTCAACTTAATGGATGTCTGATCAAATACACGTTCCTGTATAGATGATACAATAACAAAAATATTAGGGAATGAACAGCAATAGCTGATGTGGATCAATTAACAACATAAATCTTTTCTTTAGCTAGCTTAACTTTTGCATGTACATGGAGGAATGCCTTTGAGATTTAAAGATAAGGTTGTGCTTATAACCGGCGGCGGTTCTGGTATCGGCGAGGAAAGCGCACGGTTGTTCGCGGCAGAGGGCGCACAAGTCGTCATAGCGGATTGGAATGAGCATGAAGGGCAGCGCGTGGCTGATGAAATCAATAAACAACAAGGGTTTTTGAAAGGGCTTCCATATAGAAGTGCGCGGGCAATGCAGACGGATGTATCGCGTGAGAGTGCGGTTGAAGCGCTTATGAAAGAAACGGTTCAGACATTCGGCAAGCTCGATGTTCTGTATAACAATGCAGCGGTTATTCTTCCAAAGCCGCTTGAGGAAATCGATGAGCAGTCATTTGACCATGTTCTTGCGGTAAATGTGAAGGGCGTGTATTTGATGATCAAGCATGCGATTCCGCTATTGCGGCAGACCAAAGGCGCGATTGTGAATATGGCTTCGCTGAACGGTCTTATCGGGCAGCGGAATAATCCGATTTATGCTGCTTCCAAAGGTGCCGTTATTGCGCTGACGAAGTCATTGGCGCTCGATTATGCAGCGGATGGCGTAAGAGTCAACTGTGTGTGTCCGGCCGGTGTGATGACACCTTTATTGGAAGATTGGCTGAGACAGCAGCCTGATCAAGCAGCAGCGCTGGATGCGCTGAATGCGATGCATCCGCTTGGCCGATCGGCAACCTCGGAGGAGATCGCGCAGTCGGTACTGTATTTGGCTTCGCAGCAAGCGGCTTTCATAACGGGTGTAGCTCTTCCGGTTGAGGGTGGAGCTTCGCTAGGCTATTAAACAAAAGGAAGGGAGTACAAATGATGAAAATCACAAAAGTGGAAACATTCGTTCTGCATGTGCCCATCGACCCGCCAATAACGGATGCGATTAATGTGGCGACGCACTGGGGACTGTCAGGCGTTCGGATCTTTACAGATGAAGGTTACGTCGGATACGGCTACACAGGAACCTGCGCCCATGGCGATGATATGATCGTCGATACGATTGAACGTTATTACGCACCGGAGCTGATCGGCAAGGACCCTTTTATGGTAAAGGAGATTTGGGAGACGCTGCGATATGGCAAAATGCACTGGATCGGACGGGCAGGCATTACGCATATGGCGCTTGCTGCTGTGGATATTGCGTTATGGGACATTATGTCGAAGGCGTCCAACAAGCCTCTATGGCAGTACCTTGGCGGACATAAATCAAAAGGCATCAAAGCCTATAACACGAACGGCGGCTGGTTGAACTGGTCGAAGGAGCGTTTGCTGAAGGATGTCACGGACATTGTCGAGCAGGGGTTTACAGGGGTGAAGATTAAGGTTGGCAAGTCCGATCCACATGAAGATTATGACCGAGTGAAGGCGGTGCGCAAAGCGATTGGCGATCAGGTGATCTTTATGATCGACGTTAATCAGCAATGGAATATCAATACGGCGATGACCTGGGGCAAGAAGCTGGAGGAATTTGATTTATTTTGGCTGGAGGAGCCGCTTAATCCTGATGATATTTTAGGTCACAAGAAGCTGGCTGATGCACTAAATGTTCCGATTGCACTCGGTGAGCATGTGTACTCGAAATATGCGTTCCGTGATTATATTCATCAAGGCGCTATCGAATATTGTCAGGTTGATGTTACGCGGGTTGCGGGTATTACGGAGTGGCTGCAGGTCGCGGGACTGGCCGCTTCGTACGACATACCAATCTGCCCGCATGTCGGCGATATGGGACAAATTCACCAGCATTTGGTGGCGGCTACGCCAGGGGCAATGATGCTTGAGTATATCCCTTGGATTAGAACGATCTTTGTTGAACCGGCAACCGTCAAGAATGGACAATATGTGCTGCCGGAGCTGCCAGGCGCTTCCACTGAAATCATTCCTAAATATTTTAATGAATTCCGTATTCGATAGATAGCAGGAAAATTGACAAAACATTTGTTATACGAATCTTATAACTGAAGGATGGGGACTGCATGAATCATTCAAAGCTTTGGTATTCAGGGCCAGCAACGGATTGGAAGCAAGGACTGCCGATAGGGAATGGAAGAATAGGCGCGGTCATTCACGGTGGAATAGAAAGCGAAACCTGGAGTATGACAGAAATTACTTACTGGTCAGGTCAAGTGGAGCGCATTCAAGGAAACGGAAACCCGAAAGCCAATATGGAGCAGATGAGAGAGCAGTTTTTCAAGGGAAATTATAGCGAGGGAGACCGGCTTGCTAAGCAAGGGCTGCAGCCGAAGAAGCAAAACTTTGGCACAAACCTATCTGTGTGCGATATCAATTTGCGCTTCGAGCAGCAAGGAGAAGATCTTGTACGTGAGTTAAGCTTGGAAAAGGCAATCGTACAAACTTCCTATACAAGCTCTGGCGGCAAAATAACACGTGAGACGTTCGCAACGCATGCCGATAGTATTGTTGTATCGCGCATAAAGAGTGAGCTGAAAGGGGCAATATCCTTCTCGCTAAGCATTCACGGGAGAACCGGAGATTTTGCAACGACAGCTGCAGATGAAGATACTATTGGATTCCGCGGCCAAGCGACGGAAGATGTGCACAGCAACGGAAAATGTGGTGTGTTTTGTGAGGGTATGGTTAAGGTCGTTGCCGTGGGCGGCATTATCGAAACTAGTGGTAATGAAATCAAGGTATCGCAAGCGGATGAGGCGTTTATATATTTCGCGGTGAATACGGATTATGGCAGGACGGATGAGAATTGGGCTTCGGAATGCCATTCGCAAATTAACGATGCTATTGCCAAAGGTTATGAGCGCCTAAGAGCGGATCATATTGTAGATTATCGCGATTTGTACGCTCGTGTGACCCTTGATTTAGGCGATACGGCGAGTGTGAAGCTGCCAACAGACGAGCGGATGAAGCAGCTTCGGAACGGGCAGTATGATGATCCGGATTTAGTCGCTTTATTTTTCCAATACGGACGTTATCTAACGATTGCAGGCTCGCGCGAGGATTCGCCGCTGCCGCTGCATTTGCAAGGCGTATGGAACGATGGCGAAGCGAATCGCATGGCTTGGAGCTGCGACTATCACTTGGATATCAACACGGAAATGAACTATTACCCGACGGAAATAAGCAATTTGGCGGAATGCCATGTGCCTTTGATGAACTATATTGAACGTTTATCTGTCGCAGGCAGGCAAGCGGCTCAGGATTTCTACGGAAGCGAGGGATGGGTGGCGCATGTGTTCTCGAATGCTTGGGGCTTCTCGGCTCCGGGCTGGGAGACGGGCTGGGGACTGAATGTAACAGGCGGATTATGGATTGCGATGCATTTGAAGGAGCATTATGAGTATGGGCTTGACCGTGATTTCCTAATGAAGCAGGCGTATCCCGTTATGAAGGAATCGGCGATCTTCTTCCTTGATTATATGACTGTGCACCCTACTTATGGCTGGCTCGTAACCGGACCATCCAACTCGCCGGAGAACAGCTTTTATCCGAGCGGCAGCAAGGATGAAGCTCAGCAGCTGTCGATGGGGTCGACGATGGACCAGCAGCTGATATGGGATTTGTTCACCTTTTGCCTAGAGTCGGCGAAGCTGCTGCAAATGGATTCTGAATTCCAAGAGAAGCTGGAGCAAGCATTATTGCTGATGCCGCCTCTCATGATCGGGAAAAAAGGACAGCTGCAGGAGTGGCTCGAGGATTATGAGGAGGCGCAGCCGGAGCATCGCCACCTTGCTCATTTATTTGGCTTATACCCGAGCAATCAAATTACGCCGCGGAAGACGCCGGAGCTGAGTGCTGCCGCTAAGCAAACGTTGATTGGCCGGATGCAGACCGATGAGCTGGAGGATATTGAATTTACAGCTGTACTGTTCGCCACCGGCTTCTCCAGATTGTACGAAGGAGATCGCGCGCTAAAGCATATCACTCATTTAATTGGAGAGCTGTGCTTCGATAATATGCTGACCTATTCCAAGGCGGGTGTAGCCGGAGCGGAGACGAATATTTTTGTTATCGACGGCAATTATGGCGGAACCGCGGCGGTAGCGGATCTGCTCCTTCAAAGCCAGCCGGGCGAAATTCACTTGCTTCCAGCGCTTCCCGCTGTCTGGAACAAAGGTTCATACGAAGGACTGCGTGCCAAAGGAAATGTAGAGGTTGACGTCTCATGGGAAAATGGCGTGCTGACTGAAGCGACGATTCAAGCTTTCTCTGCAGGGGAAACGGTCGTAAGATTCGGTGAGCAGGAAGTGCAAGTTTCTTTGATTCCCGGCCACGTCTATCGATTTGATAAAGACTTGAAAGCTCTAGTACAGCAAGAAGCTTAAACGGAATGTGCCTAGTTAGTGAATAAGACAACTACTTGTTTTTAATAGTAGTTGTCTTTTCGCGTCAGTAAGTTATTATAAATGAGCGAAGCTCTTTCGTTGCTTCTAGGCTTCTGTACTGCCTATGTTATGAAAGCGCTAACAATCAAGAGAGGTGGGTTGACCGTGCCAAAGTATTCAACCATTTTCCGTAAATTTCTCATATCATATCTTATTATTTTGGTCATTCCAAGCATAGCGGGTTACGTTTCCTATCGTACTTCAATCTCGGTGACACAATCCATTTCCATTGAGAATAGCGTCACATTGCTGCAGCGGAGCCAGGATATTTTGGAGAGAAGGATGGTTGAGGTTGAGGGCTTCACAAGGCAGCTCGCTTTGAATCCTGATTTAAATAAATTAATGAATGAGCAGAAAAAAGGCGACATCGTCAACGTTTATGGCATTTGGAGCATGGTGAGACAGGTAACGCCGTTTAGCCAGACAAATGATTTTTTGCAAAACTATTTTATCTACTTAAATAACTATGATGTGATTTTTACGCAGGGCTCCGCCTATTTCCGTCCCGAACATTATTATCAGAACTTTCATTATAACGATCTTACGCTCGGGGAATGGAAGGAAACAGTACTGGACAAAACTCACCGAAGTGAAATTATGCCTCTCAGCTCCTTTACCAGCAATGCCAAACAATCCTCCGTCGTTACGTATATGCAGTCGCTCCCTTTGGACAGCTTTAGCGGCTCATCACCTGCCACTGTGGTCGTCATGATTGATGAAGAAAACATATCCAGCCTGCTCGCGGGAGTAGAGGATCGTTACGGCGGCTGGGCTCATATTAGCGATGCGCAAGGGAATACAGTTGGACTGCGCGGAATTAGCGAGGAAAATGCCAAGCTGCTGTCTTCGGATTCACGCCTCATCCAAGACAAAGTTAGTCAATTTTATAATAATGATCTCGTCATTACGATTCATTCCGAAAAAAATGGTTGGACCTATCGAGCGGGAATTCCAAAGCAGGTGCTGATGGAAAACGCAAATCAAATTAAACATATTACTTGGCTGGTGACAGGCATCGCTTTACTTCTCGGCCTGCTGGCTGGTCTTCTCCTGTCCTACCGAAACAGCGCACCAATGAATAGGCTGCTTACGGTGATGAAGGAGCAGTTCGGCAAGGATGGCATCACGGGCCGAAACGAATATGATTTTTTGCAGGGAAACATATCGAGCATCATTACGAGCAATCGCCACCTGGAGACGGAATTAAAACGTCAGCTTCCTTTAGTTAGAGATGGTTTCTTGAAACGGTTAATTGCTGGGGAGTTTCACACCACTGAGGAAATTACGGCAGCGGCTGTACAGGCGGATACGAGGTTTGATGCGAATGAGGGATATGTCGGTATTTTGCAGATTAATGGATACTCCGGCATGGACAACGTAGAAATACTGAACGAGCTGTATGCAGCAAGACTCATTTTGAAAAAGGCGTTAATCGATCTGGACAGCCAGCTGCATATGACGGATCTTGGCTCGGATCGAATTGTGACGATTATAACGACCATGGAAGGGGAGTATGGAGTCGAAGCAGCTAAGCTGCGAATGAGTCATAATCTTGAGAAGCTGTCCGATATCGCCTATAGGGAGTATAAGATTTCGGTCACTGCAGCATTCGGAGATGCGTTCACGACTATTCTTGACGTCAGCCATTCCTATGAGCAAGCGAAACAAACGATCGAATATGCCGAGTTTAACAGCAAAAAGAGCTTCGTATGGTTTACGGACTCTAGGCTTGAAACAGCGACATATTATTATCCAATGGACATTGAGCAGCGTTTGATTAGCACTATTCGTGCGGGAGATTCGGATGAGGCAAAGCGGATGGTACATTCGGTTATGAATATTAATATGGAAAATAAGCAGCTTTCTATCGAGATGAAGCAGCAGCTGATCGGCGAGCTGAAGGGTACGCTGCTTAAGCTGCTGGACCAGAAAACGTTCATGGAATCTGATTTGCTGCATGCGTTGAAAAATCAAATCATCGGCATTCAAGCTTCTAATCCAATGGCGGCTATTCAGGAGGAGATCATCGGTATTGTAGAAGCATTATGCAGCGTCATCAACAGTAAAAAAAATCATGTTCATATTCAAACCGTCGAGGAAATTAAGCAGTTTATTGCTGAGGCTTATGGCGACTCTGAGATGACCTTATACCGCATTGCAGAGCGGGTGGAGCGGCCGGAGAAATACATTTCTCAATTGTTTAAAGAGGTTACGGATATAAATGTCTCTGACTATTTGGAGATGATTCGTATAGAGCAGGCTTCCTCCTTATTACGGACGAACGCTTATACTGTTGATGAAATCGCTGCTCGCGTCGGGTACAACAGCTCTCATTCGTTCCGAAGAGCCTTTAAGCGAGTCATGGGCGTTGCGCCAAGCTCATATCGACAATCGATCGAAGTGTAAGCGTTCAGCGCAGTTACCGATAAGGAGAGGGTTTGAATGAAGAAAAGAATCGCTGGTCTATCTGCGCTTATGCTTCTTGTAGTTTTACTGCTTGCCGCATGCTCGCAAAGCAATGAGCCAGCTCATACGGATGCAGCTTCGCTTGCTTCCATAGACAAGCCGGTCGAGATTAATGTTTTCGCCCAGCAGGATACCAGCATTGATTTGAAAACAAATGATTTTACGAGGCTGCTTGAAAATAAATTTAATGTCAAATTTAATTGGGACATTATTTCGATGGACGGCGCGAAGGAGAAACGGCAAATTTCACTTGCAAGCGGCGATTTTCCTGATGCTTATATTTTAACGGCCTACATTGACCAGTTCACACAATCCGATTTGTTGAAGTATGGCAAGCAAAGCGTATTTCTGCCGTTAAATGAGCTCATAGAGCAATATGCGCCGAACATTAAAGCCGCGATGGAGAAAGATCCGAAGCTTAGAGCTTTGAATACGGCACCTGATGGCAATATTTATGGGCTTGTTGCTTATAGTGAATGCTTCCACTGCTCCTATCCAAACAAAATGTGGGTAAACACGAAGTGGCTTCAGCGATTAGGGCTTGATATGCCCAAAACGACAGACGAATTCAAAGAGATGCTGAGAGCGTTCAAGCAAAACGACCCGAACGGAAATGGTTTATTGGATGAAGTTCCGCTGAGCGGCTCGACGGAAGATTTTGGCGTTCATATTGTTCCTTATTTGATGAATGGCTTCATTTATGATGACGACCGCAATTATTTATTTATGAATAATGGGAAGGTGGATACAGCGGCCAATAAGCCGCAATGGAAGGAAGGGATTGCCTATATTAAGTCACTTTATGAAGAGGGCTTAATTGATCCGGGAGCCTTTATTCAAAATGCCGAGGCGTTAAAAAAAGCTGGAGACAATGCAAATGCCGACATTCTCGGCGCAGCTGCAGCCATGCATCCTGCTATCTTCGTGAGTGAGCGAACGAAGGATTATGCACCGCTGCCGCCGCTTGCGGGGCCGTATGCTTCCTATGCTACCTTTGCCAGCGGAGGAATATCACCGGGTGCTAAATTTGTCATTACGAATAAGGCGAGCAAGGAAGCGCAAATTGCCTTAATTCGAATGGTTGACTACATGTACACGCCGGAAGGACAAACGCTAGCGCAGTCAGGTCTTGAAGGCGTAGGCTGGCGAAAGCCGGCAGCTGGCGAGGTGGCGCTTGGTGAAGGGCTGGAGCCCAAATTTGCGACACTGATCCCTATCGAAAGCACTGAGCAAAAGAACACCGGCTGGAGCGGGATGGCGCATTTCTACATGCCAAGAGATTATCGAGACAGCTGGGTCGCAAGCAAAGACATATACGCGCCCGACGGCTATGAGCGAAGGCTTATTGAAGCGACACTGCTGTATGAGGGACATGAGCCAGACGAAATGTTTCCGGTGTGGAACATTTGGCTTGATTCGGCACGAGCGGATGAAGTGGGGATGCTGAGCACAAACTTGATGAATTACATCGATCAAAGCATGCTTCAATTTATTACCGGCAACTTGGATTTGGATAGGGATTGGGATACTTACGTGAGTGGACTGGAGAATATGCAGGTCGATCGTTTTATTGAAATCATGCAAAAAGCATATGACCAAAACAGACCTATGCACTAGAAATGCATAAGAAAGAACCCGACTGCTTGGGGCAGTCGGGTTTTTTGGCGTTTCTAAGCAGCAATCCTGAAAATTGTACGCCGCTGCGGCGATTTGCCCCCTGAAAACAGGGGTTATTGTACGTTAAAAGACGCAAATGTACCTGTTTGGATAATGTGGATTTCTACTATGATCATCGTATAGAAAGCGCTGTCATTTCATCGGCCATTAGCTACCTAGGGGGGATTGTTCTGGAAAAAGAGATTGTATTGAATAACAAGCTGTTGAAGCAAAAGAGCAAGCGCAGCCTTGCGGATGAAGCGAGCAGAAGCTTCAAGAAGCATTGGCAGCTGTACCTTATCATTATACCGCCTGTATTGTTTTTTCTTATTTTTAAATATTACCCGATGCTGAATGCGGTGCTTGCCTTTAAGGATTACAACGTCATTAAAGGCATTTGGGGCAGCGAATGGGTCGGGCTCAAAAACTTCAGGCTTTTCTTTGAAAATCCGATGTTCTGGACGCTGGTCAAGAACACCATATACGTCAGCGGTTATTTATTGCTCGCGGGGTTTCCGATTCCAATTTTTTTGGCATTGATGCTTAATGAAGTGCGAAATGGCCGTTTCAAACGGCTTGTACAGCTGGTCACCTTCGCTCCTTATTTCATATCTACAGTCGTTATGGTATCGATCATTATGATGTTTCTGGCGCCGCGGCTTGGCTTTGTGAATGTGGCTTTGAACTACTTCGGAATGGAATCGGTCAACTTCCTTGGTGAAGCCAGCATGTTCCGATCGATCTTTGTTTGGTCGGATATTTGGCAGACGGCTGGTTATTCTGCGGTCATTTATTTGGCGGCGCTTGCGGGCATCGATCCTACGCTTTATGAGGCTGCCAAAGTGGATGGCGCATCACGATTTCAGAAAATCGTCCACGTTGATTTGCCGGGTATTTTGCCGACCATTACGATCATTCTCATTTTAAATGTAGGCAGCGTAATGGCGATTGGCTTTGAGAAAATTTATTTGCTGCAAAATCAGCTCAATATCGTTAATTCCGAAATAATCGCCACATACGTGTACAAAATTGGGCTCTTAAATGCCAATTACAGCTTCGCTACAGCAGTAGGCTTGTTTAATTCATTCATCAATCTCTTGCTGCTGTTCACGGTTAACGGTTTGGCCAAACGGTTTATGAAATCAAGCATTTGGTAAAAGGGGAGTGCGCCTATGGCATCAACGAAGATAGCATCGCAGGCACCAATCAGACAAACGATTAAGGATTCAACAGGCGATAAGATTTTTTTGTTCATTATTTATGCCATATTGGCGGTTGTGTTGATCGCGGTTATTTATCCGCTCATTTATATTATCAGCAGCTCGATCAGCAGCCCGGCAGCCGTTACTTCCGGCCGTGTTTGGCTGTGGCCCGTTGATATTTCCTTTAAGGGCTTTAAGGTTCTGTTCGATACGCCGGAAATTATGAGAGGGTACGGGAACTCGCTATTTTATACCGCAGCAGGAACGTTGATTAGCGTAGCGCTTACGGTCATGATTGCGTATCCGATGTCGCGTAAATCCTTTTTTGGCCGCAGCGTCATTATGATGCTCATTACGTTCACCATGCTCTTCAGCGGCGGTTTGATTCCGACGTACATGGTGGTGAAGGAGTTTGGCATGATCGATTCGCGTTGGGCGCTGCTCATTCCGAATGCGGTTTGGGTATGGCAGGTGATTATTGCACGCTCCTTCTTCCAGTCGTCCATTCCAGACGAATTGTTTGAAGCAAGCGAGATCGATGGCTGCAGCGACATCAGATTTATGCGAAGTGTGGTTATTCCGTTATCTAAGCCCATTCTTGCGGTGCTTTTCCTAATGTACGGCGTAGGTCAATGGAATGCCTACTTCGATGCCTTAATCTATCTCAAATCAGCGAAGTTGTTTCCGCTTCAGCTCGTTCTGAGGAGCATCATCATTATGAACAACAGCGCAAGCGTAACGGATGCCTTGAAGCAAGTGGAAAGGCAGCAGCTGTCAGAGCTGCTTAAATATTCGCTGATCGTAGTAGCTACGCTGCCAGTTCTTATTATTTATCCTTTCGTACAGCGTTATTTCGTACAAGGGATGCTTGTTGGCTCAGTCAAAGGCTAACCGGAAAGAGGCAGAAACTGCGCTGGTTTGCATGAGAGGAGGTGGTTCATTTGTAGTGTGATTGCAATGCAAAAGTATGGCACAAATCGAAAAAGGGAGCGATACATTTGAAAAAGAGACTCGTAAGTTTGCTCGCAATCATGCTGATGATCAGCTTGGTGCTTGCCGCGTGCTCGAATAATAAAGGAACTTCCAACACGAATAAGGCAACAAATACGCCAAAGGCACAATCGGAAGAGACGGGAGCAACCGCACCGGTTGAAATTACGATTTTTGCGGTACAAGAGCCGAATATCGATATGGCAACGAATAAATTCACCAAATTTGTAGAAGAAAAATTCAACATAAAACTTAAATTTGAAACGACACCTCCGGATGGCGCGAAGGAAAAACGTCAAATTTCATTAGCGAGCGGGGATTACCCGGATGCGTATATGCTTCCTGGCTATATTGATCAATTCACGCAGGCTGATGTTGTGAAGTACGGAAAGCAAGGGGTGCTGGTGCCTCTGAACGATCTGATCGAGCAATATGCGCCAAACATTAAAGCTGCCATGGAAAATAACTCTGACTTAAGAGCGTTCAACACGGCACCCGATGGCAATATTTACGGACTTGTCGCTTACAGCCAGTGCTTCCACTGCTCGTATCCGAACAAAATGTGGTTGAATACGAAATGGCTGGATAAATTGCAGCTGGAAATGCCAAAAACGCCTGAAGAGTTTAAAGCTGTATTGAAAGCATTCAAAACACAAGATCCAAACGGCAATGGCATTGCCGATGAAGTGCCGCTCAGCGGTTCAATTGAGGACTTTGGCGTACGCGTCATTCCATTCCTCATGAATGGTTTTGTCTATGACGATGACCGCAATTACTTGAATCTAACCAATGGCAAAGTAGAGTCGGCTGCGCTTAAGCCGGAATGGAGAGAAGGCTTAACGTATATTAAATCGTTATACGATGAAGGCTTAATCGATCCGGGCGCCTTTGCACAAAACGCGGAAGCCTTCAAAAAAATTGGCGAAAATGGCGATGCTCAAATTTTGGGCGCTGGGGCCGGCATGCATCCTGCTATCTTCGTAAATATCGATGTAGGCAACAAAAACTCAGCTGATTACAACCCCGTACCTCCGCTTACAGGACCACATGGCTCGTTCGCGACTCATGATGGCGGCGGCGTTGCGCCGGGAGCAAAATTTGTAATCACAAATAAAGCATCTGAAGAACAAAAAATTGCGCTTATTAAATTGGTGGATTACATGTTTACAGAAGAAGGACAAACGAACGGCGCTTCCGGCATGGAAGGCATCGACTGGAGAAAGCCGAAGGAAGGCGAGGTAGCGCTTGGAGAAGGCGTTACACCGAAGGTAGCAACGATTCCTGCGGTTGAAGGCGAAGCCCCTCGTAATGCAGGCTGGAGCGGAACGGCTCACTTCTACATGCCAAGGGAATACCGAGACAGCTGGGTTCAAGGTACGGATATTTATGATTCCGCCAACTATGAGCGCAGATTGTACCAAGCGACGCTTCTGTACCAAGGCCACGAGCCGAAGGAGCTTTTCCCATTGTGGGCAATTTGGATTGATTCAGCGGAAATCGATGAGGCAAGCATTTTGCAAACAAACATTAAGTCGTTTATTGAGCAAAATGCGCTTCAATTCATTACCGGAAACAAATCGCTGGAGAAGGATTGGGACGGTTACGTGAAGGGACTCAAGGATCTCAAGATCGATCGTTATCTCGAAATTTTGCAAAAAGCATACGACCAATCATTTAAATAATAGTGATTTCAAAGGATCAGGTTCTTTATTGCGAGATAAAAGCCTGATCCTATTTCATAAACAAAGGAGCTAAATAATGACGCAAATAATGAAGAAATCACGCTTGTGGCTGCTAATCGTTGTGTTGATTACAGCGCAGCTGGGAATCGTGATACCAAAAACAGATGTTGCGGAGGCGGCGAATAATGGATTAGCTGCGAAGCCATATATGGGCTGGAGCAGCTACAGCTTGCAGGTTTATACGGGCAATGGTCAGTGGATTAACGCAGACAATATAAAAGCGCAATCGGATGCCATGCATGAGAAGCTCCAGCCTTATGGCTACGAGTATATTAATATCGATGCGGCATGGAATGGCGGAATGGACGAGTATGGGCGGCCAATCCCAAGTACAACTTTATATCCAAATGGCTTTCAAGAGGTGATCGATTACGTCCATGCGAATGGGCAAAAGATCGGCTTGTATGGCATTCCAGGTTTATCGCCGCAAGCTTATGATCAGGATCTGCCGATCTATGGCGCTCCCGGCTGCTCGATGAAGGACATCGCGGCTCAGCCGATTCAGGAGTCGGATTATTGGGGGCTTGGCTACAAAATAGATTTCAGCCAGCCATGCGCGCAGAGCTACATAAATTCAATTGCCGATCTTTACGGAGAATGGGGCATCGACTTTTTGAAATTTGACAGCGTGACGCCAGGCTCAGGCATTTCTGACCTTTCGCTGGATGCGCGTGACGATGTAAAGGCTTGGTCGCAGGCGCTGGCTCCCCACCAAATTTGGCTGGAGCTTTCCTGGGCGCTTGATATCAAATACATCGATTACTGGAAGCAGTATGCAAACGGATGGCGTGTGGACTGGGACATCGAATGCTACTGCGGCAACGGAGGTTTAACGGCTTGGCCTAATATCGCTAGGTTATTCCCGAAAGCAGAACAGTTCTGGCGTCATGCAGGTCCAGGCGGCTGGAATGATTTTGATTCATTGAATATCGGAAATGGAACAATGGATGGCATCACGAAGGACGAGCGGATGTCGGCGATGTCGTTTTGGGCGATTTCATCGGCGCAATTATACATCGGCAATGACATGACAAATTTGGACGATTACGGCATTGAGCTGTTGACGAATGAAGAAGTAATCGCGGTCAATCAGGCTGGCAGGCCGGGGCATCCTGTATCGACAGCGACGGAGCAGCAGGTGTGGTATGCGAATAATGGTGATGGAAGCTATACGGTTGGGCTCTTTAATCTTGGAAGCTCTGCTGCGACGGTTAACGTGAATTGGAGTGATATTGGCATTACCGGTCCAGCCACTGTCCGTGATCTGTGGAGCCATGAGGATTTGGGCTCATTTGCGACTGGATACAGTGATGAAAATTTGGCTTCCCATGCTTCGCGTCTATTCAAGGTAGTGGCACAGGATGGAACAGCAGCTGCTAATGACGACGATACCGGAATGAAATATTCGGGCCATTGGGTTCGTGGCGGCGGGCAGGAACTAGTCGGAGACAAGCAAAATCTCATTATTGATGTAAGGGATAACACAGCGCAAAACAGCAGCATTAGCCCATCTGCGGCAAGCTTTAATAAGAAGACTTCGGAGCAGGCTGATGCTGCGACGGTAATGACGCTGAACGGAAATACATTGAATAGTATCACTAACAATGGAACGGTACTGGTGTCCGGTACGGATTACACCATATCAGGTGATACCGTTACGATTAAAAAAGAGTATCTAGCAGCAAGACAGGCAGGCATCACGAATTTAACGTTTGCGTTTAGCGGCGGAGCATCACAGAGCTTTGCCATAACCGTAACCGACACGACAATAAGGGATAGCAGGGTTACTCCTGCAACAGTGAGTTTTGATAAGAAGCTGTCCACTCAAGCTGATATTACGCTTACGGCCTCGTTAAACGGCAATGAATTAACGGGCGCTGCGCATGAAGGAAACGCTTTGGCAATTGGCACGGACTACACCGTATCGGGAAGCCAGCTGACGATTAAGAAGGAGTATTTAGCCGGGCTTCCTACTGGAACGACAGCGTTATCCTTTTCATTCAGTGCAGGAGCGGAGCAGCATGTTTCCTTAGTCGTAAGGGATACATCTGTAGGCGGCTCGATTTCTATCAATGATGATCATCCTTCTATTGTCTATACAGGCGGCTGGAACCGTAGCTATAACCGCGGACTTGGCGATTATATGGATGATGTGCATTATGCGGAGGCGAACAACAACGATTATTTTGAGTACACGTTTACGGGAACGGGCATTGAATTCATTACCGAGCTGGACCCTTCACAAGGTGAAATTGACATCTATGTGGACAACGTATTCCAGCGAACGATCAGCACCTACAACATCGGAAGGCTGGCACAGCAGCCAGTATTCAACATAACAGGACTCACTAGCGGAACCCACACGCTTAAAGCAGTGAAGAAGTCTGGTTACTTCCTGCTGCTTGATAAGCTGAGAATTAGTGTACCGGATTTAATTAGCGCGAGCAGTGGAATGTTTGATAAGGCTGATGGGGAGCAGGCTGATTTTACTCTTTCGACAACAGTTAATGGAAGCAGCCTAAGCAGTATTACAGATGGTTCAGGAGCCTTGATAGCGGGCACGGATTATACGGTTGATGGCAATGTGGTGACGCTTAAAAAGGAATATTTGGCGGCACAGCCTCTTGGGACTGCGAGCTTGATCTTTACCTTTGATGGCGGAGCGACGCAGACGTTAGCGATTGCTGTAAGTGATTCATCTGCTGCAAACAGCACAATTAACCCAGTCACAGCTAGCTTCAATAAGAAGGCAGATATGCAAGCAGATATCGCAACAACGTTAACGCTGAATGGAAATACGCTTGTCGGTATTTCGAATGGCATAACGACGTTGGCGGCAGGCAGCGATTATATCGTTTTGGACGATACAGTCACGATTAATAAAGCGTATCTGGCTTCATTGCCGCTCGGCATGGTGAATCTAAGCTTTAGCTTTGATCACGGAATGGCCCAGACTTTATCCATCGCCGTAAGCGATACAACAGGTCAGAACAGCACAATGGTCCCAAGCGCATTAAGCTTCGACAAAAGAGCGAATGCACAAGCGGATATTTGGACGAAGCTCACCTTTAACGGAAACAGCTTGAGCGGTATTGCTGATGGTGTGGCGGCTTTGCAGGCAGGCGTCGATTATCAGTTGTCGGGCGACCAGCTTACGATTAAGAAGGAATTCCTTGCGGCCAAGCCAAATGGAATGACCAATCTGACGTTGTCTTTTAGCGGTGGAGCTGCGCAAATACTGGCTATCGCAGTAAGCGATACGTCTAGAGGCCGCTATGTATCTATTAATAATGATGATAGCGGAATCTCTTATAAGGGTGCATGGCAGCATGGAAGAAACCGTGGATTAGGCGATTACAAGGATGATGTCCATTACACGGAGGCGAACAACGATTATTTTGAATATGCCTTTGAGGGAACAGGCATTGAGATCGTAACGGAGAAGGATTCCTCGCAAGGGGATATCGATGTTTATGTGGATGACGTGTTTAAGCAAACGATCAGCACGTACAATACTAGCCGGCAAATTAGGCAGACGGTTTATAGTATTGTGGGATTGTCTGAAGGGACACATAAGATTAAGGTCGTTAAGAAATCCGGGTATTATATGCTGTTAGACCAATTACTGTTTAGAGTTGCAGATATGATTAGTCCGGATGCTGCAAGCTTTGACAAGACAGCGCAAGCCGATGTAACGACAACGCTTAGCATTGATGGCAGCAATCTGCTTGGTATTACGAATGGATCTGCAACGCTTGCGGCGGGCAGTGATTACACGATATCGGGTAGTGTGATTACAGTTAAAAAAGAATATCTTGCCGCACAGCCGGATGGAGCGTTGAGCTTAGCCATTTCCTACAAAGGCGATTATCAAAATGACCTGCACGCTACGGAGACGGATGGCGATTATGTTGAATATTCATTCACTGGAACCGGCATAACATTAATTGCTCCGAAGTCAGCTTCTCAAGGTGACATAGACGTCTACGTTGACGATGTATTTAAGGAAACAGTAAGCGCGCATCATGCGAGCAGACTAACCCAGCAAGCGGTGTACAGCATATCTGGGCTAGCAAATGGCGTTCATACGATTAAGGCGGTTAAAAAATCCGGCGAGTATATGCTGGTGGATGGTGTGAAGTTTGAGGTGAATGCGGCGACGTTGCCATCTGCGACGCCAACAACAGCGCCTTCGGCAACGCCGTCAGCAACGCCAACGGCAACAGCAACAGCAACAGCAACACCGTCAGCAACGCCGTCAATAACACCGTCAGCAACACCGTCAGCAACACCGGAAGAAACAATAGCGCCGACGCCGTCGGCAACGCCATTGATAACACCAACATCGGCACCTGTAACCACGAGTGCTCCAGCTAAGGAACTTATCACGATTGATGTTGAAAATGCCGCTAAGGTTGTAATCACGCGTACGACACAAGCGGATGGCAAGAAAACGGATGATGTGCCGATTACTGTTGATCAAGCGCAAAAAGCTGTAGACAGCGTCACAGCAGCGGGACACAAATTGGTTAATATCACGATTCCTGATACGAAGGATGAGGTAATGCTAACTTCTGTCACTCTACCGAAGGAAGCAAATAAAGTGTTCGCAGATGCAAAAATTGATTTAGGAATATCGACAGAAAACGTTAAGATAATGGTGGCTAGCGGCTTGCTTCAGTCATCACTGGAGGATCTGTTCATTCGTTTAACACCGGTTTCGGAGGCAGCAAAGAAGCAGGAAATTGCGGGTCGAGCGAATAAAGAAGCGATGTTAAGGATCGTTGCAGGAAATAAAGAGGCATCTATAATAGGCCGTCCGATGAGCATTGAAACGAATATGCCAAAAGGCAATGTAACCCTCATTTTGCCTTTGAAGGATGTGACGCTGAGCGAAGCAGACCGGAAGGACCTGGCTGTATATATCGAGCACAGCGATGGAACAAAGCAGCTGCTGAAGGGCATTATCGTACCGTTTAACGACAAGGGCGAGATGGGCCTTCAATTCACAGTCGATAAATTCAGTCTTTTTTCACTCGTCCATGTGGAAGACTTAGCCGATTCTAGCTTGGGTGCCGCTTATATGAATGGTTATGGGGATGGTACATTTAGGCCGGAAAATAAGATTACTCGTGCTGAGATGGCGGTTATTCTGTCAAGAATCGTTAAGCAGGAAGCAACTGCGGCGGACATTCCTTATAATGATGTTCTCGCAGGCAATTGGGCAAAGGATGCGATTTCGAAAGTAACAAAAATGGGCTTAATGCAAGGATATGAAGATGGAACGTTTGGTGCTGAAAAAGCAATGACACGCGCTGAAATGGCGAAGCTTATATCCACACTTATCGGTGCTGCACCAAAGACTGGAGCAGGATTTACCGATATTTCGACTCATTGGGCGAAGGCAGCTATTCTAAATGTGCAAGCCGCTGGAATCACTAATGGTTATGCGGATGGAAGCTTTAAGCCTAATAACGCGCTGACACGTGCTGAAGCAGTCAGCATGATCAACAAAGTACTCGGCAGAGGCAATCTAGTCGGTGTAACCTCATCCCCGTGGAAGGATGTTACTAGCAAGCACTGGGCTTATGGCGATATTTTAGCGGCATCGGTTAAGTAGCAGAAAGAGGTGTCCAAAAAGAGTTAAACTCGCTGAAGAGATATTTCAATTTAATTAAAAATCAAATGAATATTGAATAAATGGCGACACAGGAACCGATTCCAGTGCCGCCATTTTTCTGTTTTGGTCTATTTTATGTTTGCTTAAATAAATGGTAGGCGATTGAGGTGGGAAATGGAGCTGTAAGCACGCATAGGTTCTTACAGCGAGAGAAAAGGCTAGGTTTGTTGTCTGTAAGAACAAATATGCGCTTACAGAGTTGCGGCAGCGTTTGTTTGAGGTGGAAATGGAGCTGTAAGCACGCATAGGTTCTTACAG
>NZ_JBFREL010000046.1:0-35544 GCF_052114265.1 Paenibacillus sp. MCAF9
AGGTTCGGGGTGGAAGCACAGCAATGTGTGTAGCTGACGAATACTAATCGGTCGAGGGCTTATCCTAAACACGTTTACTGCGACCCATACATCCAGTAGACAGCAGCATAAAGGCTTCAGCAAGCCTAATCTTTCGTATCCAGTTTTCAAGGCGCAATACGCCTTGATATTCAACCGTGCCTATTTTGAAGTTGAAGCTTTAATAACATTCAACTCAAAATACAATGTTCCCTGATAGCTCAGTTGGTAGAGCACTCGACTGTTAATCGAGTTGTCACAGGTTCGAGTCCTGTTCGGGGAGCCATTATGCTCTCATAGCTCAGTAGGTAGAGTGCATCCATGGTAAGGATGAGGTCACCGGTTCGAATCCGGTTGAGAGCTCCAGAAAACTTTCAACTGTAAGGACAAGCATCAATTTTAGCATGGCCCGTTGGTCAAGTGGTTAAGACACCTCCCTTTCACGGAGGTAACAGGGGTTCGAGTCCCCTACGGGTCACCAAATTATATTTACAAATGGCGCCTTTATCCTTGGACGCTTAGCTCAGCTGGGAGAGCATCTGCCTTACAAGCAGAGGGTCGGCGGTTCGATCCCGTCAGCGTCCACCATATCGCTATTGGGGATTAGCCAAGCGGTAAGGCAACGGACTTTGACTCCGTCATTCTCAGGTTCGATCCCTGAATCCCCAGCCACTTATACTATGAGTCATTAGCTCAGTTGGTAGAGCACCTGACTTTTAATCAGGGTGTCGTAGGTTCGAATCCTACATGACTCACCATTTTTTATCTCRSATGCGCGCGTATGGCGGAATTGGCAGACGCACTAGACTTAGGATCTAGCGGGCGACCGTGGGGGTTCAAGTCCCTCTACGCGCACCATCTTTAACACCCTTCATAGGGAAGCACTCTGTATGTCAACAGAGTAATGTAGGTGGAAGCCCTGCAAAACATGGTTAAGCTTCAAAGAATCACATATGCGCGTATGGCGGAATTGGCAGACGCACTAGACTTAGGATCTAGCGGGCGACCGTGGGGGTTCAAGTCCCTCTACGCGCACCATACCATGAAGAAACCCTTGGCGAACAAGGGTTTTTTGCTGTTTATATATGTGTAATATTAATCGAAAAGCCCCAATTGATCATTGAAGCTGTATAGCGCTTGTTCAGCACCATATCTTTGCAGCTTATGCTCTAATCGCATGCCTACCTTCTCAAGGAGTCTGCAGGAGGCAGTATTTGCTGTTTGTGTCTCAGCTATTACTTTACCTAGCTTTAATTCATGAAGTGCGTACATTAATAATAGACCGACTACCTCGGCTGCGTAGCCGCTACCCCAGCTTTGCGGAACAAATTCATAGCTGATTTCCTTAAACCTTCCGTCTATGTGATTATCTAAGGAAACAACCCCAATAAAATCATTGTTTTCTTTTAGTCTAACCGTCCAAATGTATGACTCCTTCGTTGATGAGCGCTCTAAAGCATCTAGAAACTTATTTAGATGATATTCCTCTGGTACAGCTCCGCCTAAGTATTTTCTAACCTCATGACTCGAATATATCCTTTGCATGTATTTGAAATCTGATTGTTGTAATGGGTCCAGCTTGCATCTAGTGGTTTGCATATTGGTTATAATTCTCCTTTTATGTTTGTTTAGGATAGCTTTTTCAAAACATGATCTACCTCTGCAGTAAAGTGATCTTGCTCAATCGTATGGGGTTAAAAATGTACAAGGTTAATTGTTGTGAGGATAAATAGTAAATGGAATTAGTGTTTTATATAAAGAAATAGTAATCCCATTGCTAGATTTGTAGACATGGTTTTTGTGATCGTAACATAGGGACTTACAGGATGCCAACCTATTCCTTAATAGAATTTGAGAGTTCTATTATCCATATAATCCCTTCATTTTTAGAATAAACCTGTCGATATAGTTCATTGGGACTAACTGGAATCTACACATAAGAAGGAGATCAGTCATATGCATCAAAAGACGAAAAAATGGCTTGTTAGAGTAGTAGCTATTCTGCTTATTATAGTGTTGAATGTGAGCTACACAGGAAGCGAATCATTAGGTGGTAAGGGAGCCTATGGGAGTTCCTCCGTTTCTGCAGCAGAATCGACGAATGATACAAAAACGGTGGCTTCTAATGCGAAGGGTTCTGCTGCCAGCAAAGCAGAAATCGAGTACTGGCGATACAAAGCAGAGGGTACTCTATATCCTCCGATTGTTATGCCGAGCGGAAAGCTGTTGGTTGTAACGAATAATGGATGGTTATCTCTATTAGATAATGGCGGAAAAGAATTAAAAAGAATAAACACATATTCGAAACTATCCGCCCCAGCCGTAAATGGAAAAGGACAAATATTTACCGCAGGAACTGGTGCTAGGCTTTATCAATATGATGAAGGCGGCAATGGCGGTCAGAAAGGCATTTATTATTTTAAAGGGAAAAAGGAACAATTAGAGCCATCAGGCATGGTGACGGATGGGGAAGGTACTCCTTATTTTGCATATCAGCATGCTGTTTTATCGCTGAGCAGTGAGGGAGAGCAGCAGGCTGCTCTGCTGCCAGAGGGCGTCTCGGTTAAGGAACTGGCCGCAGGTAAGCGCGGCGTCTATGTACTGGGCAGCAATGGCGTGTTGTATGCCGTGCGCGGCAATGCAGTTGTATGGGAAGCGTCGCTTGAGCAGACGCTGCTTGGGGCGAAGCTGATCGCGGGCGATGTGAGCGGCGGCGTGATGCTGCTTGCGGGCAAAGCTATCGCTGCGTATGAAGAGGACGGTAAAGTCCGCTTCACTCGCGAGCTTGCAGCAGCGCCCGCAGGCGGTTGGACGTCTCCGGCGCTTGTGCCCGGAGACAAAGGTACTGTCGTTGCTGCGGAGCGCAGCGGCAACGGCATAGCTGCGTTCCGCCTCGCAGACGGGGCGGAACTATGGCGCATTAGCGCCAGCGGAGCGGGCGGCTTCGGCCCCGCGGCGCTTGCGCCGGATCTTGGCGCCGGCACGGTGCTGGCCGGCGGCCGTTCCGGCGCTGTGTACGCGATCGACGGCTCTGCCGGGTCGATCTTGTACACCTACGGCGGTCACACCGCGGTTCCCGCGAGCGGTGTGGCGCCGCAGGGCAGCGGACGCTTCGTATATGCGTCCGCTAGTACATTAATCGCAGCGGGGCCAGTTCGCACCGTTGCGATCACCTATGCAGCAGCGGCGGCGGTTAAGCTGCCGCTGGATACACGGCTCCTGCTCACGGACAAGCTGAAGCTGTCCGATCCAGTCGCTGTCAGCTATCGCTCCGACAATCCAGCGATCGTTCGCATCAATGAGAAAAGCGTGGTAACCCCGGTTACAGCTGGATCAGCTAACCTTTATGTCGATGTTACAGCTAGCGGCTACAAAGGCCAGCTGAAGCTTCCTATTCAGGTTACAGCCTCTACCTTGAACCTAAAGGTGAAGCATGAATCCAAGAAGGTTGCTGCAGCAGGCCAGTCGTTTACGGTTCAAACGGTTACCCTTCCAAAGGGAATGCCGGTTACTGCAGGCCTATCAAGCCGTAAGATAGGCGTCGTTCAGTCTCTTCAATCGATTGCTAAAGATTACCGTGCAGACGCAGCGATTAACGGAACCTATTTTGAGGCTTATGGCGGCATTCCGGAGCCATATGGAACGGTAATTGTAGACGGCAATGTGGAGCATATAGGCAATACAGGGACAGCGATTGGTTTTACATGGGACGGCAAAGTAGTTATGGATACGCTGCGCGTCAAAATTTTAGGTGGAACAGACGGTTCTTATAAGTCGCCTAACAACTGGTATGCGTATTTTATAAATCGAACACCAGCAGCAGGCGCATCGTCAGCCATTATGTTCACGCCAAAGCGTGGTGCCAAGCTTGGATTTGCACAAGGCACCTCAGTAACGGTCAGTAAGGGTGTCGTGACCAAAATAAGCAAAAAAGAGAATGTCAGCATTCCAGCAGATGGATATGTTCTCGTCTATACAGGTTCTGAGGAGAAGCTAGCCTCACGCTTTAAGGTGGGGACGAAGGTTGATTATAAGATCGAAATGACCAACCTCTCGAATAGTCCGATTGCATGGTCTCGCGTTCATACCGCCATTGGTGCAGGACCAAGGCTAGTGAAGGATGGGAAACAGGCAGTTAATCCAGCTGGGGAAGGGTTTAGCAGCTCCAAAATATTGACCGATGCAGCTGGCAGAAGCGGCATTCTTGTCAAAAAGGACGGGACTATTGTCATAGCTACGGTCTCCAAAGCAACGATAAAACAGTGGAGTCAAATCATGATTCAGCTTGGCGCTGAGCAGGCGATGAATTTGGACGGAGGAGCATCCTCTGGCATGTACGCACAAGGAAAACTCATTACCACGCCTGGAAGACTAATAAGCAATGGTCTTGTATTTGGCACTAAGCTAAAGTGGTAACGTATGTAAAATGATAAAAGCTAGCCGTCCCAACCTGTTGGGCGGCTTTTCTATTTAAATGGGGTTCTATTTTTATCGATATGAATAAATGCTATTTATATTATCATTGACTTTTTTTATGAGAAACATTATCATTAGAAAATAAATGATAATCGTTATCAATATTCGTTACTAATTTAAATATAAATATAAAATGTGAAGGTGTCTGCCTCAGGCAGCGGAAGGAGCGTGCATGTTCAATGATTCGTTTAACGACCTCTAGTCTTGATATTGCTTATGATGACCGTCTAATCGTTGAGAATTTAAACATTGCTATACCTCAAGGGAAAATCACGGCGCTAGTAGGAGCTAACGGCTCTGGTAAATCAACGATTTTGAAAACAATGGCCCGTATTATGAATCCCTCGAAGGGCAGTGTACTTCTGGACGGGAAGTCCATCCATAAGCAATCGACGAAGGAAGTAGCGAAGCAATTGGCAATTTTGCCGCAAAATCCAACCGCTCCGGACGGACTCACAGTAGCGGAGCTTGTCTCTTATGGTCGTTTTCCATACCAGAAGGGCTTCGGATCGATGACTAAAGATGACCGCAGTATCGTGCAGTGGGCAATCGAAGCGACAGGTATGACTGATTTTGCCGATCGTCCGGTTGATCATCTATCTGGCGGACAACGTCAACGTGCATGGATTGCAATGTCTCTTGCGCAGGAAACTGATATTTTATTCCTTGACGAGCCTACAACTTTCCTAGATATGGCGCATCAGCTTGAGGTTCTTCACTTGCTTCAAAAGCTAAACGCAGCTAATAATCGCACAGTAGTCATGGTCGTTCATGATTTGAACCACGCGACACGTTACGCTCATCATATGATCGCAATTAAAACGGGTGTCGTAGTAGGCGAAGGTACGCCTGCAGAAGTTATGACACCGGATATTATGCGCGAAGTGTTTAACATTGAGGCAGATATCGTGCCTGATCCGCGTACAGGCGTTCCTCTTTGCTTGCCATATGCACTAGCTGGCCAGCCTGCTGCTGATAAAGTGGCATTGATTAATCGTGCACAGTCAGAGAGACCATTGGCTGCTGCTGGAGCATAGTAACTAATATGAATGCCGTAAACCGCGCTTCCTTTGGAAATGCGGTTTTTTGTTCTTTTAGATAAGCCATGTGTAGTATATTGAGCTTAGAAGCGAGTGGGTGGGAAGTGAACCGTTTATATTTGTTATTTATAAAATGTAATCCATTAGAGCTAAACAATCGGAAGGAGTAAACCGGATAATAAGATCTAACGTCATTTAAGCTGATTTTTATGATTGGATTTATGAAGTCTAAAAGCACATACTTCCGCGTCATATAAGGCTTTTCAGCCAATTTAGAACAATGCATTTTAAAGGATTTAAAATAATTTAAAACTTTTTTTAAAAAACAGTTGCTTTTTGTTTTCAGGGGTGATATATTATTACTTGTCGCCGCGATGATAAACGAAACGAACGGCCGACAGAAATACATGCGGAAGTGGCTCAGCGGTAGAGCATCGCCTTGCCAAGGCGAGGGTCGCGGGTTCGATTCCCGTCTTCCGCTCCATAAATTGTGCGGCCTTAGCTCAGCTGGATAGAGCGTTTGACTACGAATCAAAAGGCCAGGAGTTCGAATCTCTTAGGCCGCGCCATTTTCCCAACATTAGACGCAATTCATTTACACTTCGGGACGTAGCTCAGCTTGGTAGAGCACCTGGTTTGGGACCAGGGGGTCGCATGTTCAAATCGTGTCGTCCCGACCATAATCTTTTTCTTTGCGGGTGTAGTTCAATGGTAGAACTTTAGCCTTCCAAGCTAATAGCGTGGGTTCGATTCCCATCACCCGCTCCAACTATTTAAACCCGAAAGCCTTGCGCAGCAAGGCTTTTTTTGTTTTTGTGGATTCAATAAAAAAAGAAACCTTTCCTTATCATGGGGCATATTCTGGGGCGAATTTTTAACTATTGAGTTAAGAGATAGAAACCGATCAACTGACCCACGACTACTCATCTTTATTTCGTTCATTGATGTATTTGCCACTGTTCCGATTTTGGTGTGACAGAGGATCCTATGTTAACTTCAGATTTTCACCACTCCTACGCGGCAGCACTGCCATTATACGCCTTAGATCAAGCAGATGGATATTTAGGAGCTCTCGCTTGCTTAGAAACCGTCTCTAGACCAGAGAGGGGGGTGTTCGGATAATGAATCACACCTTCTAACCACGAAATACATATCGTTTAGTACCGCCTTGCGAGGTTTTAACTAACATTTATTCCATTCTAGTCGGAAGCGCCTTAGAGACTCCATGTTCTAGACAGGCGTATGTAGGCTAATCAAATATCCACTTGTATAGTCGGAAAATTAGCCGAGGGAGGTATATCCATACTTCAAAAAACTCACCCAATCTGTGAAAAAAAGTATCTACTTTTTTATTACGAGCATTCCGATTCATTAAACATTCTCCTTTATTGGCAATAGTTTAATTGGAGGAAAATAGTTACACTTCAATTTATCGATTCAATAGTGACTATGTATGAATTCACATAAACATAAAGCTTATTTTTTGGTCAGCCGATTAATTAAATATAAGACCCCAAATGCAGAGCCCAAAACTAAAATCTTCTCTACAATGTTTTTCCAATGTAGCTCGTCTCCTGCTTCATTTATGCTAAGAAAAAACAGAGCCACAAGAATGATCGGGGCATATAAGAATGTTTTTTTCATTCGTAATGACCTCATTCTTTCTTTATTTACAAATATTTCTACGCAATGAATTATTCTAAGTTTCAAAGACAGTGAACATAAAAAGATTTAAATCTATTCTTGAAAAATCAAGTTATGATTAAAAATTTCGAACGGATAGGTTTAGAAGCGTTATTTATGCAGCTAAGTAATTTATATAAAACGCTTAAGAAAGTGAACTATCATATATTAGTAGCAATTACCTAATGCAGAAGTTGAATGTTTAAAGTGGAGGTTTGGTGGATTGGTGCAGGCGCACGTATTCTCAGCTAATTGTGAGGGTTCTCTACAATTAAAACTTCCAAGTAAGAGCTGCAACGGACATGAGATACCTTATTTTCCGAAATTCCGTCCATTTATAGATCTAACGGACATAGGATCTCTTATTTAGCCTCAGGATAATTAATTTGGCTGCTTTTTAAGCAAATAACGCATCCTATGTCCGTTAGATCCACGTAACGAGCTTAAATTCTCGAAATAGCGGATTTCATGTCCGTTAAGGCTAGCATCACAAGAGCAGACTCCAATGTTGAACCGAAAATATTATTTATGTAAACATAAATAAACGCATCAATACAGAAACCAGATGTCTTATAAGTGGTGCTTCCAGCCTTATGTAGAATTAACGGACATGAGATACCTTATTTGCTGAAATTCGGTCCTTTTGTAGAACTAACGGACTTAGGATCTCTTATTTAGTTTCAGGATGCTTAATTTGGCTACTTTTTGAGCAATTAACGCATCCTATGTCCGTTAGATCCACGTAACGAGCTTGAATTCTCGAAATAGCGGATTTCATGTCCGTTAGGCTTAAGGTTAACCATGAAAAACGTAACAGTAGATTCCAATGTTGAGTGACGAAAATATTATATGTGTAAACATAAATAAACATATCAAACAAACATCCCGTCTGGAAGCTCTCAGCGGGCTGTTTTGTTTGCCCATACACTAAAAAAACATGTGCTCTGACGAGGTTTGGAATGGCTTATCAAGTGTTTTATCAAACGCTTTACCAAAAACCACCCCCGCACCAAAAACCAAACGCTTTACAAAAGCTTCATGGAACATTAATCATTATGAAATAAAAACGCTCTACAATTCTAGTTAACATAATAGATATGGGAGTGAGTGAAACTTGAAGATCTATAGTAAAAGGTTAATATCATTATTATTAGCTACGGAAATTACGGCCAGCATGGTGCTGGCAGGCGGGCCAGTCATGGCTGCCGGATTACCGCTATCGGGGACGCCTTACGCAGTAGACAACGCCTATAACGTTGCCATCCCGCATGTTGTTATTAATCAAGTATATGGCGGCGGCTTGAGCACAGATACGACCACGCTGTTATCTCATGGATTTATTGAGCTTTATAATCCGACGGATAGTGATGTCAGCCTTGCTGGTTGGTCGCTTCAATATGCGGATCGGGGCTCTAGTGCGACGACAGGTGCTACTAAGGCTTGGGAAAAGCTTAATTTGACCGGAACGATTAAAGCGCATTCTTCTTTTCTTATAACAGGAGCTTCTACAGGTGCTGAAAAACCAAAGGTAGATCTCTCTGCAAAAGGCGACCTCACTTGGGAGCGATTGATTAATAACAAAGGGATGAAGGTTGCTCTAATGAGCAATCAAACTTTACTGACTGATCCTAATCCTTTTGATACTAAGCCAGACGGCTATGTAGATATGGTCGGTACAGGAAGCAATGATAAGGATAGCAATATCGACGGATATGAGACTGCATTCCCTACGGGCTCAGCAGAAGGCACATCGAAGAAAAAGTCCATTCGCCGCAGCAACTTCTTAGATACAGACAATAATAAAGCGGATTTCAAACAAGTCGATTATGAGTTAGCTACAGGCGATGCATTACTAGCAGCAATACCTCGCAGCGGTGCTGACGGCGCATGGGGGCCGGGTATTGTCCAACCGCTAGTCATTACTACAGCGTCTCTTGCTGATGGCTTTGTTGGATCTCCATATTCCGCAGTTATTCAGGCTACTGGTGGAAACACGCCATATACCTTTACTGCAACTGGCTTGCCAGAAGGACTTAGCCTTGCGTCAAATGGTGCTTTAACAGGGACACCGACCAAGGCGGCATCAAATACTAATGTGACGATTACAGCGACTGACAGCACGGCAGGGACGCCAGTTAGCATAGCTAAGTCGTTTGCGTTTACCATTCAATCCAGTATAGCTCCAGCAACTCATGTTCTAATTAATGAAGTATATGGCGGCGGCGGGAAAATTAATAAAGACACACCGCCAGCAGCATCACCGTACCTGTATGATTTTGTAGAGCTCTACAATCCTACTGCTTCGCCAATATCACTTGCAGGATATCATTTAAGATACAGCAATAAAGGTGCTACAACGGTACAAGGCTATGATTTTGAAGAAGGTGCGGTCATTGCTCCTCATGATTATTACCTCGTTCGCCTTGAAGCAACTTGGGGCAATACGAGCGATAAAAACTACGGAGATCCTTATCTGGCTGATGCATATGCAAGCACGAAAGAGCAATCCATCGGCATGTCTGATGTGGATGGCACGATGGAATTATTCCAAGGAGTGTACTCCACTTCGGCAGTGGTAGATGCGGTAGGTTTCGGTGCGGTTCAGACTTCACTGCATGAAGGAACATCCGTAGGGAATGGAGCTTCACTGCCAGCAGCTGTTAAAGGCGTGCGCCGCATCAACTTCCAAGATTCCAACAACAATGCTGCTGATTTTGCAGTAGTGGATCCATCGCCTACGCGGGGTGGGAAAACAGAGGGAACCGTTGATGTCATTCCTGATTTTGTGAAGCTTATCGGCTCACTCCAGAAGAGTACAACAGACAAAGCGGTAACAATCGAAGGTTTGGTTACAACTCCGTCCGTTAAATCGGATAACAGACAAGCAAACGCAGTGCGTTATGTACAATCGTTTACGGGCGCAATTGCTGTTGAAGGCATGGACCCGTCCATCCCGGTAGGTGCAGAGGTACGCGTTTCTGGGACGGCTGGTCTTCATGACGGCGAAGTGCGGGTAAAAGGCAACTTACAGGTAATAAGGCTGAACAATAAAATTTTCAGCTTAGTGGCGGAAGATACGTTCGATAAGTCTATGCTTAACGTAGATAAGCTTAGTTCAGTAACAGCTGATATGTACGGCAGGAGAGTGACAACTACTGGCAATGTAACTGCCATGGACAAAACGGCTAATACGATTAAGCTTGATAACGATATGCTGCTTTATGTGAATGGAGCGTTTCCGAAGGTTGAAGTTGGGGACAATGCACAAGCTACTGGAACCATTGGAGTTTTTGGCAGCGAAGTTAGATTGGCTGTAGCGAGCGCAGCTGCAGATATGATTATAAAGCCAGCGTCCGCTGAGTTTAAAGATACGCTCAATATTTCAAAAATCGGAGAATATTCAGTAGGCCAATTCAATAAAGAAGGCGGCGTTGCCGAGATCGTTAAATTCAACAAAGACAATGGCAAATTTTATTTGGTTAATGGCTCCGGTGATCCGCCAAGCCTGGATATTGTCAGCTTGGGAAGCGGGAACGGAACGCTAAGTAAAGAAAAATCGATACTTATTAAGCCGATTGCCGAGGTTGAAGGCTTTGTATACGGTGATTTAACTAGTGTAGATATTAATACGACGACTAAGCGAGTTTCTGTAGCGGTACAAGAGAAGGATCCACTCAAGCCAGGTAAAATCATCGTACTCGATTATGATGGCAATCTAATCACAGCCTACGCTGCTGGTGTACAACCGGATATGATTAAGTCAACAGCGGATGGAAAGTATATCCTTACTGCAGATGAGGCGGAGCCGCGCAATGGTGCAGATGATCCTAAAGGAAGCGTAACGATCGTCAATACAGTAAACAACAAAGTTACACATGTACTCTTCGATGATCCGTCCGTTATCGAGGATGGCGTTCATATTCGCGGCAAAGTAGATCCGGCAGATGGAAAAATTAAATCGAGCGGAACAAAAGCAGACGCTGTGTATGATCTGGAGCCTGAGTATATCACTCTTTCGGATGACAACAAGACGGCCTACGTGTCATTGCAAGAGAATAATGCGATTGCGATTATTGATATTGAAACAAACAAAGTGACGGCAGTAAAATCACTTGGATTAAAGGATTATAATGATCCGCGCAATTCTCTCGACGTTCTAAAAGACGGTGCGATTAAGCTGGAAAATGTACCGTTTAAAGGGATGTACATGCCTGATGGCATCGCATCTCATACGATTAACGGCCAAACGTACCTTTTTACAGCTAATGAAGGCGATGTAACGGAATGGCCGAACCGTACAAACGGCAGCACGATAGGTGCATTAAAAGGAAAGCTTGATCCGACTTCAGCGGCTGCGATTTTCCTAAATGGCAAGACTGCTTATGATGGTATTGAAGTCGCAAGCGATATGGGCAATGACGGCATTTACATGTACGGCGGACGTTCTTTCTCGATCTGGAATGCGAACTCGATGGAGCAGGTCTATGACAGCGGCAACGATTTTGAAACGATAACGGGCAGTCGCTTGCCAGCATTCTTTAACACAAGCAACAGTAAGACAGCCATTGACGATCGAAGCGGCAAGAAGGGACCAGAACCGGAAGATATTAAAACGGGGAAGGTTGGCAATAAGGTTTTGGCATTCGTTGGTCTTGAGCGCATCGGTGGTTTCATGACCTATGATGTAACAGATCCTGCGCACGCGACATTCGCTAATTATACAAATACTCGCGTGTTCAAAGACAGCCAAGGCAAGGACAACTTAGATACAGATACTGGCCCAGAGGGCCTAGAGTTTATTCCGGCTAACATTAGCCCAACTGGAATGCCTTTACTCTTGGTTGCTTACGAGGTAGGCGGCAAGGTAGGCGTATATCAGCTTAATGTAACGAAAGTAACGTTGGATAAAGCTTCTCTTTCCTTAAAAGTTGGAGATGCTGCATCTAAGCTGGTTGCAACCGTCGAGCCTGTAGGCGGAAGCTCTGCTGCTGCAATATGGACTTCTTCTAATACAGCTGTGGCAACCGTAGATTCAAATGGAAATGTCACAGCGATAAAAGCGGGAACAGCGGTCATTTCAGCAGCGAGTGCTGACGGATATGGTCTCGCTGAGACGAGTGTCACGGTTACTTCAGGTGACATCGTAACTCCATCGCCAACACCGAATCCATCGCCGACGCCTGCACCTTCTACAAAACCTGAAGATGCTGGAGTGACGATCGTAAATGGTGAGATCGTAAAAGCAGTAAGCACGCTTAAAGCTGAAACGGATAACAGCGGTAAGACAACGGCAACGGTAACGGTAAATCAATTGGATGCAGCAATAGCTGCATTAGATAAAGCATCAAACGGCAAGCCGGCATCCATTGAGTTTAAAATGGCGGCTAACACAGACACCAAGTCAACGGCTATCAAGTTTGAGGAAAAAGCTATCGCTAAGCTTGCAGCTAAGGGATTGAAGTCGCTGGATGTTCATGCAGGACTTGGAATCGTATCCTTTGATGCTAAGGCTATTGGAACACTAGCAGCAGCCTCAGGGAATGGCGAGCTTTCCATAGCGGTCAACAAAGCGGATGTATCTAAGCTTTCTAGTGCGATCAAGGAAACAATCGGCAGCCATCCTGTGTATGAGTTTGATGTGATCGGCGGAAAAACAGCGATTACCGATCTGAAGGGCGGTACAGCACGGGTTAGCATTCCTTATTCGCTTCAAGCAAACGAAGACAGCCAAGCAGTAGTTATATACTATATTGCAAATGACGGCAATCTTAGCATTGTACCTAACAGCGTGTACGATAAGTCGACAGGCCAATTGCAGTTTACGGTCAGCCATTTCTCTACTTACGGAGTTGGCTACAATCATGTGGCATTTTTGGACACGGCATCAAGCTTTGCGAAGGATTCTATCCTTTACTTATCTTCCAGAGATATAATCGGCGGCTTGGGCAATCAAAAGTTTGCTCCAAAGGCCAACATGTCACGGGCTGATTTCACACTCATCCTTGCAAGAATTGCCGGCGCTCAACTGGAAGGTTACACGTCGTCAAGCTTTACGGACGTGAAGTCATCCGATTATTTTGCAGGGGCGGTAGCATGGGCGGCTGAAAAAGGAATTGTCGGAGGCGCTGGAGATGGCAGCTTCAATCCTAAAGCCAATATTAGCCGTGAGCAAATGGTGGCTATGATTGCAAGGTTCGTTGATGTCATGAACTTTGATTTGCCTGTGCAGACAAATGCTATAGCGTTTGAAGATGCATCATCTATTGGCGCCTTTGCGAAGGAAGCAGCAGCTGCAGTGCAGCAGGCGGGAATCATTAACGGCAAGATCTATGCAAATAAGGCAGGCAGCTATTTTGCACCGAAGGATTTGGCTACCCGTGAGGAAGCAGCAAAAATGCTGGCGAAATTAATTCAATTAATGGCATAATTCGACTTGAGCAAGACCGCAGCGCCCTTTAGTGAGAGGTGCTGCGGTCTTTTTCATAAGAGGTCTAATTTATGGTATTGGACCAGTACTTTCGCTAATTTATTAAGCATCGTTAACTTAACTGAAGCGGATTGTCTTTCGCAGTTACGAATTGCCGGAAAGATTAGCAGCAAAAAGGAGTGGGTAATACACACCTAAGGAACAAATCTGTTTTTGCCAGGATTGGCTTCAGGGCTTCAACCCTGTAGGTTTTTGTAGTATGATGGTAGAAGTCAAAAAAACGTTCATGTTGTACAAGCAAGCTTTCGAAGCGATTGCTGCTTCGGAAAACAAGTAAATGCTTACGGAGCGATCGTTGCTTCGCAAAAATTTAGGAGGAACAGTATGTCGGATCAATCTGCATCTACTTTGACCACAAATCGGCAGCAGGCTAACAATTTGCTGCGACGCGATGTCCGGTTTCTAGGCAACATTCTCGGTGAAGTTCTTGTTCATCAAGGCGGCCGCGAGCTGCTTGAAATCGTAGAACGGATTCGTGAACAAAGTAAATCTCTTCGCGCTGAATTTGTACCGGAATTATTTGATCAATTTAAAGAAAATGTATCATCGCTTAACCCGGAAATACGTCATCAAGTGATTAGAGCGTTTGCCATTTATTTTCAGCTTGTCAACATTGCAGAGCAAAATCATCGGATTAGACGGAAACGTGATTACGAGGTTTCTGCTGGCGAAGCGGTCCAACGCGGCTCCATTGAGAGCGCGGTTCAAGATCTGAAGGAACGCGACATTGCAATCGAGGAAGTTAGAGATATTTTGAGCAATATTTCGCTGGAGCTAGTAATGACTGCACACCCGACCGAGGCAACTCGCCGCGCGGTGCTTGATATTCATAAACGGATTGCTGTAGATGTGATGGAGCTGGATAACCCAACACTAACCTATCGCGAGCGCGAGAAGCTGCGTGAGAAGCTCATGAATGAGGTTCTTATTTTGTGGCAAACAGACGAGCTTCGTGACCGCAAACCAACCGTTATCGATGAAGTTCGTAACGGCTTGTACTATTTTGATGAGACATTGTTCGAAGTGCTTCCTAATGTTTATGAAGAGCTTGAACGCTGCCTAAGCAAGTACTATCCAGATGAGAAATGGCATGTGCCGGATTACTTGCGCTTCGGTTCTTGGATCGGCGGCGATCGCGATGGCAACCCATCGGTGAAAGCTCAGGTAACTTGGGAAACGCTAACGCTGCACCGTCAGCTGGCTATTCGCAAGTACGAAGAAAAACTAGGCGAGCTTATGGACCTTCTCAGCTTCAGCACAAACCTTGTCGAGGTATCGGCTGAGCTTATCGATTCGATTCGATCGGATCGCGAGCATGTTGAGCTTAAGTGCGTCGATCTTTGGAGAAATACGAAGGAGCCATACCGTATTAAGCTTGGCTTTATGCTAGAGAAGCTGGCTAATACACGCGATGAATCGCTTAAGGGTTCGCAAATGCGCTACAACCACCCTGAAGAGCTTCGCGAGGACTTGCTCGTTATCGATCGCAGCTTGCGTCATCACTACGCTGATTATGTAGCAGATACAGCACTTGCTAAGTTAGTACGTCAAGTGGAGCTGTTTGGTTTCCACCTTATGGCGCTTGATGTTCGTCAGCATAGCCAAGAGCATGAAAATGCGATGGCTGAAATTTTAGCGAAAATGAATGTAGCAGCAGATTATGCGGCACTTCCAGAAGAAGAAAAAACAGACCTGCTTCACCGTCTCCTGAATGATCCGCGCCCGCTTACTTCGGGGCATCTAGATTACACGGAGTCCACCCGTGAATGCTTGAACGTATACCATACGATTTATCGGGCGCAGCAAGAGTTTGGCATCAATTGTATTTCAAGTTATCTGATTAGTATGACGGAAGCGGCAAGCGACATGCTTGAGGTTATGGTGTTTGCGAAGGAAGTTGGCCTGTTCCGCAAGGAAGCGGACGGCACGATTCGTTGTACACTGCAATCGGTACCGCTATTTGAAACGATTGACGACCTGCATGCAGCACCAGCTATTATGAAGCAGCTATTCGAAATGCCAATCTACCGTCAAGCGGTGGAAGCTCGCGGCAACCTGCATGAAATTATGCTAGGTTATTCCGATAGCAACAAAGACGGCGGAGTTGTTACAGCGAACTGGGAGCTGCGCGTAGCGCTTAATGAAATTACAGCTGCCGGCAAAGAGTACGACGTTAAGCTGAAGTTCTTCCACGGCCGTGGCGGAGCGCTTGGCCGCGGCGGCATGCCGCTTAACCGCAGTATCCTTGCACAACCGCCGCATACGGTTGGCGGCGGCATCAAAATTACCGAGCAAGGTGAGGTTCTATCCTCGCGTTATTCGATGCAAGGTATTGCATACCGCAGCTTGGAGCAAGCAACTTGGGCGCTGATTACGGCTGCTCGTCTGGCGAAATACCCAGAGCAAGCACCGCAAGCAGAAGCGGAGTGGGAAGAAATTGCACGTACGATTTCCGAGACGGCACTCGAGAAGTATCAGGATCTTATTTTCCGCGATCCAGATTTCTTGACGTACTTCAAGGAGTCGACACCGCTTCCTGAGGTTGGCGAGCTGAACATCGGTTCACGTCCATCCAAACGGAAAAACAGTGATCGTTTCGAGGATTTGCGCGCCATTCCTTGGGTGTTCGCATGGACGCAAAGCCGCTACTTGCTGCCGGCATGGTACGCCGCTGGTACTGCAATGAAGCAATATACTGGCGACGACGAGGAAAAGCTGAACACGCTGCGTACGATGTACGAGAAGTTCCCGTTCTTCCGCTCGCTAATTGACAATCTTCAAATGGCTCTTGCCAAAGCAGATTTGCTTATTGCGAAGGAATATGCAGATATGATTAAGGACAAAACGATCCGCGATCGTATTTTTGAGCAAATCGAAGAAGAATATAAGCTTACATCTGAGCTTATTCTTAGCATCACAGGCCAAACGGAAATTTTGGATAATGTTCCTGTTATCCAAGAGTCGATTCGTCTGCGCAATCCGTACGTCGATCCGCTTAGCTACATGCAAGTGCAGCTGCTAACCGAGCTTCGTGCACTGCGTGATAACGAAGAAGATGATCCAGAGCTGCTTCGCGAAGTGCTTCTGACGATCAACGGCATTGCCGCAGGACTTCGGAATACGGGCTAACTGCTCAAACTAATCGCTTAGGCGAATATAGAATAGCTGCAAAGCCAACCATGGTATTTACTGTGGTTGGCTTTTTTTCGTTTAAAGCAGTTGGAAGGCCTTGTAGTGAGAAGCCAAAAAAATAAACGGCAACAGAACTCTATTTTTCTTATGTTCATTTATAGTCCACTTAAGTTTTGTTTAAGGTACATCCTGCATGATAGGTACATAGGAAACAGACACCTACTATTGAGAGGATGATAGAGATGAACGAGGAAAACAAACGCTCGGAAACGAGCGGTGATACTTACACGTCGAACCATACATCGAACGAAACGAACCGGACTCCTGTCACTACTTATATTTATGAATCCAACAAATCAACAAATGAGCTAAGAGCTTCGTATGAGAGGGAGCTTGGGCTGGGACAAGATGAGAGCGGAAGCGGGTCAGGGTCAGCGCCTGGCGGTAAAAAACGTTCAAAGCGTTCGGGCGGCAGCTCGGCAAAAACACTGCTTGCATCGTTCTTGATTGGCGCTCTCGTCATTGGCGGTTTCTCCTACATGGCAGATAAAAACAATCTGTTCAGCGGAGGGGAACAAACCGTTCAAAACTCGGGCTCCAGCGTTGTAAGCAATTCAGGACAGCAGGATGCTGGCTTGTCTACAGCATCGCTAAGCTCAAGTGAAGATATCGCTTCCGTCTATAAAGCTGCGAGCCCCGCGGTTGTGAAGATTGAAAATTATGGGGAGCCAGCACGTTCGAACTCCATGTTCGACGATCCACGCTTTCAACAGTTTTTTGGAAATGGCGGGTCGGGTAGCAACGGGCAGCAGCAAGAATCTCAAGAACAACAGCCAAGCAGTTCAAATCTTGAGTTAGTAGGCTCTGGTACAGGCTTTTTCTTCGAATCGGATGGTTATATTCTGACTAACGAGCATGTAATTGCGGGTGCAAAGGAGGTTAAAGTAACGGTTCAAGGTTATGACGAGCCTCTAACAGCAAAGGTGCTTGGTTCGAGTTATGATCTAGACTTGGCTGTGCTTAAGGTGGAAGAGCCTAACGGCAAAGCATTCCCATCTCTTAAACTGGGAAGCTCTGACCAAACGCGAATCGGTGACTGGGTGATGGCGATCGGCAATCCATATGGCTTCGATCAAACGTTGACTATGGGCGTGTTAAGCGCGAAAGAGCGTCCAATTACGATTGCAGATGAGCAAGGGAATCATAATTACGAGCATTTGCTGCAAACGGATGCCTCTATTAATCCAGGGAACTCTGGAGGACCGCTTCTAAACGAGAAGGGAGAGGTTATCGGTATAAACACGGCTGTGAACGCTGAGGCGCAAGGCATTGGTTTTGCGATTCCTACGACGACGATTACAAAGGTGCTCGAGCAATTGAAAACAAATACACTTTAATAAATATAAAGCGCATGAACATTGAAGGTCTGGGAACATTACGTTTCCTAGACCTTTTTTGCTTTATTTTAGCGTTCCTAGCCGAAAGTCGAAAAAACAACTAGCCTCAGGTCGATTGCTGACTGAACGTCAAACCTATATAATTATTAGAACGGTTAGTATTTTTTGGAGCAAACAGCAATGAAACCTGAACCTGATGTACGTACATTGCTGCTCATGACTATGAACATTACGGCTAATTAGGGTCGATGCTCATATTGGAAGTATCTTTCTCAATTGTCTTGCTTTTTCAGCCCATGTGCATTACGATTTTTCTAGGGTGTATGGATGCGGACATTATATATTTATAAAATAGAGCAAGGCGATCAGTCGATCGAATGGAAGGTTTGGAGGAGTTTAGGTGATTGTATTGGAAGCACGCCTGGCGAAGTTATCGCTTAAAGGCGATCAGCAGGCTTTTGCTGAGCTTGTAGACCTCTATCAAGACAAGCTCTTTCATATGGCTTATCGAATGTTAAACAGCCGCCAGGAAGCGGAGGATGTTGTACAGGATACGTTCCTTCGCGTTTACAAAAACCTGGATAGATATGATGAAACGTTAAAATTTTCAACTTGGATATATAGAATTGCTACGAACTTATGTATTGATCGACTGCGCAAACGCAAGCCGACCTATTCGCTGGATGCAGAGTCATCGGATCATGAGGGACTGGATGGCTACTCCATGATACCGAGCGATAATCGGACGCCAGAATCAGAGCTGCTTCTCTCGGACACACAGCGCATTATACATGCGGCTATTGCTTCACTGCCACCGAAATATAAGAGCGTGATGACGCTTAGATATATGCAGGACCTGTCGTTGCAGGAAATTGGCGATGTGCTGGACATGCCTGTCACGACGATCAAAACGCGGGTCCACCGCGGCAGAGAATTTCTTCGGAAGAAGCTTGAGCATAAGTTATAATTACAAATAATGATACTATCCTCCAAAGGAAAGCCATGTCTAGCGCAGACATAGGCTTCTTTTTGGGAGAAATTCAAGCTAATTCCTTACCTGAAAAGGATTACTTACGCGATTACGAAAAAAAGTGAAACATCCTTCTTGCTAGTAACGTATCCTAATAGCGAGATAAGAACTTAATGCGCGAGCAACTGAAAGAAAGGACTGGCTGCTATGAATTGCAACGTCGCTATCGTATGGATGCATGATTATTTGGACGGCGAGCTGCCGCGTGAAGATATCGTTACGTTAAAATCTCATTTGCTTTCCTGTCCCGCTTGTCGCAGCCGGTTTGAACAGCTCCAGAAGACGGACGCCGCGGTGTTCCAGACTTTAGAAGCGATTAAGCCTGCCGCGGATTATGACAAGAAGGCATCCGAGCTTTTAAATGAACGAATTATGCAGCAACTGCCGAAGAAACAGAGCAAGCAGAGAAACCGCATCGTACGTTTTATTTATCGGTACCCCGGAGTAACAGCAGCTGCTGTGTTTGTACTCGTTATGTTAGGCAGCTTCTTCACGATGTGGGAAGAGGATACCAAGCTGATTGTTGCAGGCGAGGATCTTCAGCAGGTCATCATAGAAGGAAATACAGTTATTGTGCCAGAGGGTGCTCATCTAACGGGAAATTTGACCGTAGAAAATGGAATAGCCGATGTTAAGGGCGAGGTGGACGGCAACGTAACCGTTATTGACGGAACCTTGAACCTGGCTTCAACCGGCCATATCGCGGGTCAGAGCAGAACGATTGACCAAGCGCTCGATTGGTTCTGGTACAAAGTAACGCAAACTTTTGGCGGTAACGCTCGCTAAAGCAAGCTGCCTCCCTGTTGCAGGGGGGCGTTTTTTAATTTTTTTTTGAAAAAAAGGATTTCCAATCCCATATATAGAAAATAATAAAGTTGAAAACCGATAATTAGACAATAATAAGGGGATCGGCTGTTGGGGGTTGGCATATGAGTTATTTCTCAGATTTAACATGGCATGACTATTTAAAGGATATTATAGACGTTGGTATAGTTAGTTATATTATTTATAAAATGATTTTGCTTGTGCGCGGAACAAGGGCAGTTCAACTTTTAAAAGGGATCGTCGTACTCGTCGCTGTATGGGGGCTGAGTACATGGTTCAATTTGTATACGTTGAAATGGTTAATGAACCAGATGTTCACCTTCGGAATTGTGAGCGTGCTGATTATTTTTCAGCCTGAGCTGAGACGCGTGCTTGAGCAGCTTGGTCGTGGAAAGCTGTTTGCGCGGTCATTTTCGCTTGATCGGGATGTCGTTAATGAACAAATTGACGGCGTAATTAAAGCTGTCCGTTTTATGGCAGAACGAAAAATCGGGGCGTTAATCGTATTTGAGCGGAGCACAGGCCTCAGTGAATTGATTGAATCGGGCATCCGTATGGAATCAAAAATTACATCGGAGCTGCTGATTAACATTTTTACACCAAATACACCGCTGCATGATGGAGCTGTCATTATACGCGCTAATCAGATTATGGCGGCGGGCTGCTACTTGCCTCTATCGGAAAATCCTTTTATAAGCAAGGAGCTTGGAACTCGCCACCGTGCCGCTATTGGAGTAAGTGAAGTAACGGATGCAGTGTCCGTAACCGTCTCGGAAGAAACGGGGCAAGTGTCATTGTCTCTAGGAGGCATGATCGTACGAGATATTAACGAGGAATCGCTGATTTCGAAGCTCTTTGATGAGCTGACTCCGAAGACGACAGGTCGTACGAAGGAACGTGTAACCATATCGTCTCTTTGGAAGCGGAAAGGAGGCAGTGATGGATAAATGGCTAAGTCACCCCACCTCTCTCAAAGTAATATCCGTCATAGTCGGATTGCTGCTCTGGGCTATTGTACATATTGATCCGGACACCTCACCGCAGACGGCGACATCAAATATTGATACCAAAACGATCGAAGCATCGGTTATTACGGCAGATGGCCTAGATACAGATAAGTACGTGCTTACGGCGATGGAACCTACCGTCGTGCGGCTTGACGTGCAGGGCAGGTTAACTGTTTTGTTCAATGCTTCTTCGAAAGATGATTATAAGGTTCAAGTGGACTTGAAGGGCGTAAAACCCGGCATACAGGAGTTGCCTTTGACGGTAAAACTGCCGAAAGGGATTACGCTTGTCGAGATGTCGCCGCGCACCGTTACGGTTCAGATCGAAGAAATTGTAACGAAGCCTTTTGAGCCGCAAGTCATTGTGGAAGGCAAGCCGGCAGACGGTTATATTGTTGGAGCATCGACGATTGTAGCACCGACAACAGGTGTACAGGTTACGCTGCCTAAGGATGATATGAGCAGAATCGGTGCTGTTACGACGGAGATCAATATTGAGGGTGCAGATAAAACGGTTGTTAACAAAAAAGCAAAAGTAATCGTATACGATGTAGACGGTATCGAAATGACAAATGCGATTGTTTCACCAGAAACGCTGCATGTCGAGGTCAAGGTAACGCCTCCGCTGAAGGTACTGCCTCTACAGGTGCGCTATACGGGCACTCTGCCTGAGGGACTGAGCTTAGTATCGGTGAAGCCGGCAATAGACAAGGTGACCGTATACGGCGAGCAGAAGCAGTTAGACGAGCTGCAGGTTTACGATGGAGTTGTGCTTGATCTCTCGAAGGTGAAGCAAACAGGAACCATTCGCGTGAAGACGGAATTGATTGATGGAATAAAGGCAATAGATCCAGCAGAGGTGGAGCTCAATGTCGTTGTAGCTCCCGTTAAGAATAGAACACTTACAGGACTAGATGTAGCTATAGAAGGTATCGCAAACGGGCTGTCAGCGGTTATACGGACGCCGGCAAACGGTAAGTTTGATTTAACCGTCAGCGGAGCAGATCCGGTGTTGTCTACGCTTAAGGCATCGGATATTAGCATTATTGCCAATGTAGAAGGTCTAGGTGTAGGCACGCATGTCGTAACGCTTCAGGTCGATGTGCCTGCGTATATTCAGACCGTACTGGCTGATGGGCAAACTTTAACGATAACGATAGAAATAACCGACAATTCAGTACCAGGATCAGGCGGGGACAACTCCGAGGAGGTCGGAGGCACTCCGACAGAGGAGTCTCCTCCCCCTGCTACGACACCGCCTCCAGACACCAGTGAGGAGACTGGCAATGGTGGCGGAAACGCAGCAGGCGGTTCAACTACGAATCCATAATCATCAGAGCGGAATAAGTATATAACAACGAAAGCAATATATTACAAAGGAGCTTTTTAAACATGGGGAAATATTTCGGTACAGACGGTGTTCGCGGCGTAGCCAATCGTGAGCTTACACCTGAGCTAGCATACAAAATCGGTCGCTGCGGCGGCTATGTTCTAACACATAAGGCGCAAAAGCCGAAGGTGGTTATTGGCCTTGATACACGGATTTCTGGCCCAATGCTGGAATCTGCACTGATTGCGGGTCTGTTGTCGATTGGTGCAAGCGTTGTGCGTCTTGGCGTCGTATCCACACCGGCAGTTGCTTATATTACGCGTGAGCTGAATGCTGACGCTGGTGTTATGATTTCCGCATCACACAATCCTGTAGAGGATAACGGCATTAAGTTTTTTGCTGGCGACGGTTTTAAATTGTCGGATGATACCGAACTCGAAATCGAACAATTAATTGATGCTCTTACAGATGAATTGCCGCGGCCTGAGGGCGGAGATATCGGAGCGGTATCAAGCGATAAAGGCGCTAAGCAGCGCTATTTGGATTATTTGAAAACTACGATCAAAGGCGAATTCAAAGGCCTGAAAATCGTACTGGACTGCGCGAACGGTTCCGCTTATGAGCTGGCTCCTTCGGTATTCCGCGAGCTTGGAGCGGACATTATAACGGTAGGCGCTGAGCCGGATGGTTTGAATATTAATGCTGGCGTTGGTTCGACGCATCCAGAATATTTGCGTGAGCAGGTACTGGCGCATGGCGCAGACCTTGGGCTTTCTTTTGACGGGGACGCTGACCGTTTGATTGCAATTGATGAAAATGGCGAAGAGGTAGACGGCGACTTTATTCTTTGTATTATTGGCGATGCGATGAAGCGTGAAGGCAAGCTGAAAGAGGATACCATTGTCACGACGGTTATGGCGAATATCGGCTTCTTCAAGGGAGCGGAGCGCATTGGCTTGAAGACAGCGCAAACGGCAGTTGGCGATCGTTACGTCATGGAAGAAATGCGTCGCGGCGGCTTCAATCTAGGCGGCGAGCAATCCGGCCATGTTATTTTCCTTGACCATATTACGACTGGCGACGGTATTCTTACTGCGCTTCAGCTCGTTGATACGATTGCAGCCTCTGGCAAGAAGCTAAGCGAACTTAAAGGCCTTATGCGTAAATACCCGCAAAAGCTTGTTAACGTACGCGTAGCGGACAAGAGCTTGTACCAAGGCAATGCAGCGATAGAAGAAGCGGTTAAACGTGTAGAGCTGGAGCTTGGCGACAACGGCCGCGTGCTTGTTCGTCCATCGGGTACGGAATCTTTGATTCGCGTTATGGCGGAAGGACCAGAGAAGGAACAGGTCGAGGCCTACGTTGATCAAATTGCAAATGTCGTTAAAAGTGAACTAGGTTAATCATAGAGAATAATGGTGTCGAAGGCCTGTCGGTTCTTGTAGCCGGCGGGCTTTGTTAGCATTATTTTGGAAAATGGACGAGTATATTTTCCATGAAAGGTTGCACAGCAGCTGGAAAATGAATATGATAGGTAGTGTGATTCAAGAAGGAAAGCGAGGATAGAGGTTATATAAGCAACATAAGCGCCAGAGCTTGCGTGATGAATGATCGGTGGTAGAGCTGGATAGACCCAGCTTGAAGCGGGTATTCATACGGGAAGCTGACGAGGTGAAGGTGTTCGAAACATTCGGCGGGGACCTTCCGGTATTACAAGCCAACCGAAAGCCGTTACGTAAAACGGCCGGGCGACCGGTCATACAATCGTGCGGCAGGCTTCGATTATAATATTACTCCCGTATGTCCAAGATGCCACCAGCAGGGTGGGCATGGGCAGAGGGGTTACATTTTCCGCAATCATTCGGATTATTTTGTGACAACTTCATAGTGCCTGTGCCACGCATTGGCGGCATCCGATAAGGACGGGAAAATAACCTATCGGAGGCCTATTAAATTATGTGTGGAATTGTAGGATATATTGGTAAACGCGACTCGCAGGACATTTTGCTCGAAGGATTGAAGAAGCTGGAGTACCGGGGTTATGATTCCGCTGGTATCGCTGTCTTCACGAAAAACGGGCTCGAAATTACAAAGTCTAAAGGACGTCTCGCGAATCTTGAAGGCTTGCTGCGTGAAGTACCGCTCGAAGGTTCTATTGGCATTGGCCATACACGCTGGGCTACTCATGGTAAACCATCTGATGTGAACTCGCATCCGCATACGGACAACACAGCTAAATTTTCGGTTGTTCATAACGGAATTATTGAGAACTACTTGAATCTTAAGGAAGAATTAGTGACAAAAGGGCATGTTTTTGTATCGGAGACAGATACGGAAGTCATTTCCCATTTGATTGCTGATGAATATAACGGCAACATCGTGGAAGCTGTGCAGCGTGCGGTTAAACGTATGCGTGGAGCGTTCGCGCTTGGTGTTTTGACTGAGTTTGAGCCGGATCGCCTGGTTGCGGTTCGTTATGCAAGCCCGCTTGTTATCGGTGTAGGTGAAGGCGAAAACTTCATTGGCTCGGATATTCCGGCTATTTTGGAGCATACGCGCAACGTTTATATTTTGAACGACGGCGAAATGGCAATCCTGACACGCGATGCTGTCGAAGTAATGACGACTGAAGGCGAAAGTATTTCCAAGGAAATATTTCATGTCGATTGGGATCTAGTAACGGCAGAGAAAGCTGGATTTGATCACTTCATGCTGAAAGAAATTCACGAACAGCCAAAAGCTTACCGTGATACTATGATGAGCCGCATTTCAGAAGACGGTAAATCTGTCGACTTAAAAGAGCTGGGCATGACAGCTGAATATATTAAATCGATCCGCAAAGTACACATCGTAGCATGTGGAACGGCATATCACGCAGGTCTTGTCGGCAAAACGGTCATTGAGTCGCTTGCTCGTATTCCGGTTGAGACGGATGTGGCATCCGAGTACCGTTACCGCTCGCCGATCATTACTCCGGATACGCTCGTTATCGTTGTAAGCCAATCTGGTGAAACGGCTGATACACTTGCAGCATTGCGTGAAGCACAGCGCAATGGCGCTCGCGTGCTTGCAATTACGAACGTAGTAGGAAGCTCGGTTGCCCGCGAAGCAGACCATGTGCTTATTACATGGGCAGGTCTTGAAATTGCGGTTGCTTCGACAAAAGCATACAGCTCGCAATTGATCGCTTTTTATCTGCTTGGTCTACACATGGCAGGTACGCTTGAGACCAAAGAAGCTTCTTACATCGCAGAAGTTCTTGAGGCTATGCATCAGCTTCCAACTCAGGTTGAGCGCATCCTTGAGCAAGCGTATGTGCTTAAACAAGTTGCAGAGTCGTTCTCGCATCACAAACACTTGTTCTTCATCGGCCGCGGCGTTGACTATGCCGTAGCGCAAGAAGGCTCCCTGAAGCTGAAGGAGATCTCGTATATTCACTCCGAGGCTTATGCAGCTGGTGAGCTCAAGCACGGTACCTTGGCTCTCATAGAGGAAGGTATTCCGGTTATCGCTCTGGTTACGCAAGAAGAGCTGTATGAGAAAACACTTAGCAACATTAAAGAAGTAAAAGCGCGCGGCGCTCACGTTATAGGCATAGCGAACCAAGGTGCAGAGGAAGAAGTTGCGAAATCTGTCGACGAGCTATTCGCGATTCCGAAGACACTTCCGATCCTGTCACCGGCGCTATCGGTTATTCCACTTCAACTGATTTCTTATTATGCTTCGCTAGCTCTTGAGCATGACGTGGATAAACCGCGGAATTTGGCTAAGAGTGTTACGGTGGAGTAGGGGGTTAGTGATTAAAAAAGAGTTGTCTGGTGATAAAGAAGTCATGAACCAGTAAAAAAAGTCGTGAACTAGTAAAGAAAGTCGTGAACCAGTAAAAAGAGTCATGAACCACTATTTCAGTCCCGGTGAAGCAAGAACTCATCGGGACTGTATTAATTTAAGGAGGACATTCCAATCGAAACATTAGGCGGACGCATTAAGAAGATTAGGAAGCTCAACGAATTGAATCAAAATGACTTCTCCAGTCAAGTGGGTATTTCGCAAGCAACGCTAAGTGAATTGGAACAGGACAAGTATAAACCATCAGTAGAGACCCTTACTGCGATCGTAACTGAATTCCGTACCGATCTAACTTGGCTTCTGTTTGGAAAGTCTAACTCGATTAATAAGGTTATCGGTATTAACGAGGTTAATGAGAAAGAAGCAGACTTGCTGATGCATTTCGAGAAATTGAAAGAGATTGACCAAGACGAGATCATAGAATTCATAAAAATGAAAATAAATCGCTATTAGTTTCTGATGGAAAAAAGTTGTAGACTAGAAAAATAAAGTCTTAGCGGTGATAAATTTTTGTCCAGTGACATTAAAGTTGGAGACCAATTAAAGGTGATATGCAGCTGGAAATTTCCTGCGAATATTTCTCATGACTTTCTTTTACGCAACGTAAAAAGCCCTAGATTTAGGGCTTTTTTATTTACTGTTACCTTACCTACGATTCAATTTCCATTAATGAAAATCATTCAGCTTATTGAATTGACAATGCTATCTGAATATCCAATAATTTTCTGAAACCCTAAAGTATGAGTCTCAACAGATTCCATAAAATCAATCCGATCCTGAAAGGCGATGTAGTTTTGATTCCCAGTTGCCTTGTTTATTGACTCATCCACCTGGTCATTGACTGCAGGTGTAAGGATCGTGTGGATCAGCATCAAACTCGATTCATGGTAGAGGGTGAATGGTTTATGATAAAGGATATCGAGGGTGTTGTAATTGAGCATTGATCGTCATAAATTAATTGATCATCTTGAAGAGAATGCTGCGCAGTTACGGTTGAAAATAGATGGTTATGACGAAGCGAAAAACATCGATAGCGGAATGATTCTGATGTGGGTCGCTAAGAAGATCATGCTCACTCATTTGCTGGACGATTTATACAATGGAAAATTCAACGAAGAAAACTAACGGAATAACTATACTAAACCCGATCAACTTGAAGTGCACCCCATTTAGTAGACATTGGAAAAACCCGTATTGGAACCGATGATACTTTAGGGGTGTATTTTTATGAGGAAAATAGAGCAAACGAATAAATTGTATTCAAATGAAGTAGTCCTGCGCACTGCATCGAACCTTACAAAAGAGGAACTAACCATAGCCTTAACTAAAGCGAATAAAGCGCCATTTCTGCGCGATAAGGTGATGGAAAAGCTGGTAGCTTCAGCATTCATGATGTTGTGAAAGCAAATAGAGAAGTATTCAATTCATAAATTACAAATCCCTGTACCTTCAACTAACGGAGAACATTAGTTTAAAGCAAACTAGCATTGTAACTGGCTGCTGTTTTTTGCTAAAGACATATATAAGAGGGGATGATGGTTATGGAACTTATTATCGTTAAAGGCGATATAACAAAAATTCCAGTTGATATCATAGTAAATGCTGCAAACTCCAGCCTTCTTGGAGGGGGCGGGGTAGATGGTGCCATTCACCGGGCTGGTGGGCCAGCCATCCTAGCAGAATGTCGAGAAATTAGGGCAAGGCAGGGGGAGTGTAAAACAGGTGATGCTGTAATAACAACCGCAGGCAGGCTCCCTGCAAATAAAGTCATCCACACTGTCGGACCTGTTTGGATAGGTGGACAGAATGAAGAAGAGGAAAAGCTAAAGAACTGTTATAAAAAATCACTACAGATAGCCGATGATTACGGTGCTAAAGTGATTTCTTTTCCATGCATTTCAACAGGGATATATCGCTTTCCAAAAAGATTAGCTGCTGAGCTTAGTCTTGAAGTGATCAAGTCTTATAAGTGCAGAATACTGGAGAAAATCATCTTCGTGTGCTTTGATGAAGAAAGCTACGACATCTATCATAACCTATTAGATTCCTAAGATATGTGAATGTCGGATAGGCAATTTTAACTAACGGAGAACGTTAGTTCAATAGCACTCAACGATGAGCAGGCACTGCGGTAGCCTGCACATTTTATTAACGGGCAGCTTTGTTTGGAATAATAGTCATATACTGTAAGGTGGTAAGCAGAGAAGCAATAGGAGGCTTGGTTATGCAATATTTCATTGGAATAATACCGCCGCCAGAATATTTAGAAAAAGTCTTTATCTTTCAAAAAGAATGGAAAAACAATGGTGTGGTAAATATGGTGGAGCCACATATTACCTTAAAAGCACAAGGAGGATTATCACCCGATTTAAGCTGGCTGGATAAATTAGAAAAGTTATGTACCAATTTCCCTTCATTTCCAATCACGTTGTCTGACCCAAAATTCTTTGGGGACTATGTGTTGTATTTAAGTGTCGAGTCACAGGAGCTTTATCGACTTCATTCACAAATAGTACAAATGATTAACCCTTCAAAAGAACTTATTAAGCAGTATTTCGAACTTGCTGACTTTATACCGCATCTTACTTTGGGTAAGACTTACTTCGGCATGAATCCAAATGAACTTGAAGAAATGTCAGTAGCTGCCCGAAAGGCGTTAACTCCATATCCTACTTTTAATGTGAATCAAATAAGGCTCTATCAAGAAGTTGAGCCATTAAAGTACATACCATATAAGGATATTACTTTGAAACCATAGGCTTGGCTATGTACCCCATTCAGCTAACGGGTAACGATAGTTGAATAATAATGGATAGGGCAGGCGCTGCGGTGACCTGCTCATTTTATTAAACTCCTATGGAAGAACGCAATTGCTTCCATAATCCGTGGTGTCGCGTGAGCGGCATGGATGGCTAACGGGCAGGATAGCTTGGTGATATCAAAAGGGTTCCAACAGTAAGTCTCGAAAATATTAACTGTAAGATGCACCAGCGAAAGGATAATGAATAAAATGAAATTTTTTAACCTTTTAAAAAAACACAGATATAAGAATGTCAATATCTATGTAAGCAAACATAAAGACTTGTTTATGATTCCAACAGGTTCCTCCAAAAAATTTGGAATTGCGGAAATTAACATTGTTAATGAACTAAAATCACCTTATACAGATGAAGGTATAGAGGAGAAGCTTTTATTAACATTTGATCAATGTTTCACCAAGAATCCAGATGAATTAATAAATATCACACCAATCGAGCTACATTTCAAAATAAAAGGATGGACTAATGCTGTTCGAAACAAGAAATTGATTAGTTGCATGTGGAATGATGAGAGTGGTTATGTAATTACACCAACCAATAAAGTTCCATACAATGGTTACGAGCATCAAGAAGATGATTCGATTGTGGTAGGAAAAAAAATTAACCTTGGTGATCTGGCGAATGCTGTTAAAATAGCGATTGAGAAATCAAAGAATTAATGAGCTCTCAGTTATCTGCTAATTATGTAGGCTACTTGTTAAACTATACCAGCTAATAGCTTGTCAAGATTACCAGTAAAGCGATCTTAAATCATATGGTATAGTTAGAATAAGCATGCCAAATAATAACCCTCCAATTTTATTTCTTATTGGAAGGTTATACCGAAAAACTTCTTTATGTTGGACGGAATGCTTTTTTGTTTTTCAAGATAGCATGGAGCCAATGAACGAGCTTATTTGCACATGCGACTAGAGCGACTTTATGCGGTTTTCCTTCTTCTCTTTTGCGATCGTAGAACGCTTTAATTCGCATATTTCGGGAGCGGATAAGCCCACACTGGACAGCCATAACCAGTGCATAACGAAGCTGTCTAGAACCGCGTTTAGTGATTCGATTTCGGGTTGCCGTAAACTTACCTGAAGCAAAGACACTTGGGTCGATACCAGCAAAGGCTACTAGTTTTTTCGGATGACCAAATCGGTCAATTTCCCCAATTTCCGATAAAATTGTTGCTGCAATTTTATGGCCAATACCGGGAATGGACTGAATTAAATCATACTCTTCGATTTCTTCTGCCAGGGCATCTATGTTTTGTTCCAACTCAGCAAGATGCTTCTGGTACTGAAGAATGAGGGCGATGAGAACTCTTAAATTAACTAAGTGGCTAGCGTACATGGTTTGTTCGAAGGGGTTTTGTTTTGCCGCATCCAGCAGCCGCTTTACCCGCTCGCTAACCCAGTCTTCAGAACGGCCTCGTCTCGTTGAAAGCAATTGTTTCATTTTGGCGTGAAGGATTTCTTCGTCCGTTTGTAAAACTGAATTTGAAGTTGGGAACTCATATAAAAACCGTAGTGGAATGCCTGAATACATAGCTCCAAAGACACCTTTGTAAGCAGGGAAAACCTGATCTAAAACAGCTTGGAATTGCAGTTTAGTCTGTACACACATCTTTGAAAGAGACTCATATTGCCTTGTAAGATAGCGCAGATTGAGCAATTGCACACTTCTTTTCTTAACCGGTTCAAACTCTTCTTTGTAGTACAGTTCTCCCAAAAGGTAAGCATCAGCAGCATCCGTTTTCACTTTACGAAGGTTAGACTTCCTAAGTCGATTCGAGATGAGCGGATTTATAACAATGTATAGATAGTGATTCTCCTCGAGGAACTGAACAACGGGGCTTTGATAATGCCCGGTGGCTTCCAGAATAAGCAAAGGACGTTGTCTGGATGCAAGCTCGAGGGCTTGAACAATTTGAAGTAACTTCGCCAGTCCTTCTCGAGTATGCTCGAAATGGAAAGTTCCTTTGTATGGTTTCCCACGCTCTAAAAACGCTTGTCCATGGCTTTCTTCTTTAGAAATATCTAGACCGATAACTGGATTCATTTCGTCTCTCCCTGTTTGTATAGATTCACCGGCAGCCCCTACGGTTTCTTCTTGTCGCTCCATAGCATCGCTTGTTATACGGGATCTCACGTCCCAACCAGCCTCAATCATGGTCATGACAAGTAGGGGTGAACAATATAGCGCTCGGGATCGAGTCCCACGGGCAGTTACGTTCCACCATGCTAACTTAATCCTCTATGCAAATGAAAAAAGGATCAACCAGAAAGAACTGGTTGATCTCATAATACGAACGGGCAGTTTAGTGCCAATATGTGGTATTCTTTCTATAAGAAAGTTCGTTTCTTTTTTGGTTTATATACGAGAAACGTGCTTCGAGTAGATAATTATCGTATTTATGTAATTACAAACGAAAAGGAGCTTCCAATGACCGCTATAATTGCATTTTCTAACACTAACGGTGTCTTTATCGCAGCGGATTCACGGCGAACAGATTTGACCACAGGGACAATTTCATCTGTGAAGAAGGTACATAAACTTAATGAGCATGTTTTTGCGTTTACTGCCGGACTTGGGGATTATGGCGATTTCGCTAGAAATGAATTGAAGAAAAAGCTTACAGCAGATCAATATATTTACGATATTATCGAGCTCGCAAAACCAATATTTAAATCGGTATACGCACGTTCTTTACAAGATCATCCAAACCATACTCAGCGTCTGTTGCTAGGACTTGTTGGAGTAAACCCCAACTCAGGGGCAGGGAAAATTCTTTTTATACAGGACAATGTCGATAATTACCAAACTATAGTCGAAAAAGAACCTAACTTACCGTTTTTTATGTCTACTCAAAGCGAAGTCTTCACACTTGATGGTATGCGAATATTTAATGAATTAATTAAAGATGGTCAAATACAAATGGATACCTTTGCGTATACAGCAATCCAGCAAGCAACTACAAAAGAGCGAATGGTGGGTTTTCCTATCCAACTGGTATTAATCAAATCTGGAGAGCCAGCAAATGAGAAATATCCTGTAGATGTAGATGGATATACGTCAGATCCATTTTTTAAGTTGTCACTATAAGATAATTTAGATAAGAGTACAGAAGATTGCAGCGAGGAAATACTTGAGGAATATGCAGTCACAAGAGAACATCCCTTGTTAAATGGCGTTACGCTAACGGGGAACGATAGTTAAATCCTGAAGGGGCTGACGTGTGGCAGACTATCGCTAAGCTAACGGGCAGAATAGTTGAATTGTTGTAAAGGAAAATTTATTTGTTTCGCGAATACTTCAATATCAAGTAGTTATTAAATGAAATACGGAAGGCATGCTACAGGGAAAAAGGAGTGATACGAAATGAAGATAACTTTGTATGATGCAATAATAGATGCCTTGCAAACTCTCGGCGGAGAAAGACATTACACTGAGATCAATGACTGGATTGTAAGCAAGTATGGACCTCGGTGGAAAAGCTGTAATACGGAAATGGCTGATATGGTGCACCCTGAAAGAGGTGGGAAAAACAATGATAGTTCAAGGCACCCTACTGAAAAGCGGGTGTTATCGAGAAAAGGAGACGGAATTTATAGTCTATAAACGACAAAACTAATAGGAACTGAAGCACAGTGATTACAGGCTGCCGGGCAAAAATAGGCAGCCTGTCAAACTAACGGGCAGAATAGACAAAATCGGTTATAAGTAATGGTGTCCTCAATACTATTTACGAATGACTAAGTATTATCCCATTCAGTTACAACTTGGCATATAGGGGGATTTTGAATTCTAGATGATGCAGGATCATACAAATTAAATGGATTTTATAGGAGATGATTCCATGTTCTTTGAAGAACGAGAAAGATCCGAAGGTCTTATAGGTGATTTTATAGAACAAGACATCAAGTTTAATACAAATATTTATGATGAACCGAATGTTTTATATCCGACTAGTAACTATCCTAAAGACGAGAAGTTTAGAGTGCGTTTACATAAAAGTAAGGAGGCAGAAAAAGACCCTGACATTTTTGAAATACTAGTACCAGCATCGCCAGAAACTCAAATATACTCGATCCCGTTTTGTACAGATGAGCAATTAGAGGTACTTAGCTCTTACAATAATAGTGCCGGTGTTTATGTTTTCTATGGACCAAACGATAATTGGGGAAGAACCCCTTTATACATAGGTGAAACTAATGATCTTTGGGGGAGGATAGTTAAACATGTTTCAGGATCCTCCCATCTAAATAACAAAGATAAAGATTATTCACCGTATAAGTACTTTAGATGGGTGGAAATCTTTGCTTTGGACTCAAAAAACCATAGAAAGCTTCTTGAACAAACTTTAATCGCAGTAAAAAATCCCTTACATAATTGTTACACTGAAGATAGGCATTCTAATGCAAAAGAACGTTATGTGAATTATATGAATAAACATATTGGTCTAATTGATGAAATCACTAAATTTGCAGAACAAGATTGGGATTATGCTGCGTTAGAACTTAATTCTGATTTGGAAGAGTATTATTTGGATAAATATGATATACAGAAAGTTTACGGCAGAAATTGTCCAACCTTCTTTACTTACAGGCTTACACATTCAGATACGTACAATGATAGTCAATGGAAACCAACGAATTAAGTCGGCCGTAGTGATGTTAAGCTCCCTCAGAGAATAAGGTTTTTCTCGCAAATACTCGCGAATTCGCAGAATTTCACATATAGATTTAAATAGGAGTTTAAAGAATTACATCATAAGGGCTAGGCAGTTCCGTTTGAGGGCATGCGGGAATAGAAGGTGTTGGTCTATATACAACATCTTCCTTAGAAAGCTTTGCTGCACGTCTCTCTCCACAAGGTCCTTGGGATTCACTCTCCCAAATCTCAACGGGTCTAAGCCCTTACATTCCTTCGTCCTATCTATCCAAGGTGTGGAGTCCGATCAACGTTAACGGAACGGGTCTATGCCCTAAAGCGTAAAAATCTCGGTACTCCGTGCTTTCTTTGTGAAATCCTTCGAACGATCTAATCTACGTATCTGGGTTGTGCATGTAGTCGTTAAGCTGCTATTAGCGGTTGAGCCTTATCCTCGGAGAAAGCTTGTCCTTCTCGCGCCATGGCTACAAGCATTCGAGCTAATTTCCCAATCAACTTCATCATGGATTGCATTTTCGTCATTCGTTTTACTTCAACATTGTGTGCATGGACGGCTTGGAATGCACGATTGTGAGATAAGAGGTGAAACACTGAGAAATACAAATGCTTCCGAAGTAATGAGTTTCCTCGTTTGGTTAGCTTAATGTGCCCCTTAAACTTACCAGAACTACGTTCCGCTAAGTTTAATCCAGCCTTTCGCAATAACTGATTTCCGTGAGAGAGCTTACGTAAGTCCCCGCCAAATGCGAATATGGCAGCCATAGCGGGAACGGAAACACCGACGGATCGAACGAGATCCGAACAGGGGATCTCGGGCAATAGCTTTTTAATGATCTCGTCCGCTTCAGCAATGATGTGGCAGATTCGTTCATATTCTTCGACAAGGTGCCTAAGTTCCCATTTGTCCTCTTCAAGGGCAGTAGCATCTCCAACGCTATGTCTAGCGAGTGTTTGGAGCTGGATAGCCTTGTTTCTGCCTCGCACACCGCCCGGTCTAGCCATGTAAACTCCCCAGGTTTGCACCATCTGCTCTGGCGTTAACTGCAATACGTCAGATGGGGCTGGGAAACGACGCAAAGTGGCTAATGAACGTGGACTAAAAATATCTTCAAACGCTTTGCCGTATTCTGGGAAACGGATATCCAACCAGCGGTGGATTCTGTTCTTAATCCGCCCGGATTTAACCACCCAATGCTCTCTGTTTGTGACAATAACCCGTAAGCGGCGGAAGGCTTCTTCCTTTGGAGAGAAGAGCGTATAAAACCCGCGGCTCACTGCATCGGCAATGACCAAAGCGTCCTTTGGGTCATTCTTTGATGGAGAGTTATCTCTGTTTTCCTTATTGCGTTTGGTCGTCATTGGATTAACAAGAACAACAGAAATCCCTTGTTTCATCAACCAATGAGCGAGATTAAACCAGTAGTGACCGGTACTCTCCATTCCCACAATGACGTCATTCAAATTGTGCCTGATCTGTAGTTTATGAATATTGTTTATTAAGTGCTCAAAGCCTGCATGGTCGTTCGAAAACATAATGGGACGATTGCTGAGGACAATACCTCGAAAGTTAATCGCTTGAGCAGCATGTTTCTCTTTGGCAATGTCGATGCCGATGACTAGCGTAGAAGTGGAAACACGTTCTACACGTTGATTCTGAGCTTTAGTTAGTCTAGACTTCATAATAACGCCTCCTAAGGTGAGTTCTGAGGGCTGCAACCCAGTACATACTCATCCTAGCGAGGCGTTTGTTTTTCTGCAAATTGAATCTACTAACACCTACAGGAATGTTAACGGG